>PCVQ01000038.1:0-12595 GCA_002796025.1 Candidatus Peregrinibacteria bacterium CG11_big_fil_rev_8_21_14_0_20_46_8
GAGGCGAGCGGGCGGCCCTATAGAATCGTGCCGCAAGAGATGAAATTGTACCGGCAATTAGGAATTCCAATCCCCCGCTTTGCACCGGAAACACGCAACAAAATGCGCATTCAGATGCGAAATCCACGCTTTATTTGGGACAGAGAGTGCGCAAAGTGTAGTGCGGAAATTGCAACGAGTTACGCGCCAGACAGGCCGGAAATTGTCTACTGCGAGAAGTGTTATTTAGAGAGTTTAAACTGATTTAGTCAAATCAACAGGTTACAAGGCTTCTCGGGAAACCCATCTTCATACTGAATCTTGCACAATACTGAATTTCAGTATATCATAATTACAGTATTCTTAACTCCTAGGGGCATGAACACAAATGACGATATCTTTAGCATCAATGAAAGAGGGAGCGGCACATTACCAATTAATATTCGCCAAAAAATCTCGGTGCGTCATTTTGTGTGCAAAATTGAAAAGGGAAATCGAATTGTCCTGGAACCACTACAAACCCGCGAAGAATTTTATGCAGAACTTGAAGCCGCAGAAAAAGATTGGGAAAAAAATGGCGGGATTACTCTGGAAGAATTTGCAAAAAAATATGACGTTTAAAGGATGAAGAAAAAATACATCTTCTCTTTAACAAAAAATGCAGAGAAGCAATTAGCAGATCTTGAAAAAGACATTCGAAAACGGATCCTCAAAAAATTACATTTCTTTCAAAGACAGGAGGATCCATTATCTTCTGCAAAACCTCTTTCGCACATTAATGCATACAGATTTCGAGTTGGAGATTATAGAATAATAGTCGCCAAAAAAGACAGTAACCAATTAGTGATCCTTATCGTATTAAAAATCGGACATCGTAGAGATGTCTACGAAAACTTTAACTAATCTTCACATCTTCCAAAGTCATCTTTTCTAAATCAAAGAGGCGGATGAGGTGGTTGTTGGTGTCTGAGATATAGAGCTTTTTGCCGCGGGCAACTACGTCGTTGGGTTCGTAGAGAGGCAAGATGTCGCACGCTTTGTCGCCGATCATGCAAGAAGCCCCCCGGTCATTTCCCTTCTCATCTTTTTTGCCCACAATAGTTGTGATGCGCCTTGTCTTTAAATCCGCGCGACGAATTGCGTGATTGTAGGTATCGGCAATGTAAATTGCACTGCTTGTTGCCGAAACACCAAGTGCATGCTGCAGGCGCGCCTGTGCAAAGTCACCATCGTGATGGCCGTAATCAAAGAGGCCGTGGCCAATAAGCGTTTCTACTTGCTCATCTTCAAAGCCGATGCGGCGGAGTGCAGAGACCTCGCTATCTGCAAAATAGAGGTAGTCATCGTGGACAGAGATGCCGCTAGGCTGCGCCAGCTGCGCATTCATTCTAAAATCATCCACAATATTTTCACGGCCATTACCTGCATACGGCTCAATGTCTTTCGTATTTAAATCAAGTCGCGCAATTTGATGCGAGCCTGCCATGGCAATGTAGAGTGAGTCGTTGTGATACGCAATATCCCACGGCGAATTGAGTGCAACGTGCGTGCCCGGGCCGGACTGTAAGCGGCCAAGTGCCTGCGTGCCGGTACCGGCAATGGTTGTTACGGTGCGCGCCTGAATATCAACCTCGCGAATAAGATGATTTTCTGTATCACTTACATACAGTTTGTGGCCGACAGCGCGCACGCCTTGCGGCCGAAAAAACATCGCCTCTTCAAATGAACCGTCCTTGGCACCGGCATCACCGCTGCCGATAATCTCTACAACCTCGGCTTCGGTATCGCTCTTCATCTTGCAGCGGAGAATTCTATTGTGATTGCTGTCTGCAATGTGCAGATACTGTCCTCCCTCGCTAAAAGAAATTTTGCCCGGAAATTTGAGAAGATGTGCTGCGATAGGCGTAGGCGGCTTCAAATCGAGCGGCTCATCAGCAAGGGCGCCGTCTTTTTCCGCCTGCTGCAGCAACTTTCCAATCGCCTCATCAAGTGCGTCCCGCAAGCCTTCACCTGAGGCCTTTGTTGCCACGCGCCCTTCCGTATCCAGCAATATAAATGAGGGCCAAGAGTGAATTGCATACTCATCCCAAATACGATGATCGTTATCGACCACAACCGGATGCTCAATTTCGTAGCGAGCAATTGCGCTCTCGATATTGCGGTCGTCTTTTTCGTTGGCGAACTTTGCCGCATGCACGCCAATCACCACAAAAGGTTTATCGGCATATTTGTGCTCGAGCCACTTAAGATCGGGTAATACATGGATACAATTAATGCAGCAGTAGGTCCAAAAATCGAGGAGTACCACATGACCCTTAAGCTGCTCAATAGTTAGCGGCTGCTTTGTATTGAGCCAGGTTAAACCCTTGGGAAATTCCGGTGCATGCACCGCGCGGGAAAACATAAGGAGATTGTAGCTGCTTTAGGCGGTGCAAAAAAGGCCATTTTTTAGCATCGCCGTAAAGTGTAAAAATTTCGATCAGGGTTGCCTTTTTTACTGTTTCATGGTAAAGAACAGTTCATTGCATGCGCAAGAAACGGTTACAGGAAGCCAATTTGGGCCCATCTGTTGGCCGGTTCGGCAGATGCAACGAATCTCAGCTCGGCTTCTATAAAAGGAATGCCTCGCTGTGTGATCATTGACAAGTAGGTAAGCAAATAAATAGTAGACAGCGATTTGCGGCTGAGGAATGGCCGGTGCCGCAGTACCGATCAGCAATAATTTGCTGTCTACTATATGAAATTTAGAAAAGAACGGCGGTATGGTGGGTACTTGAAACGGGGCCGCTAGGAAGCAGCTCTTTCAAAAGCAGGAGCCTCGTTTTGAGGCTCACCTATCGTCGTTCTTTACAGTTTTAAGTGTGCAGCGGGCACTTCGGGGCTCTTACTTTGAGGAGCCCTGTGGAGTCCCCGGAGTCGCCCGCTGCACTTCGATTTACACCGGCTGCGGAACCGGTGTGTGAACAAGAAAGTTCCCGGAGGTTCCGCACCGGGGGAGGGGTTGAAGAACTGAGAAAGCATTGGTGGACGATTCTGTGGGCGTGGGCGCTCTGCGCCAGCCTGCATGGATTTGTCCTTGGAATCGTGTGGCTCGCGGTGACGGAGCCGAGCTTTGTGGGCGCCTGCGCGCTCACGGGTGCGGTGATAATCGTGAGCAAAAAACGAAGGAGACTGACATGAAACGACTAAGCAACTGGCTGATGTCGCTGGACGAAAACACTATGGTTGGCGCGGTCATGGCCGACTGGGTCGGCATCGGCTTCGTCATCTACATGTGGTGGAGCAAGAAAAAAGCGGCCTAGCCGCAGAAAGGAAAATGGCATGCATCCGGTTCTCAGGGTCATTAGTAAGGGCCACAGCGCCGCAACGGGGTTCTCGCTGCCTCTCCTTGGGGGGGTGGTCGGAGCTCTGTTTATGGCGAATGCCCGAAACAGAGAGTACACAACGTTCGTTGAGAGCAGCTGGGGGTTCGAGATCGCGCACCACGCGGTCAACCTCAAGTTCGTAGCCAACGACATCATCATGGCAATCTTCTTCGGGCTCGCCATGAAGGAGGTGGTCGAACACCTCCTGCCCGGCGGCAAGCTGCGGCCGTTCTCGCGCGCAGCCAACGTCGGGCTTGGCACCCTCGGCGGCGTCTTGGGACCCATCGCCACCTTCTTCGTGCTGGCCAAGGTCTTCATGAGCGGGACGGACCTCTACGAGGCGGCGAGCCGGGGCTGGATCATCCCGACCGCCACGGACATCGCGCTCGCGATGCTCGTGGTGAAGGCACTCTGGGGCGAAAAGAGCGGTCAGTACGCGTACGTCGTGCTGCTCGCAATCCTCGACGACGGCATCGGGCTCGGGCTGATCATCACATTCCTCGAAGATCCCGCGCATCCGGTTCACCCGGAAGCGCTCTGGATGGTCGGGGTCGCGATGCTCGGCGCCTACGCGCTGCGACGGCTCGCGCCGAAGCAGTGGTGGGCAACGATCACCTTCTGCGGTGGACTGTCGTGGTACGGCATGCTCTCCGCGAACATGCACGCAGCGCTCGCGCTCGTGCCGATCGTTCCGTTCCTCCCGGCCATGAAGCGCGCAAGCGCCCAGGTGTTCGACAAGGAAGACATCGATGACGTCGGCGTGGAGCGCGGCGGTCACGATACGCATCACGCACCACTCCACAACTTCGAGGAGACGCTGAAGACGCCGGTCACCTACGGCCTGTTCATCTTCGCGTTCGCCAATTCGGGCGTGGTCATGTCCGAGATCGGAGTGTTCACGTGGGTCATCCTCGGGGCCATCATCATCGGCAAGTCAGTCGGCATCACGCTGTTCGCGGTTCTCGCTGACATGATCGGCATCGGGCTGCCGGAAGGGCTGAAGCGGCGTGACATGCCCATGGTGGGGCTGAGCGCTGCGCTGGCTCTGACGGTCGCGCTGTTCGTGGTCCAGGCCACGTACGGCTCTAACAACCCGATGCTGCTCGGTCAGGCGAAGATGGGAGCGCTCTTCAGCGGCGTGCTCATCCTGATCGCACTGCCAAAGCTGCTGCAGTACTCGGCCCGTCGCTGGCTCAAGCGCCACGCGCCGGAGACGGCAGCCGAGTTCGAGCAGCGCGTCCAGCGGCCTGGTTCGGCCATGCTGGTCGTACCGGTCCGGGTCAACACCGACGACGACGCTTCCAAGAAGGCCTAGGAGGGGTCGCGCGCCGTTCTCCACGGCGCCCCCCTCACCCCCCCCGAAAAATCCCCGGCCACCATCTTATTATTCGATAATATCTGTGCTTAAGGAGGCGCAGGGATGAAGAAAAGATGGTGGTCGGGTTGGGCCGTTTCAAATGCTTACCTACTTGTCACAATGTCTTTTTTGCGCGCACGCAGTTTTGTTGTAGTACACTACCCACATGGTCTGGCTTTTCGCTGCGCTTGCGGCGCCGATATTGTGGGCGGTTACTAATCTTACGGATGCGGCGTTGCGGCGGCATCACATTCAAAATGATCTCGCAATTTCCTGGTGGATTGGCATAACGCGGCTGCCCATCGCGCTCTTGCTGCTCGCCATTGGAGGCTTTGAATTTCCCAATTCAATTGCAGCCGGTGCCATTGCCCTGAGCGGTGTCTTTATGCTGCTTGCGAGCATCGTCTACTACCGCGCGATGAACCTTGAAGAGCCGACGCGCGTCGCGCTTCTCTTTCAAATCGCGCCGATTTTCACATTCACCATCGCATATATTTTTATTAACGAGCGGCTCACGCACTACCAATTTCTTGCCTTCATAATCCTTCTTGCCGCCGGTCTCTTATCCGCCTTCAAGAAGACAGAAACGCGCTGGCACTTCAGCGGTGCGCTTATCCTCATTGCAATCGCCGAACTTATTTGGTCGAGCTCCGATGTTATCTTTAAAAATTTCGCGGTAAATTTTCAAAACTTTGTAAGCACCTTTGGCTACTACATGCTCGGCAACGGACTCGCCGCACTCCCCTTTTATGCACTGCCAAAAAAAATTGCAACGTTTCGCTCGCACATTCACAACATGACATCCCGCGGCTGGATTTATTTTTGGATCTCACAAATAACCTCGATTGTCGGCATGCTCTTTTCTGCGCTCGCACTGACTCTGGGACCGGCATCCCTCACCGCAGTCATCTTTACCATCCAGCCACTCTTTGTCTTCTTTTTTGCACTGCTTCTTGCGCCCTATATTTACGACTTTCCCCGCGAATCCTTCACAACATCCAGCTTGGCATTCAAAGGCGCATCTTTTGCTCTGGCACTGGTAGGAATTGCGCTGTTACAGGTTTAAGTTGCGTCTCGTATTCTCTTCATCCGAGGGTACCAATCCCCTCTCTTTTGTGGTACAATTAACAGATTAAAAACAAACATGTCGGAACAACAACTGCCACAACAAGGTCAGCAAGGAACGCCAACTCCACCGGCACAAACTCAACAAACGCAGCCGCAACCCCAAAATATGGCGCAGCAGACACCACAAAAAACTCAGGCTGTACCTGTTTTTACGAGTTCTGTGAATGCGCCCACCCAAAACTTTCTACAAGAATTTGAACAGCTGCTCAAAGCACAAGAAAGTGAGGCTACATTTGGCGAGGCAAAAGATAGTGCGATTGTACGGCTTGTGGATTTAATCGTAAGTCACGGCTACTACAGCAAAGCTTCGGATGTGCATATTGATCCCGAACGGAGCCGCACGGTTGTACGCTTTCGCATCGACGGAGTCATGCAGGATATCGTTGTGATTCCAAAAGAGATCCACAACTTCTTTATCACGCGCATCAAAATTCTTGCAAAGCTCCGCACCGATGAGCACCAAGTACCTCAAGATGGCAAACTGGAATATATCTTCGGACAAGACATCATCGATGTTCGCGTCTCGATTGTGCCCACAACCAAAGGTGAAAATATCGTTATGCGTCTGCTCTCGGCAAAAGCACGCGACTTCTCTCTCGAAAAAATCGGGCTTTCGGCCGGCGACTATGCAACCCTTGTAAAAAATATTAAAAAGCCGTGGGGCATGATTCTTGCCACCGGTCCGACCGGTGCCGGAAAAACAACAACACTCTATGGCGTACTAAAAATCCTCAATCAGCGCGATGTAAGCGTGGTAACTATTGAAGATCCTGTTGAATATAACATCGACGGCGTCACCCAAATTCAAATCCGGGCCGGCTCTGCACTTACTTTTGCAAGCGGTCTGCGCGCGATTGTGCGTCAAGATCCAAATATTATTATGGTCGGTGAGATTCGTGATGAAGAGACTGCCGATATTGCGGTGAACTCTGCGATGACGGGCCACATTGTGCTCTCGTCTCTCCACACCAATGATGCCGCAACAGCGCTCCCCCGCTTTGTAGAAATGGGAGTAAAACCCTTCTTGATTGGCTCGACGATAAATGCCGTAATCGGCCAGCGCTTAGTGCGAAAAATCTGCCAAGCTTGTTTAACCAGCACGGACTATACGCTTGCACAGCTCGCTCAAAAAATTCCGCCTAATATCGTTACTGCACTGCAACAACGCGGCAAAGAGCAAATAAAACTCTACAACGGTTCAGGATGTATGACCTGCCAAAAAACGGGATATTCGGGACGTATCGGTATTTTTGAACTGCTCGAAATGACGGAAAAAATCCGTGGGCTCGTTATGCAAAATGCCGATGCCGGCGCCATTCAAAAAGCGGCAGTTGAACAAGGCATGCGAACCATGTTTGAAAATGCGCTGGACCGTGTTTTAGAAGGTCAAACAACACTCGAAGAGATGCTCCGGGTTATCAAGATATAAAATATGAAAATAAAAAAATCATTCTGGCAGCTGGAATTTGGGGGCGTAAAGAGCACGGATATCATGCTTATGACCAAGCATCTTTCGGTAGCACTTACATCGGGACTTACACTGGTAGAAGGCCTAGAAATGATTTATGAACAATCTGCCGGACGCCTGAAACGTATTGTTGCGGATATTTTAAGCATTGTGCAGTCAGGAAAAGCTTTTTACGAAGCGCTCATGCAGTACTCGCAATTTTTTACGCCAATCTACATCAACATGGTAAAGACCGGTGAGGCTACAGGAACGCTGGATGATAATCTTCAAAAACTTGCAGAAACATTACGCCGCTCATATGAACTAAAAAAGAAAGTTAAATCGGCACTCATGTATCCAGCCTTAATTTTTGTTGCGATTTTGGGACTCGGATTCTCGGTGAGTTTTTTTGTATTGCCGCGCATTATTCCGCTTTTTCAAAGCATCGATGTCGATCTTCCTATCTCAACTCGCATCCTGCTCTTTTTTGCAAATTTTGTGAAAGACCACTTTATTGTTTTGGCTATTAGTATGCCGATATTTGTAATCGGATTTTTTATTTTATTGCGGCGCGACTTCATAAAACCACTTACCCACCGGATCATTCTTATGCTGCCGATTGTGAAACCTATTGTCATTAACATTAATCTTGCACGCTTTGCGCAAACGCTTGGTGCCCTTCTTACCAGCGGCATGACACTCGACACAAGTCTTTACATTGCAACCGATGCAACGGCGAATCGTGTCTATAAAAAAGCAATAGCTGGTGTTATTCCGCAAATTCAAAAAGGAAAAACACTCTCGACCGGTCTCTCGTACTATCCAAAACTATTTCCGCCACTTGTAACACACATGATTGCTATGGGCGAGCGCACTGGCAATTTAGATAAAAGCTTGTCATACCTCAATGAATACTATGAGGGCGAGGTCGATTCGACTATGAAAAATCTCTCTACAGTTTTGGAGCCGGTACTACTTATTGGCATCGGACTTTTAGTGGGATTTGTGGCTATTGCCATACTCTCTCCTATTTATCAAATAACAGGCTCAATTCGCCAATAACTGCAATGAAGCCCCGTGCATTCACGCTCATTGAATTGATTGTGGGAATGGGAATCACCCTGATTATTTTTGGCATTGGAGGAGTTGCATTAAGTAATCTGCTCAATGATACTCAGCTCTCAAGCGACAGCCGCGACCTTTTACAGACACTGCGAACTGCGCATGCCAATAGCATCTCAGGGTATCAAAATTCAGCATGGGGTGTGCAGCTGAACGAAGAAACCGGTGTATATACTTTATTTGCGGGAAATACATTTGCAACACGCGCAACTGAATTTGACCGCGTTGCTCAGCTTGGCGGAACACTCTCTTTTCAAAACATTACTATTGCAGGAGGTGGCCACGAAATTATCTTCCTCAAAGGAACCGGACTCACCACGCATACCGGCACCTTTGAAATTCTCGATACTACGCAGTATACGCGTTTTACTAGTAATGCTGCCGGTCACGTAAGCCTCGAACTCCTGTCACTATAAATTTCGCATAATGCAGAAATCACCTTCAAAACGATACGCAGGCACATTGCTGGAAATAATAATTGCTCTCGGCATATTTGCGTTTGCGGCAGCAGGCTTAGTAGTTTTGAGTTTGGGCGCACTCACCGGTACACAGCGAGCAGAAGATCGCTTACGCGCAAATGCATTTGGACAGCAAGCAATGGAAGCGGCAAGAGCCATTCGCGATTATGAATGGACAAATTTACCGGCTGGCACGCATGGTCTCACCGACAGCAATGGCTACTGGGAACTTTCGGGCAACTCAGATCTTTTGGATAATTATTTCACAAGAACAATCACAGTGACCGACATCGATGCAAATACAAAAAATATTAGTGTACGTGTAAGCTGGGTTCCGTATCCGGGGGCAACAGATCAAATAGAATTCACCGGACGCTTGCGCGATATTGTATCGGAGCGATGGACACAAACTGTCGAGGCCGACTTCTCGCCGGGCACAGCAGATAAAATTGCCGTAGTTGATACGAACGGCGGAGCTTTAGAACTTATTCGCATGGGTAACTGGACAGAAGCATCTATTCTTACAACATACGATTTTGGCGGTGATGCAGATGTAAACGGCCTTACGGTAGTTGACGACCGTCTGTTCACCGTTGCGAAAAATAATGGCGCCGATGAAGAGTTTACCGTTTTTGACCTTACGCAACTCGGCCAGGCAAATCTGCCGGAACTTGGGTCAGTAGAGCTCAGTACCGTTTGTAATGATGTAAGTGTACAAGGGAATTATGCCTACGTATCGACTGAAGACGGAAATGAGGAGATTAAAATTATCGATCTTACCACATACCAAAAAGTAAATGGCATTAACTTGCCGGGCAGCAATAAAACATATGGCATGCAGATTGAAAACAACATGCTCTATATTGGTGCCGAAAGAAGCGGAAGTGGTGAAGAATTTTTTGCATACGATATTTCTGATCCGCTCGGTGCGATGACAACACCGGCAGGTTCGACTGAAATTGGTGAACGTGTAAGCTCAGTTGATATCCAAGGCAACTATGCATATCTCGCAACTTCGCATGATAGTCGCGAACTTGCTATTGTTCGGCTGAGTGACTTCCTTTTGGTTAAGAGCATTGATGTTGAAGATGACGAAAATATGCGCAGTGTTATCGCAGACGGCAATTCACTCTATATGGGACGCGAGGGAGATACCGACAATGATATTAAGTCACTCTATATTTTTGATATCTCAACACCGGAAGGAACAGTTCCGCTTCAAAATTCAATTAAATTACAAAATGGACTCGACGAAGACATAACCGACATGGTGCAAATAGACAATAGAATCTTTGCATCAGTCGATAATGGGTCACAAGAAATTGCAGTTATTCTATTAAATCCGCTCAGTATTGAATCACGCTTTGACCTCAATCAAAGTACGGTTTCGGATACCATCGCGCTGTACGAAAATTACATTTTGGCCGGCACGCGGCACAATAGCGAGACTCTCCAAGTACTGCAAGGCGGTGAAGGGGGCGCACAAACATACCGCACAAATGGCACATTTATTTCAACGGCTCACAATTCGGGAAGTTCAAGTACAACCTACGGCAATCTTACCTGGACCGCCAGCGGCACCGGTTCTGTCTCTTTTCAAATTAGAACTGCAAGCAGCGAAGCAGAACTTGCCAATGCAACATGGGTCGGTCCTGACGGAACAAGCGGCACATCCTTTACAAGTTCCGGCACTGCAATTACCACGGCTCCGGGTGCAGGTACACAGTGGATTCAATATCAAGTAACGCTGAGCGGCGACGGAACACAAACACCAATAATTGAAGATGTAAGTATTAGTTATTAATCATGAAAAAAACATACACATCTGCATTCACACTTATCGAGCTTATAATCTATGTAACGATTTTAAGTTTATTTGTGGGCGCGCTTAGTAATTTTTATATAAATATTCGCCACAGTACTGTCCGTACAGATGTCGCAAGCGAAATACAGCACAGTGCCCATCTTGCACTGCATCGCATTACACAAGATGTTCGTGCAGCGGATACACTGGTAACCGCAACGGGCAATACGCTCGCTGTTTCAACACTCGGAACAACCACAACATTTACGACTATCGAACGCACAGTAACTATCGGCGGAGAAGATGTGACGATTACTGTTTTACAGCGAACAGTCGGCGCCGGCACTCCCGAAGATCTCACAAGCAACAATATTTCTGTCACAAATTTTACTGTGGAAAATAGAACACGTGGCAGTGAAAGACCCAATGTAAAAATACTGCTCACTATCGAATATGAAAATCCGGGAACAGATATAAACCGAAACAGATCACTTTCTCTTGAGACAGCTATTTCATTACGCAGCGAACCGTTATGAGAAAAAAAATACACGGCATAAGCGCCCTCATTGCTATAATTATCATTACCGCAGCCGGTTTGATTCTAGCCAGTTCTGCAGCATTTGTCGGCATTGATATTGTGCAGACATCGTACCGGCTAAGTCAGGGAGAAGAAGCCTTTGCAGCAACAGATGCCTGTATTGAGCATGCACTCGAAATGCTCTCCCCGGACCCCAATTATACCGGCGAGATTTTAACAATTGGTGATGGCACATGTACTATAACTGCCGATAGTGACAGTCTACGTGTAGTAACACAAATCGGCAGCGATTTTACAGAAGATATCGAAGTATTTTATCAACGAGACGGAGCCAGACTACAAATTACAATTTGGCAAGAGAGAAATTAAGTTGTATAAAAAATTTATGCTAAAATTTCCGAAAATTACCTTCTATTTACTTCTTTAACTTAATTTTCTATGCATCGTTCACGCAAGCTCCTTGGTTTTACCATGGTTGAGCTCATCATCGTGATTGCGATCATCGCAATCCTTGCAGCCGTAATATTTGTAGCCGTTGATCCTGCCCGACGTTTACACGAGGCACGCAACGCTCGCCGCTCTTCTGACGTTCAAACTATTTTGGATGCGGTGGTTAAGTACCAAGTCGACAACGACGGCGCACACTACTCAACTGTTGCTACAGCAACAGCCGGCAGTTACTATGTAATCGGTACTGCGGGAAGCGGATGTGACACAACATGCGGTGCACAAACAACTCAAGCAGCTTGTTTGAATCTTTCTGCACTTCCAGCGAACTATTTATCAGCGGTTCCAACCGATCCAAATGGCGGTACTGCGGCGAACACGGATTATTATATTAGTCGAAGTGCTACAAATAATATCACCGTAGGCGCATGTGACCCTGAAGGAGAAGATGCAGGTGGTACTGGTACCGCACCGACTATCGAAGTATCTCGATAAGACAAATTTCTCACGCAGGAATCTCAAAGCCCCCGCTCAGCCGGGGGCTTTTGCATGTGCTACAATCGGCACAATGAAATCGTGCCTGCGCTGTCATCAATCGTTCGAAATTACAGATAGCGACCGCTCATTCTATAGCGAGCTCGATGTGCCGGAGCCGACACAGTGTCCACAGTGTCGGGAGATCCGCAGGCTCATTTGGCGTAACGAACGAACGCTCTATAAACGGAAATGCGATGCAACCGGCAAAGAGATTATCAGCGTATTCCATAACGACGCCCCTTTTCCGGTTTACGATAACGAGTACTGGTACGGTGATGGATGGAGTGCACTTGAATATGGTCGTGCTTACGACTTTAGCCGGCCATTTTTTGAGCAGTTTCAAGAATTAATGCACGCGGTGCCACAACTCTCCCGCTCCGCTATAAATAATCAAAACTGCAACTATGTGAATC
>PCVQ01000038.1:12730-13577 GCA_002796025.1 Candidatus Peregrinibacteria bacterium CG11_big_fil_rev_8_21_14_0_20_46_8
GGTTCAAATATCCTCTGTAGATTTTTCTTTGCTATCCCCGGGCCGTCATCTTTAAAGGATATTTGAATAGTGTTATCCATCGCCTTTGTTTTAATCAAGAGTTTGCCCCCGCCGTGGGCTAATCTCATCGCCGTCCTGGCATTTAGCATTATATTAAGGAACACCTGCTGCATTTGACCAGGGTCTGCCATGGTTCGTGGCAGATGAGGGTCAAGTTTGGTAGTAATCTTTATGTTACCGCTCGTCATTTCATATTGTTGCAGTTCGATGGTGGCTTCTATCAGCTTGTTAATATCAGTATATACTCTCCCTGGATTCTGGTGGCGGGAAAAGTTAAGCAGCCGGCTTGCGATACCGGCTACCCGTTTTCCTTCATTATTGATAATCCTTACATATTCCTTAGCGTCCTCGGGCAGCTCCTTTTGCGCTAACATCTCAGCAAAGCCGATAACACTGGTGAGGGGATTATTTATCTCGTGCACGATGCCCGATGCCATCTCGCCAATAACGCCCAAACGGGTGGCTAACTGAGCCTTTTTCTCCAGCTCGACTCTCTCTGCCTCCATCTGCTTGCGCTCGGTGATATCCCGGGAAACACCTCGAAAGCCTATTGGCTCACCTCGTGCATCCCTTATTAGAGAGGCAGAAGTTTCAAGGAACCCCTTCGTCCCATCCTTTCTTATGACCTCAAACTCCAATTCTTTGACAGGCTTTCCAGTGGTGTATACTTCGGTGAATGCTTGGTATACCTTCCTGACATTCTCTTTATCCTCGTACTCCCTATTGTTCATACCGAGGAGTTCATTTCTGGAATATCCCAGCATTTTGCACGTGGAATCGTTGAAGA
>PCVQ01000053.1 GCA_002796025.1 Candidatus Peregrinibacteria bacterium CG11_big_fil_rev_8_21_14_0_20_46_8
GCTGGGAGCTGATGCTCAAAGCCATTGCGCTGTATCGTGATGGCAGTAAATTAAGCCAGGCGCTCAATACCGGCTCGCTGGTTTCAAACTACACCGAACTCTTTAATTTTGAAGAGGATGAGAGCGACGAGAGTGTAACACCGGAACGCGTAAACGAAGCAATTGCACAAGAAATGCGCAAACCGCTCCGCCGCAAACTTCCTGCAGAGCGGCTCTCTATCACGCACAAATTTGTTGTTGGAAACCACGAAGGTTACCTTACTGTGGGCCTCTATGAAGATGGCAGCCCGGGTGAAATTTTTATTAAGATCAGCAAAGAAGGCTCAACACTCTCCGGGATTATGGATGCTTTAGCGCTTACCATTTCGCTCGGCCTGCAGTATGGCGTGCCGCTCGAAGTCATGGTCGGCAAGTTCTGTCATTCTCGCTTTGAACCAAGCGGCATGACCAATAACAAGCATATCCCGATCGTCAAATCGATTATGGACTACATCGGCCGCTACTTCGCACTCAAGTTTCTGCCAAAAGAGACAGCTAAGAAATATCATAACGAAGAACTTATCGATCGCGCGTATGCGGAAGGAAATCCAACACATCTTAAAGAGCTGCCGAGTGAAGCACCTGCGTATCAAACTTCTTCCGTCGACCATCATCTTGGCGCACGCGATCACGGCTCTATTAAACACCATCAAGCTCAAGTCGCGATTCCAAAACCAGTTACTGCCGGAAACACGACCGCAATGGCCACCGCAATGGCGGGGCAAGCGGGGCAGGCCACAAGCGCCGAAGAATTTGCAAAACAGCAAACTATTCTTGCCATGTCATTAAATAATGAAGACGCTCCGATGTGCAATACCTGCGGCATGATAATGGTACGCAATGGCGCTTGCCATAAATGCAATGGCTGCGGCGCAACCTCGGGATGCTCGTAGTTATAGCAAAATTGCTACCGGCCTTCGGCCTACTTGAGCAATTTTGCTTTCTGTTCAGTCGCTGCTAATTTCGCAGCTCCTTCACATTTGATATATTTCACATTTGACATAGCGGTAATAAAGCCCTTTCTTAAGCCGTCCCATTTTATAGGGATTGTTGTATACTGACAGTCCTCGTTTATGAGCAACATATTTCTTCCAAATCGTTTTGTCTTTTTTCAACAGGCTTCTGAAGATCAAGAGCCCCAAATTTCCCAAACAACATCAAATCAGAGCAACAAAGATGTCAATACACTGCGGCGCGAACTCGAAATAAAGGTACGCGCCAGTAAAATTCGGAGCGAAGAAGATAAAAAATTGATGCTGGAATGGCTCCAGACGAGTCCCAAAAGTCACGATGCCAAAGAGCTCAAGATTCAACTTGAAGCATTCAATACAGTCGAACGTACAATCAGCGATCTTATTCAGCAATATACAAAAAAAGTCCAAACCGCCGCAAAGGAGGGCCGCGCAAATAAGTCCCACGAAAAAGAGCACATCAACTGGTTTAAAGAACTCTCATTTGCCGAAAAAATGAAGTATTTAAAAACGTGCGCCTTAGATGATCCCAAGCGCGCAGAAGTTGCGAAGATATTTAAAAAACTGCCGGGCGAATTTCAAAAAGGACTCAAAAGTCATTACGAAAATGCGCATTTTGATGATCGTCTAAAATTGGTGGAAGAGGCAAAAGAACTCCATGATAAGTATCGTCGTCTTCCTGCTGCAGTGCGCAAAAGCATAACTTCAAAAATCCGCGCAGCCGGTGATATAAAGACATTGCGTGCCATTATCGAAACAAATCTTGAACCGCATGAGCGTCTAAAAAAACGGTTCCTGGCACTCGATAAAAAGACGCAGGCACAGCACCGGGAGCCATTTAAGGGCATGCGCATCGAAGAGCGCGAACAGTTTTTGCGCAGCGTCGAGGGAGAACAAGCGGCGGCGGAAAAATTACAAGAACATACGCGAGAAGGCCGCGAAGAATCATTCCGCAAAAAAATGATGGGCAAAATTCATGAAGGACTTTTTTCGCATAGAAGTTTTATGGCTTACGATGTCTGGTTTCGAAATTTAAGCGACGAAGAGCAAAAAAAGATGCTCAAAAATTCGGATCTCGATGATCCACAGCGGCTTAAACTTTATAATGAATTTTATGCGCTGCCGGAAAAGGTACGCACACCGGAGCGCGAGCAGAAATTTCTCAATGCAGATCTTGAGGGGCGCCAGGCGCTTATCGCAGAAATATCAGGCGAAAAATCGCCCATGGGTGTCATTAATTATCCGGAACGCACGGTACAACACGCACTGGACAAAGCGCTGGCAAACCCGGGCCTGCAGCGCAAACGTATGATCTATACCTTGATCCACAAAGTGCAGGTCTATTCACGCCGCGCTGAAATTGCAGACGACAAATCAGCAACACAAATGTCAGAACAGCGTGACCCCGAAAATCAAAACAATGAAAAACGTGACGATTCATTCCGCTGGGTGAGCACCGGCAGCCTTTTAGACAAGCAAGACAAGCGCGAAAAATGGCGTGAAGCGCTCATCGATTTAGAGAGCGTACAGGGCAAAGATCAGGCCAAAATTCGCGGCACCGCAATGTACAACTGGAGCAGCCAGGTAGTAGGAGCAGAAGCCTTTGAGCAGCAAGTCGTAGCCCATGTGCGCGGCGAATTAGTTGCCGGCGTGGCACGCCTTGCGAGTGAGGACCTTCCCGGCATGGACCCCGCGAAACTGCGGCAGTATGCGGAAAAACTAAACTTCGATGTCGACTTACGCAGAACAATAGCCAATTAGGCATAGCTCGCCTGCCCCGGATCTGGTATAATAGTTTGATGCTTTCGAACCTGATTCTTATTGGTATGCTGGTCTTTTTGATCCTCTTTGCGGTCACAATGATTATGCATATTATCTGCATGGTACCGTATGTTCCTACAAATATGCGTACCGTGGACGCCATGATTAAAGCCGCTAAATTGCGGAAGCGCGATGTAGTCTTCGATTTAGGCTGCGGTGATGCGAGGCTGCTCATCGAATCGGAACGCCGGCATGGAACACAAGCCCGCGGCTTTGAGATTGCACCGCTAATTTACTTCCTAGCTATTGGGCGCAAATTTTTATTCCGCTCAAAAGTACAAATTCACTTTAAGAATTTTTTTAACGACAATTTGAGCGAGGCAAATGTGATTTTCTGTTATCTTATTCCCAAAGTTATGCCGAATCTTGCAGAAAAAATTAAGAAGGAGTGCAAAAAGGGAACAAAAATTATCAGCAATACCTTTCACATTCCCGGACTCAAACCGCATAAAGTAATTAAAAAAAATCCTTTAAAGCGGACGCCCTCAATTTATATCTATCATGTGTAATTGCACGCTATGAGCAATATTGAAATCTTTTGGATCGAGTTTGGAATTTTTGCGCTGATTCTGCCGCCAACGATTATTGCGCTGCTTGGCGCGCCGTGGGTGCCGACTCCTATTGCGCGGGTGCGCGAGATGCTCAAACTTGCAAATGTTAAGCCGGGCGATAAAGTTTTCGATATCGGCTGCGGTGACGGTCGCATGGTACAAGTGGCAGCCAAAGAATTCGGTGCGGACGCTACAGGCGTTGAACTCTCTCCATTGGTTTGGAGCTGGGCAAAGATCCGCAACTTCTTTTTACGATCAAAGGCGAAGATTCGCTATGCCGACTGCCGCTCGCTCGATTACCGCAATGCAAATGCCATTGTTTGTTATCTTTTACCGGATTTTTTAAAAAAGGTCCGGACAAAGCTGGAACGCGAAATGCCGCACGGCAGCCGCTTTGTCTCGTATGCGTTTCAAGTTGAGGGCTGGAAACCTGTGCATGTAGAACCGCGTGATCCCAAGCGCCGCCTCTCCCCTATCTATGTTTATGAGATGCCGGTCTCTATAAAAGCTGCGGGCAGCGAGGCAAAAAATTGAGCGAGAAAAACCAGCAGACGAATAAGCAGTACAACCGGCGCGGCGGCTATTTCTTGTAAAAAAATACTGAGTGCGCCGCCCATCATAATGGGCCCGACGAGGGGCACGATGGCAAGATTGGCGATTGGAGAGATGAGCGAAACACCGCCAAAGTGCCAGAGGATAAGCGGCAGGGTTGCAACTTGCGCAGCCAAACTTACAGAGAGCGCCAGGCGTAAACCGAGAAAATTTGACATATGGATCCGCTGCAGCCAGTTTGACAGCCGCGTTGCACAGAGCAGAATCCCGCCGGTCGCTCCGCACGAAAGCTGAAAGCCGATATCGTCAATAAGTTCCGGATTTACAATAAGCATACCGGCAGCAGTTAAAAACAATGTGCGCAAACCGTGAACCTTGCGGCCGGCAACTTCGCCGATGAGCGCAAGCGAACCCATAATTGCGGCGCGGGTCGTCGAGGCGCGGGCACCGGTGAGCATCACAAAAAAGAGCAGCACTCCAATAATCACAAGCCAGCGATACCGCTGCGACACGCGCGCAAAAAGCACCTGCAACAAGGCAATCACCATCACAATGTGCATGCCCGAAATTGCGAGAATGTGACTGACGCCGGCACGCTGAAAAATCTCACGCAACTCGGGCGCCAGCGTGCTGCGGTGCCCAAGCAGCATAGCGCCGACAATACTAGCTGCCGGCTCCGGATAGAGGCGCTGCAAGCGAACCACCAAAAAATTTTGCAGCTGCATCGCACTGCGAAGGAATGAAAAACGCGGAACAGTATGCTCTATAATATAAGGAAAACTAATAAAGGGCGCACTGTATCCCTCTTTTATTACGCCGCGCACTCGAAGCGTATCGCCGGAAAGAATCGGCGGACCGTCTCCGCTTTCAAACTCATTCAAATAAATTCGCACGCTCCCGCGTACGCGATGCCCGCTCCCCCACAAATAAATCTCCCGCACCTCCAGCTCACCGCCATGGACTCTCCCGCTCACCTCCACGCGCTTGCCAATCAGACGCTCCAGATCATTTTCCGGCTGAAAAAAGAAAATGCGCACCAGCGCGATGCCTAAAAAAAATACAAAAAAAATTTGGCTCGGTCTTTTGAACATAAAAATCACCACAGTACATCGGCCCGCCGGTACGCCATATCGAGCGGCGACTTTAAACGCTGCATAGAATTTGCACTTACCTGCGTATAACGTTCTGTTGTTTTAATGTCGCGATGGCCGAGAAGTGTCTGAATATAGCGAAGGTCCGTGCCATCCTCTAATAAGTGCGTGGCAAAGCTGTGACGAAGTGAGTGGAAGCTCGCCTCTTTCTGTACATGCGCACGGATACACGCCTGTTGGAAAATTTTTTGAGCCGTACGCTCGGTAATATGATGTCCGGGCCTGCTCTGCGACTCAAAAATAAACTCGTCGCGCACTTTGCCGCGCACCGCCTCGTTGTACATTCCCTGAACGGTTTTTGGCAGCAGCGTATAGCGATCGCGATTCCCCTTTCCTTGCCGCACATGAATCAGCGCGCGATAGGTATCGACATCTTCGACGCGCAACCGCACGGCCTCTGCTACACGCAATCCGGCACCATAGCCCAAACCAATCAGCAGCCGATGATGCACATTGAATGTGGAGCGCATCATTCTTTTAATATCTTCCTTCGCAAGAATGACCGGCAGCTTGCGCGGCCGCTTTGGAGTTTTGTATGTGAAGGCAAGCGGAATTTTGAGAACCTCACAGTACCAAAAACGGATGCTTTGCCAGTAGAGCGTGAGCGTTGATGAAGCATACTTTTTCTGCTCTTGCTCAAGTAAAAAAGAGCGAATTGTCTCCGTCTCCGGCGGCGCCGTTGGCGCTATGCCGGTCACTTCAAAAAATTTTTGCAAGGCCCGCGTGTAGCTGCGAACAGTCTTCCAACTGTAGCGCCTCAGGCGCAGCTCTTGAGTAAGACGTGTAATAGCGGATTGAATCATAGTAATGAGTTGTATCACAGCGTCATGAACAATCGATTACAAAAACCGTACAAAAAGATGAACGGAATTCGCGAAATGTGTAAGAGCGCGAGATGCCCAGCTGGTGCGCAAAAGGGGGCTGCAACAAAGTACTATAAAGCTACCAACCCTCTTTTTTCGCAACTACCTTTTTTGTTCGTATAAAACCCTGATTTAGGTGCATATCCGAACTAAAGTTCGTATATACTGGAGTTATCGGAAATAGAATTACAATTTACATTTCAATATTGAAACTATGAAGTTAATTATAATTTTTGGGCCTCAAGCAGTCGGTAAAATGACAGTAGGCCAAGAACTAGAGAAAACAACCGGCTTGAAGCTCTTTCATAATCATATGACCATTGAATTGATTTCTCCATTTTTTAGCTATGGAAGTGAATCTGGAAAGAGGCTAGTAAATCTTTTTCGTAAGGAAATATTTGAAGAAGTCGCTAAAAGTGATCTAGAGGGCTTGATATTTACTTATGTGTGGGCTTTCGATCAAAAATCAGATTGGGATTATATAGATAATCTTTGCGATATTTTTGAATCAAAAGGTGGTACTGTTTACTTCGTTGAGCTTGAAGCTGATGTTAATGAAAGGATTGAACGCAATAAGCACCCACACAGACTGAGCCACAAGCCCACAAAAAGAAATGTTGAACGTTCCGAAAAAGATTTAAAGGATTCAATGGAGAAATACAGATTGAACTCAAAAAATGGAGAAATCAAAAAAGAGAATTATCTGAGAATTGATAATACAAATCTGTCGCCCGAAGAAACGGCCCAAAAAATCAAGGAAAGGTTTCAATTATAATAAGGAAAAATTGTAATTCTACATCCGATAACAATGAATAACTGGTTCACTCACTCCGCTATCACTCCGTTCGTTCTCCCAAATTTGGTGGCGGTATGTCGCTCCGCTCCGAATTATACCGCCACCAAACTTCAGTTATTCCTAGACGTTATATGAAATACATGTTTTCCTTTTGGGGCTATTGCCCCAGCTCTTAAAAAGAATCCGATTTTGTTTTTTTTATAGAGGGGAAATATGGAGTTTTCTTCGCTTCGCTACGAAAACATTTATTTATAAGTGGAATTAAAATACAATCACTTTGAACAAAATACTTATGACTGATACAAAATCCAAACTACTGCGATCCAATATCTGGAAATTCTACCTGCATCAAGTTTTTGCGGGGATGTTTTTTTATATCCCCGTGAATGTTTTGTTCTTACTCAGCAACGGACTAAATTTGACGCAAGTCATGATCTTGCAATCGATTTTTTCTGTAGCTGTAGTTATCTTAGAAATCCCAACCGGCTATTTCGCTGATATTTATGGACGAAAACGAACATTAGTTTTGGCCAGAATATCTTTCCTTGCCGCAATGGTAGCCTACAGCCTCGGACATAATTTTGCCCAATTCCTCATTGCTGAAATTTTCTTGGCGCTTGGCGCCGCTCTTACTTCCGGGACCACCTCAGCTTTTCTATTTGACACGCTGGTGGAATTGAAAGAAGAGCAAAATTTCAAAAAGATTTTTGGACACGCAATGTTCGTTGGAATGATTGCAGCAGCGGTATCCAGTGTGTTGGGAGGATTTGTTGCGACAATTGACTTGCGATATACGCTTTACGCTTCCATCCCATTTTTTGCATTACTGATTCCAGTAGCTCTTTCATTTCACGAACCGGCACGACATAAACTGATATTCAAAGAAGGCTACACTCGGGAGATATTCAGAATTTTGAAAGTTTCTCTCATTGAAAATGAAAAACTAAGATGGCTCATGGTGTATTCGGGCATTGTATTCGCATTTAACCTGTCAGCCGCAGCATTATATCAGCCATATTTCAAACTTTCAGGACTTGATATTGTTTATTTTGGAATTGTATTTGCCAGCTTTCACATTGTCGCGGCTATCACCTCAAAATATGCATACAAGCTAGAAGCGAAACTTGGACAAAAGCACTCATTAGTCATGCTCATTTTCCTTGTATCGGGAAGTTACTTCCTCATGAGCAATTTTATTTTCCTCTTTAGTTTTTCATTCTCATTCATACATCAATTCATTCGAGGCTTTAAAAATGTCGTTGTCGCTGATTATGTAAATAAGCTCACGACATCGGACATGAGAGCAACTGTGCTATCAGTGGAGAGTTTTATTGGAAGATTATTGATAGCCGCAGTTATTCCATTTGTAGGTTGGATGGCTGATATTTATTCCCTTACTCAAGCTTTGACTGTTTTGGCATTCACAACCTTATTTTTGGGAATTATAATTTTAGCAGGTTTGCGGAAGTATCGACTGATTTAATTATGAGAAAAAGCAAATTACTGCGGATGGATAACGTCGGCATCGTTGTCGAAAACCTGGAGAACGCAATCGCCTTCTTCACCGAGCTGGGCCTCAAGCTGGAAGGAAGGACAACCGTTGAAGGAGATTGGGCAGATGGAGTGACTGGCTTGCGCAACATGCGCTGTGAGATTGCTATGATGGTCACCCCCGATGGCCATAACCGGCTCGAGATTTCACGATTTCTAAAACCGGCCACCGTCGCCGATCACCGGAACGCCCCAGTAAATGCTCTGGGTTATCTTCGCGTCATGTTCACCGTTGAGGATATCGACGACACTCTTGCCCGGCTCAAGAAGTTTGACGCGGAGGTCGTGGATAAAGTGGTTCAGTATGAACAGGCATACCGACTCTGCTACATCCGCGGGCCAGAAAGAATTCTCATCGGGCTCGCCCAAGAAACGCATGCAAACCTGGATGGCAAAGAAGCACCGCACATTTGATACCTCGCCCGAAAAGGAATAGAATAGAGTAACCTCTATTCATTAATCTACATTTTTATGACTAAAAAAGATCATATTGTGCATTTCGAAATTCCTGCTGACGATTTGGAGCGGGCGCAAAAATTCTATTCGGAAATCTTTGGCTGGGAGATTAAAAAGTTTGATATGCCGGCTACGGGCTCCACTGGTGGTGAACCCTATTATTCTGTGTATGCTGCGGAAACCGACGAAAAAGGCATGACAAAAACACCGGGCGCAATTAATGGCGGTATGATGAAGCGCAAAATGCCGGGACAGCCATTTATGAACTACATCAGCGTCGATTCGATCGATGAAAAATTAGAGACCATTAAGGAGCACGGCGGCGAAATCTGCATGCCAAAAACAGAGATTGCACCGGATATGGGTTGGATCGCCTGTTTTAAAGATACTGAAGGCAATATGATGGGATTGCATCAAATCTCACCAACCATGAAAAAATAATCATTACATTCACTCCTATGGAACCAATCACGATTCAAGCAACAGTCAATGCGCCGATAGAAAAAGTATGGGAATGCTGGACACAACCCAAGCATGTTACCCAATGGAATCATGCCTCCGATGACTGGCACTCACCGCGCGGAGAAAATGATTTGCGGCCCGGCGGGAAATTTCTCTTTCGCATGGAGGCAAAAGATGGCAGTGCCGGTTTTGATTTTGGGGGTGTGTACGATGACGTCCAAATGCACAAGCTCATCGCCTACACCATGGGCGACGGAAGAAAAGTAAATGTCACCTTTTCGGAAAAAGACGGCGCCACAGAAGTTGTGGAAACTTTTGATCCCGAACAGGAAAATTCAATCGAAATGCAGCGCGAAGGCTGGCAGGCAATTTTGAACAACTTCAAAAGGTACGTTGAAAGCGAGGCTTAAGAGTAGCGCGATTTCCTACTCCGCCTGCTCTGCGCCTAACGGCAGATCGATAGGTTCTCCCTCGAGCGGAAGCGGCGCCTCTTCGTCGAGTTGTGGAGTAAGTGCACTAAGTGCCCCAACTAGCGGCAGCACCATGAGCGGATTAAACTCTTGTGCCTCGGCTGGTGCATCGATTGCAACTTTCTTGCCCAAATCCCACACCTCGTAATCGATATCGAATGAGGTACTTGCCCCCTGCGCAGGCTGAATTGTAACTGTTCCTTGAATGCGCCGTGCGGTTTTATCGACAACCCATACCGCACCGCTAAAGTCTACGTCCTGTAATGATTCAGCGATTGCCGACTCTTCTTCTGGAGAGATGGCATTCTCGGTTGTCTGACCGAGATCAACAATCAAATCTTTAACCGCATCTTTATTTAACTCCACGCGATAGCGGGTTGCCTCTTCGCCGCGGATCTCATCTGTTCCATCTTCAACTGCATTCGTAAAGAATTCTGTATTTTTAAAGCGTTCGCGCAGTGCCTGCTGCTCTTCGGTTAATGCTTGAAAAGGATTTCCTTCCTGCAGCGGCATCTTGAACCAACTATTTGTTAGAGGTGCAATTTGTGCTGCAAGTGCATCTGAATTTTCTCCGGGTAATTTGACCTCACGTAAACGGAAGTACAAAACATCTTCCAGAGAGCGTACATCGGCAATAACCTGCCCGCCTTTGCCATCAAAATTAATTCCGAGCTGATATTCAAAATCGACGGCAATATCTTTTGGATCGGCCGCGTCCGACTGTCCGCTTCCGGTTAAATCAAAACTCATGCGCGACAATTTTTCACCCGGCGGCATAGTTACTGTTCCATTAACACTAAAACGAGACGATATCCGTTCGGCTTGTCCAAGCCTTAACAAACCTTTATTTACAGCAGTTTGAGGATCCGGTTTAAAAAGTGAGCATCCAGAAAGCGCAAACGTAAGAAGCAGAAATGTAGCAATAGTTTTTTTCATGCGCTTAGCCTATCAAAAATTTTAGCAGCTCGCCAGGGCCCAAATTTATGCTAAACTGCGGCCATGAAACGCTTTGTCCACATAACAATTCTGGTTTTTATTGTCGGTCTTTTTTCTTCCCCAGCGTTTTCCCCAGCACAACCCCCAGCATTCGCACAGTCCTCAACACTTACTAAGGGCGAATTTGCCAAAGAGCTCGCTCAAACCCTCGGCCATATAGATGAGGATACCGAAGGCTGTTATAGCGATGTTCGTGAAGATCACGAATTTGCACCATATATTTGCGGTTTAAAGTCGGCAAAGGTATTCCGCGGCGGTTCGCGCAGCTTTTTCCGTCCTCAAAATACCGCAACATGGAACGATGCAATCCGCGGTTTCTGCCGCGGCGAAGCGTGGCTTTCGCAGCCTACCTATAGAAGCTGTAAAAACTTCGCCCAAGCACAAGAACTTTTTGCAGAACCGCTTCCCAAATTAATACGCGCGCAGCGGACCATTAAGCGTGAAGATGTTGCGCTCTTTTTTGACCGCGCAGCAGAAGTAACAGATTTAGATATTGCTCGGAACAACGCAGAAGTCGTTCTGCAATCTCCATCCCTTGAACCTCCGAAGGTCAGCGCAATTCCACCGCGCGGCCTCATCTCCTCTCCCTCCTTTTCACCGGTCGCAGAATCAAACATCGCCACAAACTTTTTTGAAAATGTTACGCTTCAAGAAGTTCTGCCCAACCGCTTTTATCAAAACGAGGTCTACACTATAGAGGGAAATCTGAGCGATGCGAGTGAAGACGAGGTGCTGATTTTTCTCTGCAAAGATACGAGTGACTGTTCGGATTCAACCAATTTTCTCGGCGATGTTACCAACGGGCGCTTCCGAGTACCGGTTCACTTCCGCGGGCCCGGCAATTTTCAAATCGGTATTATTCCAGGACGCCGCGGCACCAGCCGTGTGGCAACGATTTCTGTGCTGCCCAAAGTACCAAATGTAGGACAAGGCACACAAGCCACTGATCTTGCTGTTGCATACAACCAGGGCCAAACCCGCTTTACATGGCAGGGAGATGCCGACATTACGCAGCTCGTCTTTTTTCAAAATAATCTCCGCAAAGACTTTATCTTCCGTCAGTCGACAAATGAATTTATTGCAGACCCCGAAGATTTTAAGGATTTTAAACCTGGAGCAGCTTATTGGTTTGTCATGAGTGACAGCGCAGAAAGTGAAATTCAAGGCATTAATCTTGCATATCATCGCTACCGTGAAATTGATAACGCCTCTATTACCGTACGAGAACTGCAAGAGAGCTTTTCGGGTGTTGGCCGGCTCACCTTTCGCGGAGAGGCAAAGCGAATGATCTCCTCACGTGCCGCCGTTACCAAACCGGACGGCTTTGTAACAGATATTAATTTTGCACAAGAAGATATTACACCAGGCGAAACCTTTACCTTTAGCTTTGACCTCGAAAAACAGGGTACCTATATTTTTGAAATAAACGACACGGATGGCAAAGCTGTCGTCAATGTGCCGATCTATGTAAATTCGGGGGTGCCGATTTTGCCCGATTTTTTCGATCTGCACGATCCGGTACTAAAACCAAACAGCTTAATCTCGCCGCTCGACTCACTACGAACCACAATGTTAACCTATATAAATGATGCGCGGCGCAGCCACGGATTAGAGCCGGTTACCATTCATCCGGATTTAAATATTACAGCACAAGCCCACTCGGCAGACATGAAACAGCGCAACTTTTTTGCCCATGTGAATCCTGACGGACTTTCTCCTGACGACCGCCGGAAAGCCGCCGGGATATCGACGCCGATTCGTGAAAACCTTGCGCGCTCTTCAAGTCTCGAATTCGCGCACGAAGGACTCTTGCGCAGCCCGATTCACCGAGATGCGATTTTGGATACAACTATGAAGCGCGTAGGCATAGGTATTGCACAAGACTCAGAAGGATATATCTATGTAACCGAACACTTTGCGCCCAACCCGATTACCAGCGGAGACCTGCTCGTGATGCGCAGCAGACTCTTACAAGAGACCACCGCTTTCCGAAATACCAACAATCTTCCTCCCCTCACAAGCGCATCACAACTCGAAGCAGTTGCAACACAATGGTCGGAACGCATGGCAGATGAAGATTTTTTTGGTCTAACCGCGCCGGACGGCACAAAGCTTGTCGATGTGATACGCAATAGCGGCATATTAACTTCGGTACAAGTTCATGCCCTGCAAGCAACAAATCTTGACCAGCTTTCTGAGCAGATTGTTGTACAGCAGGCGCTTGCAAATGGAGCGAATAGAAATATCGGCATCGGCTTAGCGGTCAACAGTATTGGAGAGATATTTTTAACGGTGATCTATACACCATAACGTGGCATAATATTGCCGTGAACGGATTCGAACGAAAAAAAATCACTAAATTTTCTCCTGCAGAACGCAAAAAAATACGGCATCATATTTTTGCCGCTGTCGGAGTGCTCTTTATTCTGTTCTTTCTTTTTCAAGCCGGTGCGCGTGTTATCGACGGCTTAAGCGGAACAAAAGCAGTCCGTTTTATTACGAGCTTTTTAGGCAGAGATTTATTAGTGGATGAAGATGGACATACAAATATTCTCTTACTCGGTGTAGGCGGAAAAAATCATGATGGCGGAACACTGAC
>PCVQ01000013.1 GCA_002796025.1 Candidatus Peregrinibacteria bacterium CG11_big_fil_rev_8_21_14_0_20_46_8
CCTGCCCCGCAGGAACTGCAGCCGCCATATCGTCTGCAGGCGCACTATTCATTGCACCGTTTCTATCGAGAGTTCCATGTTCGCGCTCAGCGCCGCCCATTGCAACTGGCTGACCGGCACGGTCGAGCAGGATAATATTTTCGGCAACAATTTCGGTACGGTATCGCTTCACACCATCTTGTCCTTCCCAATCGCGCGTTTGCAGGCGTCCCTCTACAAAAACCTTTCGCCCTTTCTTTAAATACTGCTCGCAGATATCGGCTAACTTACGCCATGCCACAACATTATGAAACTCGGCACGCTCTTTGCGCTGACCGCTTGACTGATCCTTCCAGACAAAATTTGTTGCTACGCTAAAGGTGCATACTTTGCTGGCACCGGCCATACGGACCTCAGGATCACGGGTAATATTTCCGATAATTTGAGCACGATTCAATGAGAAAGCCATGGGGAAAGATTAAAAATTAGATAGTCAATTATTCTGAGTTCAGAGTACCGCACTCCGCCAACAAGTGAAGCAATTTTTGCTTTTTTCGTTTGTATCAGTGCATACTTTGTGGCGTGATATTTATACCAGGCAAAAATCCGGAACTCTCACTGACCGAATTACAGGCATTCTCATCTACGGCACAGCTCCATCAAAGTGGAGTTATCGTTGCCGGAGATATACCGAAACCGTCTGATGCACAAGCATTTCTCAACCGGCTTGGAGGCGTAGTAGAAATTATTGAACCGCTCTTTGACGGGCCTATCGACGAGTCCACGTTATATCCCCTGCTCTATGCCCATTTAGAAAAAGAGCTTACAGCACAAGCAAAAGGTGCATTCGGTATTAATACCCTGCCGCAGAAAAAACCCGAAGCAATGAAATCGTTGCTCGAAATGCTCAAAAAAGATTTGCGGGATGCCGGCATTAAAGCGAACTTTATCAACAATAAATTTCAAAATGTACATCGATTGAACGCCGCGGAAAGCAGAGCAGAGAATATTTGGATATTAGAAGACGAAGGAGAGAAGGTATTGGCTGGACGCTCTCTTGCATATCAAGATGTTGAGCGCTATGCACAGCGCGACTATAAAAAACCGTTCCGCGATGCGCGTGTAGGGATGCTGCCCCCCAAATTAGCGCAAACAATGATAAATTTGGCGGTTGGAGAAAATACAGCGGGACGCACTATTTACGATCCCTTTTGCGGTAGCGGCACAATTTTAGTTGAGGCGCTGCTTATGGGATTTAATGTTCTGGGTTCCGACGTTGAAGAGCGAATGGTTGGCGGTGCCGAAAAAAATGTTGTATGGGCACGCGAAGCATTCGGCATGCCCGCAGAACTCTCGGCAAGACTTTTTGTGCGTGATGCGCGTGAGATAGCAAAAGAAGATGTAGGCAGCGAACCGCTCGCCATTGTTGGAGAACTGCATTTAGGCAAACCGCTTACACGCTTTCCCGGACGCGGCTTGCTCGAAGTAATACAGCGCCCCTTGCTCGAGCTGTATTTGGGATTCTTTGAAGCACTTGCGCCACTTCTGCCCAAGCAAACTCCGCTCGTGCTTGCCTTTCCATTTTGGATTCGGCGTGGCAAAACTCATATTCGCATTGCCGACACCGTGTGCGAAAAAATTCGCCCGCTTGGTTTTGAACAGAGCGCAGCGCCGCTCTTCTATGCACGGCCGCAGCAAATTGTAGGGCGAGAAATCATTCAGCTCGCAATTCGATAGTACCGGCCCCGGCACTGCCTGCCGGCAAAAGTTCTTTGAGCGTTGTCACTTTGCCGCGCTGTTTTGCAATAATCGTGCCATGAGCATCGGCCGAAAATACGAATGTGTCACCTGCCTCGGGCTTCCATGTATGCGGATCCACACCAGCCTTTGCCATCTCGGTCATCACATGAAATGCCGTAAGCCTATTCATTCCAATGGTATCGATCAAAAATTCATAGAGTGTTTTTTTATTTGCAAAATCGGTCTCGACCGTACCCAAAAATGGCAAATGGCCAACACTTTGCACTGTCTCGTATTTTGCAAATGCGCGCCGGCGCGACTCTAATCCTTCGATAATTAATTTTTGATCACCATTCGTCCAAATCTCCTGACAATTTTTTCCCATGCGCACATGCGGATACGTTGGCTTTTTACATCTCACAACTGGCACGAGCTCCGGCTGATCGACTGGCGCTTCAAACACTTCGTGCACTTCAGCCATTTCTCCGGCACCCACGCTCGATGTCGCAACAAACGGGACCCCATTGCCTTGCGGCGTAGCTGGCTCTATATGGAGCGCCTCAACCTGAACATCTCTTTGGCTATTGCCGGAACGCAAAGCTGTAACACCTACAGCGCCTGCAAAAGCCGCAATACCAAATAAAACAGTGGCAAGCCGGTTGCGAGTCTGTCTGCGGACTGAAGGCAAGCGCTGTTTCATCGCTTGCGATATTAGAGGGTCAGACATCGCAGCTGCTTTAATTGCACTGTGAATTCTATCAACATCCGTATCGCGCGCACCCGATTGAAAATCAACAATGACTGGCAAATCTTGCGACTCAGTTGGGGGTGGCTGCGGCGGTTGCCGCGGCTGCGCTTTTGCTGCCGAGAGCTCGTTCTGAAGCGCATTGCATTCGCGATACAGCGCCTCAAGCTCACTGAGCTGTTTCTTAACAATCTCAAAAGAAGCACCAACATCCAAAACAAAAACTCCCTTTTCCATAAGCCGGTGATATGCCGCCAATCGCTCAAAGTTAATCGGGATTCGGCCTGCTGCTATTTCATACTCATCCAGACGGCTATAAGATGGAATACCGTTATTTGTAATACGCTGCGAGGCTTCAGAAAGCACCAGCGTATGAACAAACGGTGGCAAGCGGTCGAGTAATGGAATGAGTGCACGAAAACGCTCTTGATACTCGGGAGTAAAGAGGCCGCTTTGGGTATCGACTTCAATATGGAGCGCTTGGATCATATCCTGGCCCGCAGTACTGCCGTAAACAGTCCGTGCCCATGTAAACATCTTGTCGTGCCCGCGCGATGCAACGTCGGAAATCAGGCGCCGTCTATTTTCGTCATAGCTGTTATTAATATTCCAAAAGAAAATCCTGTCTTCACGCTTATTCGGAGGCATTGAAATCCGCTCGTCACCAACAAGGCAGATATTCTCTATGCCGATCGTTGCCAGCATCTCTGCAGGATACTCACTTAAAAATCGCTCCAAAGGACGAAGCTGTTCGGCATCAACAGTTTCGATACTTTTATGAAAAACCAGTTCGCACTCATTGCCGAGCAGTGCAGACAAATACTCGCGCGCACTCAATTCATCCATTACTTCGATAATATCGACCGAAAAGCCGTCATCATCTGCAAGCGGCAGCGCATAAGCATTTGAACGCAAAATAGATTCTTCAGGAACAAAAACAGTACCGCGTGCAGTTGTTGTCTCTTGCTGAAAGCGGAGCAAATTTTCTTCCAGGGTTTGTTCAAAAGCGTAGTAAAAATGATTATCGTCACGGGACGATTTGGGCGCTGTTGCAGAAACATCAATTCCCTTTGGGAAGAACAGCTGAATCATTTCGGGCTCAGCCTCGAGAATAAATCGATACAGCCGCGCCGCTAAATGCGGCAATGAATGCTGCATGCCAAGTGAAAATTGCATAGACAACTGAGGCCAACGATTGTGAATACGAATGCACTCGATTTGATTTTCCAACTGCCTGCGATTTTGCATCGTTGAATAACCTGCAATAATACGCCCCTGCCGCTTTGCGGGAGTGTATGGAGAGTAGGAATCTGCCGTACATCCGTCGGCTATAAGCAGTTCAGAAAAGTACTGCCGGAGCGGCAGCCCGCGGACCATGTGAGCGCACTCATTGAGATGTTCGAGCGGAATAGGCTGATCTTCGGCGCTGAAATGCACGGGAATATCACGCACAATTTTACTCAAAAATGCGCGGGCCAATTCTGGAGAAACTGCCACACGTCCGTCGTCATGCACAATTACCGGGCCGGCTTCGCGGCCAATGCCCAAAACCTCACACTGATTTCTAAATGACTCAACAGGATGGATGATTTCCGGAAAGCGGGCATCGATTCGATCACCGCTCTCGTAGAGGACTGCGGGCAACGTATCACTTCTACGAAACGGACCGCGCGCCGGCATAGGCTGTTCCGAAAATACCGGACGCTGCTCTTCTTGCGGCAGCGGTAACGGAGGCGGCGGAATCGCATTGCGGTGAGCTTCATGCTCGGCTGCTAATCCAGGAACGTAGGTGATGTTTGTGGTGGTCTCGCCTTCAAGGTATTCATAAACAATATCTCTACTGGTAAGATCTGTGGTTATGCCGTCGGGCGCAACACCACGTAGCGGCTCTTCCAAAAGATAATCACGCAAAGTATCGTCGTGCCCCGAAGGTTGAGGTTTTCCAAATATCCTGTTGCGGACTGCACCGATCAGTTGCGAAATCTTCCCGGTTGCGCCACGCACAAGACGCTCACGCAAACCGGGCACTGCGATCTTCAGCGTTTCGATTCTACCAGGCTGTATTTGATGTTGGGGATTCCGCCGTTCCACGGCTAATATTGGGGTATGATGATAGCAGTGTTGGGGTGGCTACAATATTAGGTATGGATGAGAAGTTGTCAAGCAATGACAATTTAGGAAGAAAAGTTGCACGCTCGGGCTCAGTTTATTATAGTAGTGCAGCTTTATTGGTCTTCGACAATCCGGAGTAGCTCAATGGTAGAGCAGCTCGCTGTTAACGAGCTGGTTGTCGGTTCGAGTCCGACCTCCGGAGCCAATCAGATCGATTCCCCATTTCATACATAGCCGAAAAGGGCTCTTTCAGCTTCCAGACTAGCTTGCGGCCTTCCATTTTCAAGTTCGCAAGTACGAAATTGAGAAATCGTCTTTTTTGATCTGCTTGCGAACTCATAAAAAGCTCGTGTGCTTTTCTGGATACATCTAACAGATATGCAGCAGTCCTATAAAACTCCTCATCACCCTTTGAGTGGTCTGCAAGTTGTAGGAGCAAGTCTCTTTCCTGCTGCTTCCATTTTTGCAGCATTTTGTCGTGTTCATCTCTCGTAATACGCCCATCAAGCATGTCTTCATACGCTGGCTGAAAACGAGATTGGATCCGTGTTAATTTAATATTGATACTTTTAATATTCTGCTCATAGAATTTCTGCTCACTGTTTTGACTCTTTCGTAGTTGACTCTTCACGTCCTCCACAACATCATCTGGAGGATGCAAAAGACGAAAGATCTCAGCAAGTTCCTGGATTAAATCGTCTTCCTTCACATTCACTCCCTTGCAATTATTCTTATATTTAGAACACTTCAAATAGACGTGGCCTTTCTTTGTGTACGGCGTAAGCAGACAACCGCAATCATGCGTTATAAGGCCACGAAAAGCATATGCAACTTCACCAGTCTTAAAAGGCTTCTTGTGCCACCCCTCCCTTACCTTTTGGCATTTATCAAAAAGCCAACGTGAAATAATCGGCTCATAATTGTGGGGATAGAGTTTCCCCTTCACTTTCATCTCACCGTAGTAAAAAGGATCTTGAAGCATCGTAGCAACGACACTCTTAGCCAAAGGTTTTTCCCAATGCGTGTTGTTTGTGAGGCCTTCATCCTTGAGCATCTTTGCAATTTGCGTATGTGAGTAATTGCCAGTTGAGTACCACTCAAAGGCTTTCTTCACTATAGGGGCCCTATCTGCATCGAGTTCAACCCACTTCTTACCATTCTCTAAATCAACATTAAGATAACCCACTCGCGCACGTCCAATCCACTCACCGTTACGGAGCTTCTGCTCAAGGCTGCGCTTCACATTATCACTCAACTGCATCACATAGGTCTTTGCAACAAAGACAGCTAAATCCCACCGCATAAGATCAACACTGTTTGAATCTTTATCGAGAACAAGGTTCTCACGCAAGAAATGAATTTCAAGTTTTCCCTCTCTTCTAACTGCATCAAGCTCAACAGACTCTCTAAAACTACGTTGAAGCCGATCTACGGTTTCCACAATAAGTATAACAGGTATTTTACTCTTTTTAATTACTTCAAAGAGCTCACAAAACTTTTTGCGATCGGATCTTGTAGATGATTCGGTAAGTTCAACAACTTTTTCAAGATGAAAATCCTTTTGTTTTGCATAGTCATTGATCTTCTGAACTTGAGCAGGAATCGTATGACCATCTTCCTGTTCTTCGGTAGAAACACGAGCCAATCCGTATGCTACTTTTTCAAATACAAGTTTAGATACTTTTTTCATAACGTATTAAGGTTAGAATATAATAAAAATGATTAAAATGGTAATACAAGATCTTTCATTTTGAGTGGCTTAAACTCAGAAAGCTCCTTACCAATATGATTAAAAGGGTCAAACTTTTGGCTTTGTTTAAATTCCAAGTCATTCATTTGAGCTAAGGTTCGATAAATCGACCCGACTGAAAAATACTTATTAAACATTCCGTTAAAAGAGCGCATGCCAAGCTCTCGAATACCGTAATAACACCCAATAATCTGCAAGGTTTTACTAGGTGTTGCATGCCATTTTTGCTGTCTCAAAACCTCCCTCACAACTTCTTCTACACTTAGGCTTTCTGATAAAATCGGATATTTTAAAGAATCCATTATATTAACCCAATAGTGTTGAAGCAATTTATGAGAAAGCCGCGCACTAAATAACTCTCGAAACGTAGTGAGCCCAGGTGCTCCAATTATCTTTAAGGCTGCTTTGAGCTTTACTCTATTCAAAAGTCTATACTCAAGCCTAAGAATTTCTAAAGGTTGCCTGTGCACCCTCCGAATCTCATCAAAAATATCCATTTGCGCATGAAATGTATTGTCTTCAACTCCTCTCCCCTTAGGTTGCTTCAAATCTTGAATCTTGTCGTATAAAACAAACGCATGGCTCTTTGCATAAAAATAGACCGCTGAACCACCGTTATCAAAACGCTTGGTATTGAGATCAAGCCTTCGGGATATATTGGCCTTCTCCACATACTTCAACACGCTCGAAACCGTAGTGTAATCCAAAAATGAAATATTCTTTGAAAAATGGATGGCACTTACAATTGCACTTTCAATGGGATTGCCGATCAACTTAATGCCCATTTTCTCAACGCATTCATGTAATGTCTTCACGACATTGGAAAAATCGCTATCCTCAAGCTCATCAAAGTTGCTGCCTTCAAATATGAGCTTTGGAAGCGAGCACTCAATATTCAATGTCACGCTTTTGCCTCCTTTTATAAGCCGCTTAATAATGGTGAGCTTTGGCATGTAACGGCCTGCGCGTTTACCGAAGTTCTGAATCCATTTTTTAGTGCCATGCGCTCCAAATATCGTGTATCCCAAAACATCAGTCGCTGGTGGATCAAAGCGCTCTGGATTTACAATAATGAAATTATGGTCAGGAATTGTTAGCCTCACAGTATCTATCATTACATGAATCGTTAGGGCTCATTACTTCTTCGAGATACGAGAAACACTCTTTGGCTTTTGAAAAAACCGCCTCCTCAATAGCCTTGGAAACCTCTTTATTGATTGGGTGGTAAATATTTATTGCACCCTTAGTGGGATATGTGAGACGTAATCCCGTCCCATCCAATCTTGTATGAATGCCGATCGACCCTAAGTACAAGCATCCATTCAGGACGAAACTTGCAAAGCCGATAAGCCCATCCTGTGGCTTTATCGGTACAATCTGGATTTCCGTTATTACGATTTCGTTCTTATTCATTATTAGCTCGGTCGATGTTGTTTTGTTGATCGACTTCGATTAAAAGTTGAAAGTAGCCAAGCATCTGTGAGCTAAACTCACTGGTTTGCTCACTGGTGAGCTTGCGGTTTAATAGTTTTTCGTAGGGGCTTTCCATAACAAAAAAGCCTCCACGAGGAAGCTCGTTTCGAGCATAACGAAGCACTACGAAATGAGCACAGGTATCTTTAGGTATCTTTTTTTACACGCTATTTTAAACAATTTGCACTACTTCTTCGTTTGCAACCCAATGTCCATTTTTGTTTACAAAAAGTGTTTCAGCATCGTCTTGAGTTATAGATAGTTTCTTAGATATTGTCCTAACCAGATTGTTTTTATGCTCACGATCAATCCCATACTCACCCAAATTTTTCAATAGATTATATAAATGCTCTCCTCCTACAAAAAACTGACCACTCGTCTGCTTTTTCATCTTATAAAGAGATGTTCCATTGCCTCTAACCCATAATGCAAATTTATCAGACAAATCAGCATAAAAACAAAGGCATCTATCAGAATCAGCGACTTCACTCTCCTTTAAAGCATCCATAGCATATTCAAAAATTACTCCTCCACGTTGACCCAAAAAATCTTTATAAAATTTATCGGTTAAATCTAATCGAAAAGACCAAAATATCTTCGTTAAATCCTTAACATTACGCTCAATTGCATGAATTTTGAGATTTTTGATATAGCCCAACCATTCAAAATAAATCATTGTAGTTACTATATCGATATCATCGTCCTCCGGCATTTCTTCCACAAACAAATTTTTATCTGGATACTTCTTCAACAAATCATGAATTCTTTTTATCACTCGGCCTTGCTGAACAGTTGATTTTGCAAGATTGCGTTCAAGTAAACGCAAGGAATTTTCACTCCATTTTATTAAATATTCACTAATAAATTCATTTGCGATATTTTGATCAATTTTTACAAAGCGCAACAAAAACTCATTCTTTTTAGGAGGCTTATCAAAGTGAGGACAAAACCACCAAGCTGGCAATTCGGGGCAGGCATCTTCTGCTTCATACTTAATAGGAAAATTTTCCAAAAAATCCCCCTGACAACGCCCTTTCGTTTTTACGAGATTAAATTCTTTAATAACACCAAAATCTACACACAATTTTGCTAAACGAGTATCGATAACATAACTATTAATCTTTGATCTCAGTGGTTCTGGGAAATCCTGTATGTAAAAAAAATCTTGACCATATGGATTAAATGTCTCAATAAACTCAGGCTCTCCTTGCCTATTGAGCACATACCAAAGAATAAATAACAGCTCAGTTTCGATATTTTGACTCAAATATCTTTCCATTTCATTACATCTTTAAATAGAAATCAATCCAGATCATAGCCTTTTTCGTAGCCGCATTAAAGCCCTGTTGCTGATTCTTTAGGGTGCATGTTACTATTCCAGCGTTCACCCGCAAATCACTCATACGAGCATTTCCGCTCATCAATGCCTACTGGGCAGCGATGGGCGGCGTGCCAGTAGGCTGCTCGTATGAGTAAGTGATTGGGTGAACCACGCCGTCCACTTTTGCGAAAATTGGCACGGCTCAAAGATGTAATGAGCAACCTATGGCCTCCTTTCACTTCAAAGGAAAAACATTCCTCCAAAACTACCACCACGCAGTAAAGTTTCACAATTTAGCCGCGCAAAAGAGTAAAGGGCTGAGCAAGTCACCTTCCTTGGATGACAACCTTGTTATTCATGGTGACAACTTAAAAGCACTCAAAGCACTACTTCCAACGCATGCGGGCAAAGTTAAGTGCATCTATATTGATCCACCGTACAACACTGGCAACGAAGGATGGGCTTACAACGATAATGTTGCGTCCCCGATGATTCAGGAATGGCTAGGGAAAGTCGTTGCTCGCGATGACCTTACGCGACACGATAAATGGGCTTGCATGATGTATCCAAGGCTTACACTTCTACGCGAACTATTACAAGATGATGGGGTAATTTTTATCAGTATTGATGATAATGAAGTTCATCATTTAAGAATGCTAATGGATGAGATATTCGGAGAAGAAAATTTGCTTCAAGAATTAGTCTGGAAAAGACATTCCGGTGGAGGAAATGATTCACGATACTTTGCTCAAGATCATGAATATGTATTGGGCTATGCAAAAAATAAATTAAATATTCCAAGTTTAAGATTATCTTTAAATGAAGATGAAAAAAAACAATATGTTGGAAAAGATGAGCATTTCAAAACCTTAGGGCCATACAAAACTAAATCATTTCGTCGCATGAGAGAGAATGACCCTAGGCCAGGTCTACAATATGAAATTGATGCTCCTGATGGAACTAAAATAGCTAATGAATGGAAATGGGAAAAAAATAATTTTCTAAGAGCTTTTGCAGATAAAAAAATAATTATTAGAAAAGACAAGAAGGGCAAATGGCAAGTAGAGTACAAAATATATCTAAACGATGGTGAAAATGAGCGAACAAAAGTACCTCGCTCTCTATTGCTTAAGGAAGAAAGAAATAGTGATGGAAAAACACAATTGGAGGAAATTTTTCAGAAAGATAACATCTTCAATAACCCAAAACCGATTGGTCTAATGAAACATTTCCTAAAATTCTCTTCTGATACCGATTCTTTAATTCTGGACTCCTTCGCTGGCTCAGGCACAACAGGTCACGCAGTTTTAGCTCTCAATAAAGAGGATGGAGGCAATCGCAAATTCATACTCATTGAATGTGAGGATTATGCAGACAAAATTACTGCCGAACGCATGAGACGTATAATTAAAGGAGTACCAACAGCTTCAAACGAAGAACTAAAAGCTGGGCTCGGTGGAACTTTTTCCTACTACGAACTCGGAGAAGAACTCAACATGGATAACCTGCTTGCAGGCAAGAAACTGCCAAGCTACGAAGACCTCGCAAAATATGCATTCTTCACTGCAACTGGGGAAAAGTTCGACCCTAAAAAACTTGACGAGAAGACCTTTTACATAGGCTCATCGAGCACCTTTGAGGTGTTTCTCATGTATAGCGCGGATAAGTCTAAACTTAAAAAACTCGCGCTCAATTTGGAGTTTGCTGAGCAGATTCACAAGAAATTTCCCGCACGGCCCAAGCTCGTTTTTGCACCTGCCTGCTTCATTGAAGATTACCACCTCAAAGAATTCAACATTCGATTCGCTCAATTACCGTTTGAAATTTATAGAATGGCTGAATAATTAATTCATATGCAACACAAACTTGATCCAAAGAAAAAGCGAGAATTCCAACAGCTAATTATTGCGGCACTACAGGAAGCAAAAGATGAAGAGGAAAACTTGAAAAAGATTGTGTCATCCACGAACACAATACATTTAACCGAATAAAACAAATATGCACACACTCAAGGAATACCAACTCGACTGTAAGAATGCGATGGATCGTTATTTTCAAGTTCTTGCTGAAGAGCAGCAAAAGTTGAGCAAGATTCCCGAAGAAGTGCTCAAAGAGTGGAGCAAAGAAATCGATCCGTCCGAGAAAGCGTGGCACAAGCTCTTCCCTGAAGGAGATCGCAACCATGAGTATCGTGACAAACGGACAGGCCACAACAAGCCGTGTCCGAACTTCTGCTTAAAAATCCCTACTGGTGGAGGAAAAACTCTACTTGCTACTTATGCGCTTGAGTTTTACTTAGAGCGTCTGCGGCAAAAAAAGACAGGTTTTGTCATGTGGATTGTGCCGAGCGAGCAAATCTACACACAAACGCTCAATGCGCTCAAAGATCGCGCACATCCATACCGTGAGCGACTCGATGCACTTTCTGGCAATCGAGTAAAAATTGTCTCCAAAAAAGATTACTTTAGCCCCAATGATGTTGAAGAAAATCTTGTGGTACTTGTGATGATTTTGCAGTCATTTTCACGAGATAAACTTAAAAAGGACGACCTCAAATTCTTTCAAGACAATGGCAAGTTCGATGAGTTTTTCCCGCTTGAGAGCGATCAGCGAAAACAAAAGGCTCTGCTTGAGCTTTACCCGAACCTCGACCAAGAAAGCACAGAAAACTCTTTATTCGGTGTCAAAATCAAAACCTCATTCGGAAACGTGGTTAAAATCCTTGAGCCACTCATTATTTTGGACGAGGGACACAAGGCAAAGAGCGAGCTTGCGAGTAGCGCTATTTCAGAATGTAATCCATCGTGCGTTTGCGAGCTCACCGCGACACCTACCGAAGCAGCCAATGTGCTTTTTTCGGTTGCAGGCCGCGAACTGGAAAAAGAGGAAATGATTAAACTCGATCTTAATCTTATTGAAAAGGACACCATCGAATGGAAGAGCCTTGTAAATTACTCGATCGAGCATTTGCAAAACCTACAGAAAAAAGCCGATATATTCCTAGAAAAAACCGGCATCTATATTCGACCAATCAATCTCATTCAAGTCGAATCTACGGGTAAAGATCAACGCAAGGATGGCAATATTCATGCTGAGGATGTAAAAGAGCATCTTATTGCCACTGGGCTAGTTAGAGAAGAAGAGATCGCTATAAAAAGCAGTTCAAAAAACGATATTGAAGGACAAGACTTGTTTTCCAATCAATGCCCTATTCGGTTTATCATAACCAAACAGGCGCTACAAGAAGGCTGGGACTGCTCGTTTGCATACTCTTTGACGGTACTGGGTGGTTCGCGTTCAAAAACAGCTCTTACGCAACTTGTGGGCCGTGTACTGCGTCAACCTTATGCGCGCAAAACTAAAATCAAGGAGCTAGACGAAAGCTATGTATTCTGTCTGCGCGACTCTTCCAAAGATCTTATAAAAGCAATACGAACTGGCTTTGAGTATGATGGTATGGGAGATTTAATGAAGCGTATTATAACGAGTCCAGGCAAAAACGACCCCGATCTTGGAGAACGCAAAAAACAAGCCCTGCGCAAGCGCTTTGAAAAAAGCCTGCGCGACTTT
>PCVQ01000058.1 GCA_002796025.1 Candidatus Peregrinibacteria bacterium CG11_big_fil_rev_8_21_14_0_20_46_8
GGGCATCGTATCCGTAGGTAGAAACGTTGCCGTTTGGATCGGTGCGTGAAATAACCATGCCGTCTCCGTTGTATGAGTATGATGTGCGATTGTTTGCTCCATCTTCATCTAATACAACCAGTTCATTGCTGTTGTAGCATTGGCGTGTCGTGTAGAAATTCGTTGCATCGCGGAAGTTGCGAACAAGCGTGCAGCGCACAGCCGTTGGAGCGGGCGCGTAGGCACCGTTAATATAATCGAGTTCGTACACGCGGCGTCCAGGTGCACTTGCATCGACATCGGGATTGAATTCGTACTGGCGGATAACACGTCCGTCGCTGTCGTATTCGTTGGTCAAAATCGTCCCGCGCGGATCGGTATACGTGAGCATACGGTGGTTGCCGTCGTAGGTAAAGTTGCGCACAATGTTTTCAACATTGCCTTGGAATGCCCGCGTGCTGGATGTTCGGATTAAATCGCCATTTTCATCGTAGGTATAGATTACAATGCGTCGCTCCGCACTTGTAGAATTCACGGTTTCTTCAAGCCGGATAATTTTATCCCAGCGAATCGGATCGGTTGCGTCGCCATAACTCAGCTGCACAATTCGTCCGGATGGATCTGCAACTGAAGTAAGCAGGGGAACGTCGCGGACATTAGTGTAATTCAGCTGCGTGGTATTGCCGTTTGAATCGACAACCGATTCCAGTACGCCCATGGCACCGGACACAACACGGCTGAAGCGGTATTCAATGGCATCCAATGTGCGGTACGTAAAGCCGGATGTTGCATTTCCGCTGAGCGTTGCATCTACCCCAATCGGTGGAATAAATGTTCCGCTTCCGCTGTCAAAGGTAAAGAGCGCGCTTTGCCGGTTGCCCAAATTCACCAGCACATTCGAAGTCGCCGGATCTTGGAAGTAGTAGGTGTTGTATGAGAAGTTCCAGCCAAAGCCGAGCCGGTTAATAAAGTCCGGTACGGTACTATTATATGTTCGCTCAAAATTTAAGTGCATGCCGCGGCCCGGCAGCTCAAAGTCGGTTTGGGTAAATTCAAATGCGCCGGTTCGGAGATTTACCGGATCCGCGCCGTAGGTACCGGAACGGTGATCCGTCTGTGTCGCTAAATAGCTGCGATAATCAGTATCGTAGAGATTGAGCGTCTGCGTTCCGCTCACATTTGTTCCGCCCGTTTTTTCTTCCAAGTCCGCATAGTTGTCACAGTCGGTATCGAGCAGTCCGCGCACATTACACGTGCTCGGCGGGGGAGTACCGCCGCCGCCTCCTCCTCCGTAGTTGGTTGGTTCGAGGTAGAAGCTATTGGTAGTGCGTGTAGTATTATTCGAAAAAGTTGGATCATTGAACTGTTGGTTTGGATCTATGCCTACCTCTATGAGATAATTACGGTAGTACGGTGCATTAGTTGGGATGACACCATTAACCGTGCGATATACATCTGCGCCTGCATTAAGACTTACCGTCAATGGCGAAAGGGGATCCAGTGGGTATAGAGAATTCGTTACAACATCGCGCATATACAGGCGATATTGAATGTTATTCGCATCCACGGTTCCTTCATTTCTCATGCGGACTTGCACGCTAAGCCAATCGTCCGGATTTCGTATGCCAGTGGTTTGTAATGTGGCATCTCGGACGCTTAAATCTGTAAGAGCACTTACAACGCGAACCGAATTATTTTCCGTGATTGAATTGTTGGCGGGATTCGTATCGTTAATAGTGTTATTCGGATCCAGTGTAATTCGTACATCGTAATCACGATCGACCGTGGTATTACTCGGAATGTTGCCAAATAAGGTCATGGTTCCATTAAAATTGGCACCAAAATCGATATTTGACGGGCTGAGATTTGTTAAGGGAAATTGAATGCTTGAATTATTAATATCTCGCAGAACGATGCGGTACGGCACATCGTTAATTGCGCCTCCAACATTTTGGAGATCAGCACTGATTTGTAAGCGATCGCCAACGCTATGAATGCGTGTTTGATGAATTACATTGAGATTATTGGCGCGGACATCATTATTATTATTCTGTACCGTAATATTCCACTCAAATTGGTTATTGGATTCATCGGTTTCATTGGTCTCTCCATCCGCGTCAATCCAATAGTATAATTTGTAATTTCCTGGAGAAGTATTTGAAGGCACCACAAAGCTGCGATTCGATGTTAAGCTTGCCCCTGGACTTCTGGCAGCATAACCAAAAGAGTCTATTTCATAGGCACTCGAATAGCTTACGGTCCCTTCTTTAAAGTAGACGCGTACGCGTCCGCCGCCGGATTCAACTTGGCTTGTGCTCGTATTTTCAAGTGTAATTGAATAATTGATCGTATCTCCCGGGGCCGGAGTTAATGAGCCTGCTGAATCTGTTCGCTTTGTTAAATCAGCGCCCGGACTCACATTTTTTTGACTTGAGAAAAAGAAGCGATTATTGCCTTCATCGCTCTCGCTCGTTTGATAGAGTGAATCTATCCAGAAATAGACCCAGTAATCACCGCTAGGCATATCGTGCGGCAGTTGCCACGAGACTTGCTGCGAAAATGTACCTCCCGCTGGAATTGAATTATAACTCGCCCGAGCAACTTCGTATTGACTGTCAAAAACGCGCGTACCTTGCTTCATATAGATTGAAACTCTGCCGCTATTAGATGCTGCTCCTCCATCATTACGCACACGTATTGTTGTGGTAACAAATTCTCCCGGGTGTTTTGTGTTGTCGCTGTCGATGCTGCTGCCATTACCGGTTAGATCCGGCATGTTATTGGTCAAAATATCGGCGACCATATACGGCCCGCGATTTTGTGAATCTCGCGAAGAATAAAAAACATAGAGACGATTGGGCCAGGATGGAATAGTGCCACTTGTCCAGCGGGGAAGAGGCTCGATTAATAAGCCGTAATTTTGTGACGGCGTGCTGATCCAATGATTCACCATATTTAAAATATCCCAGCTATATAGGCCGTTATTCGAATTGTATTCAATACTTCGTTGTCCGCCCGAAGCTAAAAGATTTCCACGAATTGCGTTATACGTAATATTGCTCGTGGTCCAGCTATCACGAATTTGATATGCTTGCGTATTAACGCTGCCGTTATATGTTCCCGCTCCGCGTGTAGATGATGCTGTTAGCCATACATTTGCAGTGCGTACACTGCTTATGTTTGATGGGTAGTTAATATTGAATTTAATGACCGGATGTCTGGTTGCAGGGCTTCCATTATCGTTATAATAGCCAACCCATAAGTCCGGACGAGTGGTGTCTCTGCTTATTAAATAGCGCAGATATAAATCTGTAATTGAACAATTTGTTCGGTTGCTGCCTTGGCAGTAATAATAAACCGGATCAATGGTAACCGGATACACACGGGCGCTGTCATGCAAATATTGTCCACCGATTTTAATGCCGATTTGCAGAAGATTTTCTTCTTTATTCCAGTGCAAAATCTGCGGAAGATCTTCGCGCGATGCATCGCTGTCGCTCGCATCAAAAACAAGAGCCGAACCTATGGTAAAGGTATTGCCGTCTGCAAGTGCAATGTACACCGCGGAATTTTTTATCTCGATTTCTTCTCCGGTAATCGGCCCTTCATCGGTTTCTACGGTTGTTCCTTCCGGAAGATTGTATGTTTCCCAAAAGATCAATGCATCGGATTTGTCGAGGTTTTTAGGCGCTTCTTTGAGAATAATACTTTTATAGCGGTACTGTTTTACATCATTAAATTGAACATCGATATTTGGATAGATATTTTCATAAATAGAGACTCGCTCTAAATTGCCGTCTTCGGTTTCTTGCCTGAAGTTTTCTGTTTCTGCTGCGACAAACTGTCCGCTGTTTTCATACTCCAGTGCACCGCTTTGAATGCCAACGGTTTCGCCGATGGTATTAGGAGTTTGAAAAGTGTAGCCGCCGTTTTCGGATTGGTTCAATCGGGAGGCATCTTCTACATCAAAGAGATTCCAGCCGGGCTCACGCACATGTAAGTGACCTTGTTCATCGCGATAGAGCGGCCGCGGATATGAGTAAATTTTTAATCGTTGCTCATTTTCGCCTAGATCCAAGACATCGGTGTATTCATCGCGAATGTAGTATCCTTCCTCATCCTTGGGCGGTTGTGCTTCTGCTTGTTCTTGAAATGTGACACCTTCTAGTCCGCCGGCTGCATTCAAAATCGAGTCGCCACTTTGCTCTACATCACTCTCCGCTGCAATTTTATTCTTTGCCTCTTCAACGGAAATGCGCCGGATTTTGGGAGCCGGTGATTTCTCTTGTCCTTCTTGTGCCAGAGCAATTTGCCCTAGTGGAGCCAGTGTGAGATATACAGCTAAAAAGAGAGCCAAAAAACGTTTAAAGCCTTTGTTGCCTGAAGTGCGCATTGTTGGGGAGAGGTAAAGATACAAAAAGACGCGCCCGCAATCACGGGCGTGTATAAAGCTGGCGTGGCCGGTGTTGGGGGAAATAACGGTGTACCACTACACCTTCTCTACATGAACTTTTGGCCAAGCTCAAACAAAATCCGTTGACGCCACTATGAAATTTTGGCCAAGGCTTCCTGGAGCCGCTGCAGGGTTTTTTCTTTGCCCAGCACCCAAATGACTTCAAAAACTCCCGGTGAAAACTGCTCGCCGGTAAGGGCGGAGCGTACCGGCCAAAAGACTTGGCCGTTTTTCACGCCCAATTCACTTACCACGCCGGACAAGCAATCTTTTATTTTTTCTTCATATTCGTAGTCGTCAAATTTTTCCAGTGCATCGTGCGCGGCTCGCAGCGAGCGCGCCGCAACCTCCATATCTACCTTTAATTTTTGGTGGGTTAATAGTTCGGGATTCACATCGACATTTTCTTTAAAATAGAATTCTATGTGTCCGCGCACTTCTTGCGGCTTTTGGAGGATTTTTTCTTTCACGGTTTTGAGCGCCCGTTCCAAATAGAGCCGGTCTGTACGCCACTCGTCGGGAATATACTCTTGCACCAAGGCAACCAATTTCTCTCCTTCTTGCCGCGGATCTTCCTCAAATTTGCGCCTGCGCCACTGCCACTGAATCCAGTCTAATTTTTCACGATCAAATACCGCGCCGCCTTTGTGTATTTTTTCTATATGAAAGCGCTCGATCAGCTCGTCCATACTGAAAATTTCTTGTGTCTCGCCCTCGCCGGGATGCCAGCCAAGCAGCGCAATAAAATTCACCACCGCCTCAGGTGTATAACCAGCCTTCATATAATCTTCGACCGCTACATCGCCTTGCCGCTTAGAAAGTTTGCTGCGGTCTTTATTTAAAATGAGTGGAAGGTGAGCAAACTCAGGAGCCTTCCATCCAAAAGCTTGATACAAAAGAACGTGCTTGGGCGCCGAGGGCAGCCACTCCTCACCCCGAATCACGTGCGTGATTTCCATAAGATGATCGTCCACCACGTTTGCTAAATGATAGGTTGGAAAGCCGTCGGACTTCATGAGCACATGGTCGTCCAGCAGTGCGATTTTAAATTCGAGATCGCCGCGGATTAAGTCGTGGAATTCGGCCAGTTCTAGATCTTCCGGCATCTTTTGCCGCACCACATAGGGTACACCGGCTGCCAGCTTTTCTTTCATTTCTTCGGTGCTGATACGTCGGCACGTTTTGTCGTACATCGGCGGCAGCTTCTTTACCTGCTGCTCTTCGCGCATCTGCTGCAGTCGCTCCGGCGTACAAAAACAAGGGTATGCTTTGTATGACTCAAGCAGCTGCATCGCATATTTTTTATATATTTCGGTGCGCTGCGACTGAATGTATGGACCGTAGTCGCCCCCAAGATGCGGGCCTTCATCGAATTCAACGCCGCCCCACGCTAAAGATTTAATTAAATTCTCGGTAGAGCCTTCGACCTCGCGCTTTTGATCGGTATCCTCGATACGCAAAATGTGCTTGCCCTTATGCTGGCGCGCAAAGAGATAACTGTAGAGCGCGGTGCGCAATCCGCCAATGTGTAGAAAGCCGGTCGGTGATGGTGCGTATCGTGTTCTCACCATAAATGAATTCAAATTATTGTGGCGCCAGTGTAACACATTTAAAAAAGGCCGCCTTCTGTATGAGGACGGCCTTTTTGTTGCTTAACTTGCAGCTATCTTAATACCAAGAACTCAAAGTAATATCGCTCGCCATACAGTTATTTGTCTCATTTGTTTCGCTCACGCGATTCTCATAATCTACACAAACTTCTACATTATATGTGCCAAGGTTTGGAAAGCGATACAGGAATGTTCGTAAAGTATTGGCACCTGGAGCAAGATCGATTGCATTGTATCCAGCGCGCTCTTCAACAACGCGGCTCCCTTGTGTAACCTTCCATCGAAGACCAGTATTTGGAATTCCAGCATGATGTACTGTACCGACATTGGCAATAGTGCCACGGAATTCAAGTAGTGCTCCGGCTTGGTATGGAGCAGCAGGGAAGCCAAGGAATGCAACTAAGTCAGATGATGTACTTGGTGCAGGTGTAGGTGCCGGAGCGGGTGCAGCCGGTTTTTTAGCCGGAGCTGGTGCGGGCGCCTTTTTATCAGAAAATTTTGAAAATTTACCTGATTTCGCCGGAGTGCTTTCTACATCATATGTAGGCTGCGAAGAGAGAAATTTAAGGCTACCTTTATTAAGCGAGCTGTTGCCGGCAAAAAGAATTACCGCTAGTACAACAACTCCCAATCCGATACCGATTTTACTTCCTTTAGACATATGAAAAGAATTAGAAAATAATTATTTTGCTTTTGGATTAATATCCCCAGCTGCGGCCCTTGCCGTCATCGAGTTGAAGGCGTGAACGGCTGCCGGAAAATCCTTTGCCGTCATCTAGCTGAAACTGTACGCGGCCTTTGCCATCATCAAGTTGTGCACCGCCCCATTGTAAGCGATATAATGAGCCTTGGTTTAACTCGCTCCGGCTCATAAGCGCGGCAGCAAGTAACAAGACAAGAATAATAACTGCGACGATAAACTTTGCACGTTTTTGCATATTTATTTTTTGTTTTAAATACTAGTTAATAACATTATGCCATAAATTTATAATTTATGCAAGTGTCGACATATCATATCTATCCCTCTATAATCTCACCTGATATATGCCCAGACGCCGCAGAAAAACAACAAAAAGTACGCTGTGGAGCCTGTTAACAGGTTATCCTGCCGCTTCTTCCAGCCGAAGAACTACAGCATCCCGAAGAAGCCGCCGCTCGAATATTAAATTTGAGGTGGAGTCACAGGTTGCACGAGAAATTACTGCAGTCGTCTATCTGGCGCTCTCATTTCTCTTTATGCTCTCGATTTATGGGCATTTAGGAATTGTAGGGGACTGGATCCACGGCTTTTTGCGGCCTTTATTTGGCTTTGGCATTCATCTGGTGCCTATAGCCTTTTTTGGCATCTCCCTCACGCTCTTTTTCTCTGAAAAATCGCCCTTTACTATTGCCCGCATTACGGGGCTTTTGCTGCTCTTTGGCTCTGTACTCTCGATTTTTCACTTATCAGTACCAATTACCGATCTTTTGGAGTCGGCCCAGGCAGGTCTCTATGGCGGATATGTGGGTTTTGTAACTAACTTTATTTTTCGTTCAGCGCTTCGCTTTGGCAATCTTGGCACCAGCATCATCTTTTTTGCCGCCCTCATTGTTGGTGTATTGCTCACGTTTGAGCTCTCGCTCATGGAGCTCATGAAGAAAGCTAAGCCAGAAATTAGTATTCAAAAACGCCGTGCCCGTGGCAATGTAATTAATGTTGACGATGAAGATGAAGAAGAGGAGGAGGAGGAGGAAGAAGAAGCAGAAGAGTATGAAGAAGAGGAAGAAGAGATGACGATCATGAAGCCCCAGCCAATTTCTGAAGAAGATGAAGAGGCGGCTGTAGCTGCAGTTGCTGCAAGTGCAAATAGAGACGAGAAAGCTCCGCTGCAATCGGATAAAGACGACCAGGTAGAGTGGGAGTTCCCAACACTGGATTTGTTAGAAAAAACTGAGGTAAGCGAGGGAGTAGAAGATGATGTTTTAAAAGAGAATGCAGAGTTAATCCGCGAAAAACTCGAGCAGTTTGGAATTCCGGTGAGTATGGCCGAGGTGCACGTTGGGCCGACCGTTATTCAGTATGCGCTTAAGCCGCACGACGGTGTGAAGCTTTCTAAAATTACAAATTTAAAGAGCGATTTGGCCATGGCGCTTGCAGCGAGTTCGATTCGTATCGAGGCACCGATTCCGGGCAAGGCGCTTGTTGGTATCGAGATTCCAAACGATAAACGGTACACCGTGCGTTTGCGCGAAATTTTGACAAGCAAGCAGTGGAAGGATAAAGAAGGAACGAATTTGCGTTTGCCTTTGGGCCGCAATGTAAGCGGTAAACCGGTGGTTATCGATCTAGCAAAGATGCCGCACATGCTTATAGCGGGTGCCACCGGCGCCGGTAAGTCGGTTGGTATGAACAGCTTTTTGGTTTCGCTTCTGTATCAGAACGATCCGAGCGACTTGAAATTTATTATGGTCGATCCTAAGCGCGTTGAGTTGAATGCTTACAACTCGATTCCGCACTTGTTGTGTCCTGTAATTACGGATGTAGAGAAGGCGACTGTTGCTCTGAAGTGGGCGGTTGCAGAGATGAACCGCCGTTACATTGCTCTGGCAGAAGAGCGTCATAAAAATATTGATGAGTACAATGCCGATCCTAAAATCGAGAAGAAGTTTCCAAAGATTGTGATTGTGATCGATGAGCTGGCCGACTTGATGATGGCAGCCGGAAAAGCCGTAGAGGCATCGATCTGCCGCATTGCACAAATGGCGCGTGCGGTTGGTATGCACTTGATGATTGCAACGCAGCGCCCGTCGGTAAATGTTATTACCGGTTTGATTAAAGCGAATATTCCGGCGCGTGTTTCGTATGCAGTAACAAGCGGTGTGGATTCGCGAACGGTTATCGATAGCATTGGAGCAGAAGATTTGTTGGGGCAAGGTGACTTGCTCTTTATGTGCGCCGATGTAAGTAAGCCGATGCGCGTTCAGGGTGTTTATTTATCTACTAAAGAAATTGAGCGCGTAACTAACCGCGTAAAGTTAACCGTTGAGCCCGAGTACGACGAGAGTATTACCTCTATGGAAACTGCAAATGCCGATGTACAAGGTCTGCCTACAAAGGGTGCGGCTGCAATCGGCGGCGGAGGTAGCGGTAACGATCCGTTGTATGAGAAGGCGGTCGAATTGGTCGTAAGCGCGCGAAAAGCTTCGGCCTCATTGTTGCAGCGCCGCTTGGAAGTTGGCTATGCGCGGGCTGCGCGAATTCTCGATGAGATGGAAGAGAACGGCCTCATCGGTCCTGCGCAAGGCGCGAAGCCACGGGATATTTACGTTGGCAAGGAGTAGTTCAGTCACCATAATGAGTCCTTGCCCGCTTAATATAAACGATTTTTTTCTTTTTATCCACGCTGTAAACAATACGGTTTTTGAGGTCAATGCGATAAGAAAAATTGCCTTTCAGATCGCCAACTAATTTTTTTCCACAAGACGGATCCTCAAGAACAACTTCCATTAAAATGTCCTGAAGTTTCTTCTTCAATTTAGGCGAAAGACTTTTTGCATCCTTCATGGCCTGCTTTGTGAAAAGGACGTTGTATTTTTTCATTAATCCTTAAAGGTTTCTTCAAAACTATACATATCACCTTTTTTAATCTCTTTATCAGATTTAGCAATAGACTCTTTAAATCCAGGAATGGACAAAAGTTCAGCAGTCTCCAGAAGACTTTCGTAATCATCTTCCGAAATCAAAATAACATTCCCCTCATTCGAGGAAATTTTGGTGGGAACATGACCTTTGGCAGTTTTCTTTACAATCTTGAAGAGATTAGATCGAGCATCTGTAGTGGTTATGGTAATCATTATGTTTTCTGTTAAGTACTATAATACGTACGTACATATTATAAGCACACTTGCATGAAAATGCAATTATATACGGCTTTTATCAACCGGCGGGGGGTTTTCAATAAATGTAAATTGTGGTAGAATAACAGGAAATATAAAAACAAATTATGCAGCGATTTTTAATCAGTTTTGGGCTGTTTTTACTCCTGGTGCCGTTTGGTGCCGGTGTAGCGTTGGCCCATCCCCATCCGGGTGTTGTAATTCCTGACCACGTGCATGTTGGTGATGTGTTTAGTACCGAAGGCCAGAGCGATTTTATCCCGAATGATCCTAATGCCGATCCCAATGCAGTGGGCACGGCGCAAGACCCGCAGGGGCTTATAGGTTTTGTGATCTTTCGCGTGATTGATACGCTGGTATTTTTGATCGGTTCGGTTGCGCTGATTGTATTTATTATCGGCGGTCTCTTGCTCATTACTGCTGAAGGCAAAGAGGACCGTTTAGAAAAAGGAAAGAATGCGATGCTCTATGCCATTATCGGTGTGGTTGTCGCCTTTTTCTCATTCTTAATTGTCTCATTTGTGCAGACAATATTATTTTAATGAAAAAACTTCTCGCCATACTCGCGCTTGCTGGAATTCTCTCGACGTTAGGAGGAGTTGCAGCTTTTGCTGCTCACGAACCCGGACATGAAGATGAAAATCTCCGTGTCTACTATTCCGAGCCGTTAGGGACACCCGACGAGGTGCGCGTCTTTCAGTTTCAGGCATGTGCCAAGGTGCCCTCGTATGCGCCTTTGCGGTGTACTGAGCAGAATCAGGGCATTTCTCGAGACCAGTGTGTGGACAGCAAATCAAATAGAGTAAATACCGGTACGATTATTAAGGGATGTAACACGGCAGGCGGCACCATAGATCCCATACCAGGAACGTCTTTCCCGAATGTTACTCAAACTATGATTAGTGCTCAAGACCGAAAAGAGTGTGCCGAAAATCCGAGCAATCAACATTTTGTGTATGCACCAGTTTGGGGGATTCAATTAGGAAGTGAAAATACCGATCAGCCGCGTGTTGATCAGACACTTGTTTGGGCAGGAAGCGGACCAGCATTGAATCGCGATGAACAACCTCCTCCACAAGTTATTGCAGAACTTTTTCCATCACAAACTACGAATACATTGCGATTATATAAAAATGCTTTTTGTATTAAGTGGGATCAAGTTGTGGATCCCGGTGATGCTGGTGGAGAAAGTGATAATTTTAATGACGTACGCAACCGTTCCATAGCTCGGCCGGAAGATCGTGCACGGCTTAATCAGGCACAACAAATAGCAAATAATCTTGCGCAAACTGGCTGTAATAATTCAAATACTTCCCAATCATTTGAAGATCAATTTGATATCGATGTGCGCTCGACACCATATAACGATGTCCCAACCGTCTCCTGTACCGCTCGCTACCGCATAGAGGGCGTTAGCGGTGTTGATATTTTTACCAGCTACGTTGGCAAGATTTATCGCTGGGCTGCGAGTGTTGTGGGTATTATTTCAGTATTGATTATTACGGCTTCCGGCGTGCAAATTTCTATGGCCGGGGGCGATTCTGCAAAAATAGATTCTGCAAAGACGCGGGTACTTCAGTCGATTGTTGGCTTGGTGATATTGTTTTTGGCTTCTTTGATTCTCTACACCATTAATCCCGGCTTCTTTGTAGGATGAGAAAAATATTCAAATCATTTATTCTTAATTTAGCGCTTGCGACTTCAGCGCTTCCGACTATTGCTATGGCGCAGCCTGCCGGTCCGCGCTCAATTCCATGTGTGCCCGGTTTGCCCTGTATACAGCCCGAAACGCAGCAGAGTAAGCAGGCAGTGCAGGATTTTGTTATCAATACGTTTGCCGTGAATTTCATTCAAGGATTTTTGGGTATTGTGGCAATTGCAGCGGTTATTTTTATCATAATCGGCGGTATTCAAATGCACGTTGCGGTTGGTAATGAAGAGGCGCTTGGAAAAGCAAAAAAGACTGTGGGATGGGCAATCGGCGGTCTCGTAATTGCCATGCTTGCGTACTACATCGTTGCAATTATTTCGAACTTACCTCTCTCGTAAGCTGTTCAAATATATGAAAAAAATATTCAATACCATAATTTTTTTAGCGGCTGCGGCCTTCAATGTAAGCGTTGTTGTGGCGCAGAGCGTGGTGGAGTCTCGAGATCTTTTGCCGCAAGTCGGTGCAAACGATGCCGGTAGCCAGGTCTTGCCAACCGGAGATTTAAAATACGATATTTTGCCCCGCGTTCTTCGTATCTTTTTTGCACTATCCGGCGCACTGACTACGGTCATTTTTGTGTATTCCGGTGTGATGTTAGTAACGCATTTGGGAAATGAAGAGGTGCTTACTAAGTTCAAAAAGGCACTCATTTTTTCCGGTGTCGGCTTGGGTCTCATTACGACTGCATACGGAATTGTATTTGGAATTTTAAAACTCAACTTTTAATGAAGAGATTTCTCTATTTTGCAGTTTTGATATCCCTGCTGAGCATTATGTTGATGCCAATTGTTACATATGCGCAAACACGTCTGGATCCATTGTTGTATCCTGAAGGGGCGGTTACTTTTGATGATGATAGAAATAGGACAACTCCCACCTATGAATATTCCATTCAAGGTTTCCGTAATAATATCGTCTTCCGCATTACCAGCGTTCTTCTCGGCATAGCCGGTATCGTTGCAGTTTATTTTATAGTGGCAAATGGATTCTTTCTTGTGGTCTCTGCTGGGCAGGAAGATAAAGTAACGCAACATAAAAAAGGATTAATGTGGGCGATTGCCGGCTTACTGCTCATCATTCTTTCTTACTCGATTATCAGCTTTATTA
>PCVQ01000014.1:0-12648 GCA_002796025.1 Candidatus Peregrinibacteria bacterium CG11_big_fil_rev_8_21_14_0_20_46_8
CGGCTTATACTGGAAGACGGCACAATCCTCGAAGGAAACAGCTTCGGCGCAGAAACCGGAGTAACTGGAGAGGTTGTTTTTAATACTGGTATGGTTGGATATCCGGAGAGCATGACCGATCCTTCTTACCGGGGACAAATTTTAGTAATGACCTATCCCCTCGTCGGTAACTACGGCGTACCAAACGGCACCCGCGACCAATTTGGCATTAAGAAAAATTTTGAGAGCAACGCAATCCATATTCGCGGACTCGTAGTAAGTGAGTATTCGGATAACTACAATCACTGGAATGCAAAAAAAAGTCTATCGGATTGGATGAAAGAACATGGCATACCTGGAATTAGCGGCGTGGATACTCGTGCACTAACTCAGCGCTTACGCGATGGTGGTGTGCAGCTTGGGCAGATCGTAAAGAGTGGCGAGCGTCCGGTTCCAAAAGAAGAATTGGAAGATCCAAATACAGTAAATCTTGTAGCTGAGGTTTCGATTAAGCGGCCGGTGGTCTATAACGAAAAGCGAGGCAAAAAACGCATTATCATGATCGATACCGGCATGAAGCACAACATTATCCGTGAATTTTTAAAGCGCGGCGTTACGCTCATCCGCGTGCCATGGAACTATAATATTTGGAAGTCGCCGTATAAATTTGACGGAGTCTTTATTGCAAACGGCCCGGGCGATCCTGCCATGCTACATGAAACACATGAGATTTTGCGAACCGCATTAACCAAGCGCGTACCTATCTTTGGTATCTGTCTTGGGAATCAAGTTTTGGCGCATGCAGCCGGAGCCAAGACGTATAAAATGAAATTTGGAAACCGCGCCCAAAATCAGCCCGTAATCGATTTAAAAACCGGCCGCTGCTACATTACCTCGCAAAATCATGGTTTTGCGGTGCGCGCCTCAACATTGCCAAAGGGATGGGAAGTTTGGATGCAAAATATAAATGATAAGTCTGTTGAAGGGATTCGCCACAAGACACTGCCGGCTATGGCGGTACAGTTTCACCCAGAAGTGACTCCCGGACCAATTGATACAAGCTGGCTCTTCGATGAGTTTATTAAGATGCTGTAAATAAAGCCGCGAAATGTATTGACTTTTTGTCAAATTTAAGTGATTATACTGGACTCAGCATCTTTTAAAATCCCGAATTTTATGAATATAAGAAGTAACAATTCCAGCGTATTACAATTTGATGCTCCTGAATTTACTAATGATGACATAAAAAATGCTTTGGCTGCCGGCGATATGGATGAAATCGAGGCGAGCTTTTTGCACAATGTGCTGGATGAGTTTGCACTAGGAAATATTGATGTCCTTAAAGCAGTAGCGCTTTATCGCATGCGATTAAATAATGGAATGAAACCGGGCCAAGAACTCTTTATAAAGATGCAGGAATTAGGATTAAAAAATCACCCTCTTACCGGAATTGATATATCAGGATATAAACTTCCGGGCGTTGATTTCTCAGAAGCTATCGTGGGGGGAGATATCAATATGAATTTTGCTGAAGTTGATGGCAATGTGGATCAAAATGGAGCGATGATTAGGGGAAATGTGAATCAATTCAAAGTCAAAATAAAGGGGGACGTAAAGCAAAATGGAGCCAGTATTGACGGTAATGTAGAGCAAACCGAAGCGGCGATCGAGGGCGACGTGAACCAAAACAGGGCTACGATCAAAGGTAGCGTGATTCAAAACCAAGCTATCATCGGGGGCGACGTAGAACAATTTGAAGCGATAATTGAGCATAGAGTACTTCAAAACGACGCGACCATCAAAGGCAATGTAGATCAAGGCAAAGCGACGATCGGGGGCGGCGTGAGTCAAATGCGAGCGACCATCAAAGGCAATGTAAGCCAAGCCGAAGCGACGATCAGGGGCGGCGTGGGTCAAACCAAAGCAAAAATTGGGGGCTATGTAGATCAATTCAGAGCTACGATTGGAGGTAGTGTAGATCAATTAAAAGCTACGATCGGGTGCGGCGTGGCTCAACAGCACGCGACGATCAAAGGCAGCGTGGTTCAAAACCAAGCAATCATCGGGGGCGACGTAAAGCAAAATGAAGCGATAATTGAGGGAGATGTGGATCAAACCGACGCTACGATCAAGGGAGAAGTGAACCAAATCGGGGCTACGATCGGAGGCAGAGTGTATCAAGGCGGAGCGACGATCAAGGGCAAATTACGTTCATGAATTTTTCATGAAACGATGCGGTACAGACGTTGCCTGAATCCCCTTTTTGGCCTAGAATAAAGCCCGCTCTATTACTAATCTCTATTTATATGCGCCGATTCACTGCTACCATTTGTGCTGCGCTCCTTCTTTTATCTTCATCCGCGCAGGCTGTTTTTGCTGCCGAAGTGAGCGATTATTTTCCAGACGAGCTGAGTCTCTTTATAGAATGGAAGCCAACAGGATTCTTTAAGGATCTTATAGTACATAGCCTAGATGCCGTTGAAGCAGACCAATATCCAGCAATCAACAACGAACCGCTTCCAAAAAGCATGCACCTATTCCGCGAAAAGATCCGCACAGGAGCAACCATCTCTCTTGGTATGCTCACTGAGGAATCGCTGGCAATGGCCTTTAAAGCAACGCGGCAAGAGTGGAATTCGATTGTGCCCGACGACGTCGTCATCGACAATGTAAATGGCACCGAGCGTTTTTTTGATACCGACGCAGACGGATACATGGTGTATACCGGCGAACACATTATTATCAGCGAAGAATATTTTCTGCGCTCCATAGACGGCCTGCTTTCCGGTAAACGTACCGACCGGCTCAGCGCAGACACTCATTTCCAAAAAATACTTTCTGCAATAAGCGGCAGTGGCGGCACAGAAAATCTTAAAGCCTACTTTAATCTGCGTAACTTTATCGATGCGTTTAAATTGGAAGAAGATGCAAATCCGGACGAATTTGCTTTGATTGAGAGCACGGGAAATCTCTCCCCTTTTCACGGCCTGCAAATTAACGAACTATCAAATGGATACAGTCTGCAATACTCAACAATTGCCGATCAATTCAAGGCAGAAGAGCTCGGCATACGCTTTGATGTTCAAAATTTCCAGCCAACTATACAAAATCAGTTGCCCGATTTTCCGGTGCTCTTTTATACCCAAGGTGCCAATCTCAAAGGAGCATTTGAACAAAATAGCAAACTAGCGAAAGCACTCAGTGAAGATGGCAGTGACCCATACGATCAAATTTTCGCTCTTTATTATGGTGTAACCGGAATTGACTTCAAAAAATTCTTTGCACTGGAAGATGAATTTGCATTTGTTGTCCAATACGATCCCGCAACACTGATTCCCTACTTTACTTTTATTGCAGAAACGAACGAGACCAGCCGCACACAACTTGTTGAATTGACTGAAACACTTACTGCACTTGCTTCTCAATATCTCGAAGCACTGAACCAATCCACCCCCGGCGGTGTAGATAGCGTGCTTGGATTTGATTTCGATAGATTTGAGCCTGGCCAGGAATATACAAAATTAACCATAGATCTTGCATCGCTTCTGGAAGAAGAAAGGTCTTCTCTTCCCATCGAATCACTCGAACTGACCTTTGGTGTAACAGCAGACAACTACTTTATGATCTCTAACGTGCCGGCAATAGAAAAACAATCGACGCGAAGCGGATTGGTGCAAGGGCATGAGCTTTTGCAATTTATCAACAGCATTAATTCACCAGATCTTAACGGTCTCTTTTTTGCAGACCTCCGGAAAATTTGGGACTATATCGATGAATATATTGAAAATGACGGCCTCACCGACGAATTCGATCTCGAAATGATTCAAGGCTACTACGCATTTATGGAAGAGGCATATGCCTGGAAAACATTGAGCGGGTATTCAGAAGGTCTGGAATTTGAGACGCACTTTTCCGGCTCACTTACTAAAGACAATGCACAACATGCAAGTTATGCATCATTTATTGAAAAATTGAAAAAGAGCGATCGTGATAACGATGGCTACACCGACTATAATGAACTCTTCATTAATAAAACACCACTCACGGTAGACGACTCCGACGGCGACGGCTATAGCGATGTATACGAATTAAAAGCCGGATGGAATCCAAATGTGCACGGGAAAGCGCCGATTTTTTCCGATGTAGCGAGCGATACATTTTATACGCGCGATGTTGCGCTGCTCAACCGGCGTGGTGCACTCTCGGGCTATCCCGACGGCACATTCCAGCCAGGACGCTTTGTAAATCGCGCAGAATTTACAACTATGGTTATGCGCGCCCTGCGCGAATATAACGGTGACCGCTTTAGCAGCGGATACGATTTGGATACCCGGCGGGTACTCTATGGAAATCTCTTTGCAGACATACAAGGCGATGAATGGTTTGCGCCGGTAGTCATTGCAGCCCAACAACAAGGTATTGTTGCCGGAGGCACAAATGCAAATGGAGAACGCACCTTCCGTCCCGGCGATTCAATTACACGTGCCGAGGCGATTGCAATTATCAATAAGGCCTCAAAAATGCTGAATAAAGATTTGAACAAAACTTCGTGCAGCGGCGAACGCGCCTTTATCGATGTGCCGCCGGATATTTGGTACTGCCCTGCAGTAACTAATGCATACAATAAAGGCATTACTGCCGGCCGCGGTGACGGCCTCTTTGCACCAAACGGATTATTGAATCGCGCGGAAGCAGCGGTGATGATTCAACGGGCACTGGAAGGCGACATTGAATTTACTTCTACAAATATGTCGCTGGAGGATCTTGTCGGGAAAAACAATCTTTTTGAAAAAGCTGTACGCCCCTTTACCTTTTAAGGCACAATACTGTCCGTGCAATCATTTTTCTACGACTTCATCATCTTTGGCTTTCTTATAGTGGATGGATTGGCGGTCGTCTATTTGCTGGGACATGGACACAGCAAGCGCATCAATAAAAATCGCCGGCGCGCTGCAATTTTTCTCTGCACGCTAGCCTGGATTACCATTTTTTACGGCAGCTTTCTAGAACCTGCACGAATCGTAGTTACGGAAGAATCCATAAAGTTAAGTAAGCGTCCGTCCGAAACACTTCGTGTGGCAGTGCTTGGCGACTTGCATGTAGGCCCATATAAACAGACAAACTTCATTAAACGGCTCGTTAAAAAAACACAACAACTCAAGCCGGACCTCATCCTTTTAGCAGGCGATTATATTTACGATAATGCAGAAGCCGTTCGTTTTCTACAACCATTAAAAGATTTGAGCGCGCCATATGGCGTCTTTGCGGTACTTGGTAATCATGACTATAACCGCGGCGTTTCACTGCTGCAACAAGAGGCTACCGAGCGCGGCAAGGCAGTACGTGCCTCTCTCGAAGCTCTAGGCATTCGTGTACTGGTAAATGACGGCGAACTGTTACAAGTCGATGAGCGCACAACTGTTGGATTGATTGGCACCGATGAACTCTGGACGCATCGCGCAAGCATTAGTGATGCAGTAAAAACGCTCAATGTAAATGAGATTCCACACCCGCTTATTCTTCTCTCACACAATCCCGATATTGTCTACTTTGCCGACGGCGCACTGATCGATCTAGTTATCGCTGCACATACACACGGCGGACAGATTCGTTTGCCGCTCATTGGTCCGGTTCCGCAACTGCCCACAAATCTTGGCCGCTTCTTTGATCAAGGTCTCTTCCAGTTCGAAAATACCCAGCTCTACATAACGAGCGGCACAGGCGAAGAAGGACCACGCGCGCGGCTCTTTAACCCTCCGGAAGTTGTGCTGCTAACGCTAGAAATCTAGCGCTTACTTCTAACTTCGATTTTCTTCCGTCCGTTTGATGCTCCTTCACGTTTTGGTGCAATAATTGATAATGTACCGTTTTCAACAGTGCAATCGATTTTATCGATATCAACATAGTCGGGCAGTGTAAAACAGCGTTCAAATTCGCCATATGAGCGTTCGCGCCGAATATAGTGCTTGTCTTTTTCTTCTTCTCGCTGCTCGGTCGTTCCTCTAATAGTGAGCAGCCGGCCTTCTACATCTACAGTAATATCTTCGGGCCGGTATTCGGGTACATTCACGCGGATCTCTACCTGATTGCGATCTTCAATAATATCAGCAGAGGGAACAAAATTCTCCTGTGATACAAATTCATCCCAAAGTGAAAATGGACTTAATTTTTTAAATGGTGCGAGTTGCATAATAAAAAGGTTAAAAAATAAGGATATAGATATATAATGAGACGCCTTAGCGGTACTTTTCCAACATAGAGATCCTACACTTTCCTCATTATGCAGCCATTTATCTTCTTAGATACCGAAACCACCGGTCACAATCCCGATATCGATAAAATCATCGAAATCGGAGCTATAAAATGGCAGGATGGAAAAATCCTGGATCGTTTTGAGAGTTTATTTAATCCGGGCGTGCCTATTCCCTATGAAATTACTCTGCTCACCGGAATTACGAATGAAGATGTTAGAGATGCACCTCAATTTAAAGAAAAGCGCGATGAGATTGCTGAATTTATCGGTGATCTGCCGATTGTTGGACACAACATTCAATTTGATACGGGTTTTTTGCACTCGCATCATGTGCCTGCCCCGCCAGCGGCGGGGCGCGGCACAAATCTGGAAATCGATACCTGCATACTCGCGCGGATGTTACTGCCAAACGAATCATCATATTCTTTAGAAGTTGTAATGCGGCATCACGGACTTCCGCTGCGTGAGTCACACCGCGCCATGGCCGATACAGAAACGACGCTCGACTTTTTTATTTTCTTGCTCGAAAAAATTCGTGAGATTCCTAAGGAGCTGCATGAAGATATACGGAGGGTTTTGGATAAATCAGGCTGGTGGGGCAAAGAGATATTTGAAGAGATGATGGAAAACAAGAATGCAAGAAAACAGGAGGTAAGAAAGGAGATAGGAAGACAGGAAGCAGGAGAAGATGGAGAGAAAGCCGACACTAAAGCCGGTGCCGCGGACGAAGATTTTAAAATTTGGGCCCCGGCCACGACTGAAACATTTTTGTCGGAAGAAAGAACGATCATTGAAGCCGGCGGAATTCCGGATTTTAAAATAATGAATGAGCCGCTCGTCATTGCATATCGCTCAAATCCGCATAAAGAAAAAATCCAAACGGCTGCCCAGCAGCATGGCAAAAGTACAGCAGAACTCCTCTCCCCTTCACGCTACCTCTCTCCTAAAAAACTACACAATATTATTACAGCACGCGAACTCACAGACGGCGGTACGCAGTTTCTTATTAAGATGTTGCTGTGGGAACATTCAACACAAACCGGCCGCCAAGATGAGCTCCGCTTAGACCGCGAAGAATATGGCCTATTTGATATTCTTGCAGACCATAGCGGCGAAGATATCTACTGGATAAAAGCGATCGAGAGCGCAGAAAAGGCCGATATTATTTTTCTGCACCAGCAAGCACTTTCAGAGAACGGACTCACGCTCAAAAATCGCACACTTATTATTACCGAAGCCGCGCTGCTTGAAGATGAGCTGACGCAAGCGGCATCGCACCACTACTCAGTTTCAACTTTGGCGCCATACTTTAAAGAAAAGGCAGAAATTCTCTTTGGATTGGCGGGAATTTTTTATGAAAAGTACGGCGGCCGTGAGGGAAGCGAAGATTTGATGTTAACGCCCCACTTACTCCAAACACTTGAGTGGGGACGCATTCGCGCAACTATCGAAAATCTTCCCGAGTGCAAAAAGAAACAAGAAATTCTAGCGGCACTGGACGACCCTGCCGCTCTCCGGTGGATCTCTTCCTTTGCCGAACAGTTAACTATAAATATCGTACCGCGAGAGGTGGCGGCAATTTTTGCTCAAGCCACTGCGAATTATAAAAAAATCGCACTGCACGACGGCACTCTAACGCTCGGCGGCGACGACACATATCTTAGGAATATTTTAGGACTTAATGCTTCATGGAAACTTGTACGCGAACCTTACGCAAACGGCCTTGAAATCATCCCAAAACAAGATCTGCCCTACGCCATGTCTGCAGAGTATTTTTCTGAAGTCATAAAGTTATACCGCGAGCTTATCGCTGAACATAAAGGCCGGTTACTGCTGCTCGTAAATTCGCGCAAAGCAGTTGAGGCAACATTCCAGGCGCTCCTAAATTACGCTACCGAGGCTGGTGTGCACTTGCTTGGTGTTGGCATTTCCGGAGGCGCCGGCAAGACCTGTGCGCTCTTTAAAGAAAATCCGGACAATTCTGTGCTTATTGCAACGCCGCGCATGCTTTCACACTTAGATGAAATCCAAGACGGTGTCCAAGCCATTGCAATCCAAAAAATCGCCTTTGATTTTCCAAATAATCCGCTGGTACTTGCGCGCACTGCGCATCTGCAAAGCGGCTTTGGCCAGTATTCACTTCCGCGAGCGGTACTTAGTTTTAAGTCTCTGCTTGCAAAATTAGACGGCCACAGCGCGGGCAAAAAATGCTATCTGCTCGATTCGCGGCTCTGGACAAAGGATTACGGCAAGTGGTTTGTGTGATAAAATCGCTACATGAAAAAATCTCTTCTCACTATTGTTGTCGGACTATTGATTGCCAGCGTTCCTATGGCATTTGCCATGACCGCTCTTTTTACCGATGTGCCAGAAGAAAGCTGGTACACCGAAGCGGTTTATAATTTAAAAGATAAAGGAATTATTGCCGGGTATCCGGACGGGACGTTCCGGCCGGGAGAAAATGTGAGCCGTGCAGAAGTTGCTGTTATGCTCAACAGCATGCTGAGGTACATTGAGATACCAAAAAATTGGCAAGAATTTGCTACGAACGATTTTATTATGCAGGTTCCTGAACACTGGGAGATTCAAAAAATACAAGACGTCACAAATTACACCACAGAATTTTTTGATATTACTACAAACAAAATTGCGGCAACTTTTGACTGCCCTATACCTGAGACCGGCTGGGAAGCATGGACATTTGAGACAAGCTCCCGTCCGCTTGAATCCGCCGATGCCGATTCGCCTCAGCCATTCCCCTACTATGCCGACCTCTGGATCGGCACGCCAAATGAAGACGCAGATGTAGCACCGCTCGATCTCATCTTTATGCACCGTAACGAGTTTGCGAACTGGTTTGGCGACGAAGAGAGCGACGATGCCATGTTTTCGTGCTACTTCTCTGTGTCCCCGGGCCAGCCCCTTATTTCACAAGGCATCTACGATTCGATTAAAGTGCGGTAGAAACGGCCTACAGTTTCTGCTGCGCCGCCTCTATCAAGTCGCGAAACTCGGCCGCCTGCTCGAACTCCATGTTCATGACGGCAAGATCCATCTTGTCTTCTAGTGCAGCAATATAACGCTTGATGTCGTCCTTGCTCATTTTAGCGAGCTTCTTGTCTGCCGGTCCCTCTTCTTTTTTCTTGCCCGGCGTCTGAATTTCGCGGATCGCCTTAATAATAGTCTGCGGCGTAATGCCGTGCTCTTGATTGTACGCTTGCTGGATTGCACGGCGCCGGTCGGTTTCATCCAACGCGCCCTTCATACCATCAGAAATTTTATCGGCATACATTATTACAAAGCCGTTCACATTGCGTGCACAGCGTCCGATAGTCTGAATTAAGGCCGGTGTAGAGCGCAAAAAGCCCTGCTTGTCGGCATCCAAAATTCCAATAAGCGAGACTTCCGGCAAGTCCAATCCCTCGCGCAACAAATTAATTCCAACCAAAACATCGAACTTGCCCAGTCGCAGATCGCGCAGAATTTCGATCCGCTCCATGGTATCGATATCCGAGTGCAAATACTTCACTTTTAGCCCTGCATCAACGAGATAGTCAGTCAAATCCTCTGCCGAACGCTTGGTAAGCGTTGTAATTAACGTGCGCTCTTTTACGCGAATGCGCTTTTTAATTTCTTCAATAAGATTAGGAATTTGCCCCTTTGTAGGACGCACTTCAACATGCGGATCCAGCAGTCCGGTCGGCCGGACAATCTGCTCAACAACCTTATCTTTTGGCGTACGTGCTATTTCAAATTTCCCCGGTGTTGCAGAAATATAAACAACTTGGTGCATGTAATCTTCAAATTCATCGAAGCGAAGCGGGCGGTTATCGTGCGCAGAAGGTAGGCGAAAGCCATGCTCAACCAATGTCTGCTTGCGCGAAAAATTCCCGTTATGCATGCCGCCAATCTGCGGAATGGTAATATGCGACTCATCAACGACCATTAAAAAATCATCGGGAAAGTAGTCGAGCAGCGTTTCTGAACGTGCACCCGGTTCGCGATTATTTAAATAGCGGGTATAGTTCTCGATGCCGCTGCAATATCCAGTCTCTTGCAAAATCTCCAAATCGTATTCGGTACGGGTCTTAATTCGCTCAGCCTCCAAATTCTTCCCCTGCTTTTGCAGCTCTTTGTAGCGTTCATCCAAGTCGGCCCGAATTCTGTCGACCGCACCGCGGATCTGCTCCTCTTGCACCACATCGTGCTTTGCCGGGAAGATAATGACCTCGTCTAACTCTTGCACAACTTCGCCGGTAAAGGCATCTGCCTCGACGAGCGTCTCGATCTCATCGCCGAAAAATTCGGCGCGGTAAATCGTATCTTTGCCGGGCGGAAAAATTTCCACAACATCGCCCAAAACGTGAAACATGCCGTGTTTAAATTCCATTTGGCTGCGTGAATATTGAATGTCGGTAAGGCGGCGGAGCAAGCGGTCGCGCTGAAAATTTTCGCCTTTTTTTAGTGTAACCGCCAAAGCTTCGTACGACTTTACAGAACCCAAACCGTAAATACATGAGACCGTAGCAACAATAATCACATCGCGCCGCGTGAGCAGATTCATGGTCGCCTGATGGCGAAACTTATTAATTTCTTCATTAATGCTGGCGTCTTTTTCAATATACGTATCGGTGGCGGGCATATAGGCCTCCGGCTGATAGTAGTCGTAATACGAAACAAAGTAGCTCACCGCGTTATCCGGAAAAAAATCTTTAAACTCTGAGTAAAGCTGTGCAGCCAAAGTTTTGTTATGCGACAAAATGAGCGTGGGCTTTTGTGTTTGCTGAATGACATTCGCTACAGAAAAAGTTTTGCCCGAACCGGTAACACCCAACAATACTTGATTTGGCGCACCGCTCTTCACTCCTTTTACCAAACCCTCGATCGCCGCGGGCTGATGGCCGGCAGGCTGAAATGGTGACGCAAGTTTAAATGGTTTTCCAAGCATAGCCGAGAGAGTATAGCAGAAAAGAAACAATCTAAGAATTATTCCCGGTATTTTAAAAAATACATACAACCTCGAAACCTCTCTATTGTCAACCGTATAAATTTTGCGTAGCACAACCGATTACAAAAAACATCAATGCCATTACAACAAAGAACAAGCGAGCCCAAAGAAGCATCCTCATATAAAATGGGGTAATGAGTAATTGCATATTTGGACGCTCCCTCTCAAAACATCTTACAGCGATTTATTTTTACTCAAGCACTTCTAGCCAATCATTATAATCTCTGCCATGCTGGCCCAGACCACGGACGTCCTGTACAAAAATATCATCTGATTTCAGTACACTTGGGTCTGCGCAATATAAAAGCGCAGCTCTTCTAGTACACGTTGTAATCGCCAAAATTTCGCCGCTTCTTCTATGTAATACAACCTCTTCACCAGCTTTAAGAGGTTCCAAACCATTAATAACAAACTGCATTGCTACTCTATCTAATGTTAAAACATCGCCTTGTCCTTCACTCGCTTCAGTGCAAGGCTTAAACCAGATACGATGACCAATTTCGCCTGCTCGTTCACCAAGAGGCCTCACCTCTGCAACTTTTACTAGCTCCACAGAAACTTCCGCTTGTTTGGGTTCGATGCTTAAAGAAGAGCTCATACGTAGAACATTATAAATTAGTGATTCTTATAACTTCAAATCAGCTTTCTGTCAAATTCTGTTTTCCCCTCAATGCCGCGAAAGGAACCGCGTAATCGTTACGCGCATTCCAGAGCACCCAGCCCGGCAGCGCAATGTCGTCCGCGGCCTTTTGCTGCTCCTGTATATACCATGGGCCGTAATTCGTAACGCGCATGGTGAAGGCCTGGAACCATGGCCGGATTTCTGTGTTGGTGCCGGCAACGCCTTCTACAAATTTTTTGGAAGTTTCTTGCACAAAAAAATACGGCTCGTCTGCGGGATTTTTGTGGCCGCCCCAGCCCGGACCAAAGTGAGACGGATAGGGCATTGGGTAAATCGCATCGACATGCTTACCCAGCTCGCCAATATTCTGCCCTACTACTTTCCAGCTCACATTATCCCAAACGGCAATGCCAAAAATATCCAAGCTAACCTTTGTACCCAGCAGATGCAGCTCGCGCCCCAAGTGCGCAACGGAATTTGTGATGACTTCGTGCCGCTCTAAATGATCGTCGCCGGTATAGCCTTGGTTGCGAAAGCCTGACGGAAAGCGTACATAGTCGAACTGGATTTCATCTACTCCGCTTAGCGCGATTTCGCGACCCACATCGGCAAGATAGTCGAGCAGTTGAGGATTGCCAGGATCGAGCCAAATCACACCCTCGTTCGTAGTAAGCGGCGTATTTGTTCCTTTAATTTTAAGACCCCAATTTGGCGTGCGATTCGCAAGGTATCGATTATTAAAGAGGACATACCGCGCCACCACGTAAAAGCCGCGGCGATGCAGCT
>PCVQ01000014.1:12661-16577 GCA_002796025.1 Candidatus Peregrinibacteria bacterium CG11_big_fil_rev_8_21_14_0_20_46_8
TGAATATCAAAGACGATCATATTTCCGCCAACTTCGGCAAATTCATCGGCAAGTTCCAGTCCGCGAGGGGTACTTGCGGTATGGCTTGTCATGTACAAACCTCGAAGCTGCTCACCGGGCGCAGGCAACGGACGGATTTGCTCGAATTCTTGCGCAGCGCTGTGTTTCTGCAGCTGCTGTGGCGCCCACAATGAAAAAAGAAAATTGAACGGAAGCAGTGCGAGGAGCGCTAAGGCGGATTTCATTGCGGGTAGTGTAGCACTCTTGTCGGCAAGATTAAAAAGATCGATAGATAACAGCAAAAAATTGTCATTTTAAGCGGCGAGTAACTGTTCAGTAGCCTCACAAACAGCCATTCTTATGGGCTCCGGAACAAATTCGGCGCGTAACGTAAACTCTGCGGGCCGCTGAGTAGTGTAACGAACTTTAGGATTTTTAGAAAAATTCTTAATGATCCCATTTACACTAATGGTACTTGCGCCTTCAATTCTGTGATCTAAAGCATCATCACCTAAATAAGGACGAAGGTATCCTGCGAGATACTCCGCGATTTCACGATGAGCATCAGTTTGGCCAGCTGAATGATCTACTAATCGTATACCATTCAGCACAAAGCCCATTTGTTCAAAAGCACGAAACATAATATTCATTAAAACTTGATTGACTGGCATTGACACTTCCACCCAATTATAACCAACTCCAATCCTACTAATTTTCATATCCGACAACATTGTCTGCAAAATTGGGGACAACTCTGACTCCGAACGACCTTCTCGTTGTGCTTCCATATAGTATTTGATTAAGAATTAAGAAATGATATTAATTTGAAGAATAAAAAAAAGCCCCTGCGTTGTAACGCCGGGGCTTAAGAGTTTTTTATATATACAACTCAGGCCACAGCGCGCGAGGGCTTCTTTGTGGTCTTCTTAGTTGTAGCTGTGAATTGTTGTTGCGCCTTCAACATAGCAGCTACAGCATAGAGCTCTTTTGACAAAAGTCAATGTAACTGTATTAATAGCGCGTGGAATACTAAAATTTTTATTCGATAATATATTTTTTTATGCAAGCACCTCATTTGCAACCAGTAAACGACGCACCAAAAGCGAAACCCGCAGAACGCGAACGCGACTTAGTCGTACAACTACATAGCTTGGAACAAATACAGGGATCGACATCATTAATTCAGGCGCTCGTTCAAGCTGCAATCGTAAATGCCGGACAAAATCTTACCCAGACTGATGAGAGGGCTGATCGCGATGCCGAGACGCCTCGTCTTACTCGCGCCCAAATTCTAGAACGACAAGACATGTTAGATGTCGGTAATCGTGCTGCGGCAGTAAAGATAAATCCGCGCCAACGTTTCTTTGACGCAGATATGCGGCTTGCCGATCCCGATTCCTTGCAAGAGCAAATTAAGAAGGCGCTCACTACTATTTTCGGTAGTGCCGATGGAACGAAGATGCCCCCTGGAGATTTAGAACATATCTTTGCGGTCACCGTACCGCCTTTAGCAGAGATACGTGACTTGCCAAGAATTGAAGTCGGAAAATTGGAGCCTCTCCCGGCGCAAAGCAGTACTGACTATGCGAAAATCGTACTTGCTATGGAATCGCTAGGCGCAAAGCACGTCGGACTTCCTACGCATGTTGCCTGGGAAACATTTGGCGGACGAGCAACGAGCATCATCCATCCAAAACTCCTGCATCCCGAAGAAGTTCGTGAACTGCCACTCATCTGCATACCACAGCGAAGCCGCATTCCTGGGCTTTCGGAAATTGCACGTGCAGTGACTGAAAAAATGAATGAACATAAGTTGCGTCCGGCGCGCTACGAATAAGCAGAGCTACACCGCAATTCTTGCCGCGCCCAAACACTCCTCGCGGTCATAAAAAACTGCGAACTGACCGGGCGCAATCCCCTGATCTTGACCTTCTATTTTTACATGCATGCCGTTGAGCGTGCAGGAATACTTATGCGGGCCGTGCCGCAACTTTACTTCCAAATTTTGCTTTTGCGGAACACCCGCAATCCAATTTGGCGATTCAATACTAAACTCGTCGCGTGCCTTTTCGCTTTTGGGAGAATCTGCATCATGATACGAGTTTGAAATATAGATAATATTTTTCTCGATGTCTTTCTTTACAACGTACCACGGGCCCCCGCTTAATCCGATGCCGGACCGCTGACCCAAAGTATAAAACCAATACCCGCTATGTTCAGCTATTTTTTTACCGGATTCAAATTCAATAATGTCGCCCTTCTTTTCACCAAGATAGTGCTTCACAAAATCACGATATTTCAATTTGCCAAGAAAGCAGATGCCTTGGCTGTCGTGACGGGCTTTGTTAGGAAGCGCAAATTTCTCTGCGAGCTTACGTACTTCTTCTTTACGCAAATGACCGATTGGAAATAGAGCGCGCTGCAACTTTTGCTGCTCCAGCATCGCTAAAAAATACGTCTGATCTTTAATCGGATCTGGCGCGCTATATAAGTGCACCGCACCATCAATTTCTCTCACCTGCGCATAGTGGCCGGTTGCAACTTTTTCAAAGTCCGCGCCCAATTCGGATCCGCTCATCTTCTCTAAAAACAATCCGAATTTAATGTGATTATTGCACATAACATCCGGGCTTGGCGTGCGGCCCGCGCGCAGCTCTTCCAAAGAATACGACACCACGCGGTCAAAGTACTCGCGCTGAATCGGCACAACCGTCAACGGCACACCAGCCTGTTTGCATACCGCCTCTGCATATTGCAAATCTTCGCGCCACGGACACTCACCCAAATAACTCAGCTCATCCTCAAGCCACATTTTTAAATAAAAGGCATGGACCTCGTGGCCCTGCTCTTGGAGCAGCCGCAGCGAGACCGAACTATCCACACCGCCAGAAAGAAGAAGTGCGATCTTCATAGAAGACATAGTTTACTTAATTCCAAATATTTTCAAGCAATACTTGACCAATACCACAAAGACCTTATAGTATAGATACGTGGCTGAAATACCTACTGATGAGGAGCCGAGCCGAAAAAAACCATTGAACATGCATGACAAATTCTCCAGAAAAGACAAATACAGCAGAAGCGCCTGGGCTAACTGTTGAGTGTGAATCTCTTACAGAGCAACGCGCTGCATCAATTAGCGCCGATACTGCAACCAGCGCTATCACAATTTTGGATCAAAGTGACGGCATTCCTATTGCAGAGCATGCGCAATTGAGGCCGCAGTTTGAAGAGTGGCTAGATCAATTTCACCCTCGCGCCCGAAATCGCTTGGCAATTTTTGGCACAAAACCTCTTGGCACGCTCTGGAGCAAAAAAGATTTACGCACTGCGCTGAGAAATAAGCCGAATACGGTAATCCAGCTTATAAATCGCCTAAATTTAAAAGAGAGTGCACCGTTTCGCATTGCAACAGAAAAATTTCACACACCCGGCGAACCGCTCAAATCCGCACAACAAACAGGATACAAACTTGTGTTTATACAGGAGTAACACTGGTGCGCCCACCAGGAATCGAACCTGAATTTCAAGCTCCGCAAGCTTGCGTTCTATCCATTAAACTATGGGCGCACGGGGAATTGCCGCGCTATTGTAGCTGAAAAACAAAGGCTATTCTAGGCCATTACTAAGCTTTTTTTTGCAGCCCCGTTATTCATAGCACTTACGGCACGGCGGCATCGCTCATCACAGAGCATAATTGCCTGCTTCGCTTCCGTATATTTATCTTCCAACCCAAGGTCCTTTGCGACCTGCTCATAGGTAATTTGCCCGTAAAAAGTATTCAATCCGCGGCGCAAACCGGTATCCTGCAACAGAGCGGTACTCACGCCCACCTTTGCCATTTTTAATAAATACGGAGCGGTTGCCGTACTCAGTGCCTGCGTCGACTGGCGTGAAACCTGTCCCGGCATATTAG
>PCVQ01000040.1 GCA_002796025.1 Candidatus Peregrinibacteria bacterium CG11_big_fil_rev_8_21_14_0_20_46_8
GTAATAATCTGTGCCACGCTTTGGCGTCCGTATTTTTCAACCACGTAATCTAAAACCTTGCTGCGACCTGCAACGTCAAAGTCGATATCAATATCCGGCATTGAGATACGCGCCGGATTGAGAAAGCGTTCAAAAAGGAGATCGTAGGCCAGGGGATCGACATCGGTAATTTTTAAACAGTAGGCTACCAATGATCCTGCAGCCGAACCTCGGCCCGGCCCCACGATAACATCATTCTCTTTCGCATAGTTCACAAAATCCCAGACGATCAAAAAATAATTATCAAACCCCTGCGTATGGATAACATCGAGTTCGTACTCCAGCCGCTCCCGTGTTTCTTGCGGAATATTCTCACCATATCGCTCCTCAAGTCCTTTTTCTACAAGCTCGCGCAAATATTCCTGCGCTCCCTTACCATCCGGAGTTTTAAAAACCGGAATCAGATTCTTTCCAAAATGTAACTCGATATTACAGCGCTCCGCAATTTTCACGGTATTCTCAATGGCTTCGGGATGCTCGGCAAAACGCTTTGCAATCTCTTCGGGATGACGCATCGAAAAATCGCCGGTAAGACGCATGCGGTCGGCATCCTGCAAGGTTTTGCCTGTTTGGATGCAGAGCAAAATATCGTGGACATCACGATCCTCGTAACGTCCATAGTGGCTATCGCACGTAGCCACGAGCGGTGCGCCGGTCTCTTTGGTTAATCGATACAAAGCATTATTCACCTGAACTTGCTCTGCCAAGCCTTCATGATCCTGCACCTCTAAATAAAAATTCTCTTTCCCAAAAATATCTTGATACATGCGTATAATTTCCGCCGCCTTTTCTTCATTATTATCGAGAATCGCGACCGAAGTTTCGCTATTTAAACAGCCGGAGAGGGCTATAAGCCCTTTGCTGAATTCGCGCAACAAACCATGATCTACCCGCGGCTTATAATAAAAGCCTTCGAGATGGGCCTTACTCACAAGCTGCATAAGATTGTGGTAGCCCTCTGTAGTTTCGGCCAAAACTATTAAGTGATTGATCGGTGTGCCCGGCTCTTTTTTTAATCTGCCTTGCGGCGCCACATAGATCTCGCAGCCGATAATAGGCTTAATGCCTTCCTTTTTTGCCGCTTTATAAAATTCAACTGCTCCGTACAACGTGCCGTGATCGGTCATGGCAACTGCCGAACACCCCTGTTCTTTTGCAATTGCAACAGCTTCTGCCGGGCGCGTTAAACCATCGAGCAGGGAATAGTGCGTGTGATTATGAAGGTGAACAAATGACATGTTTAGGATGCTCCGTTCTGAGGAATTGCGTTCTGCGTCTGTTCAATGGCGTCTTCAATCCAAATTCTGACAACTTCAAAGAAATCGCCGACGATCGGCGCCTCGCTCAAAATATTGGTTAATACAAAACCGATGAGCGTAAGCACAAGCGCGGCACCAACTAAAAAGCCAAGGCCACGAAATGTACCGGCCAAAAAATTCACCCAAATAATGCGCCACGGTGACTGCAGATAGTTCGTAATCTGCTGCAACTCGATTTTTTGCAGCTGCCCGGCTATTTTCTCGAGCCGCGTTGCCTCTTTTAAGGTCTTCTCCGCCACTTTTTCAGGTTTGATATTTTCAGCCATAGCTTTGGTAGAGTACCAAGGGGAAGGGGATTCTACAACTGAAAAAAGGGGGGTGGGGTGGTGGGGGCGCCACGGCTTTTTAACTCAAAGCTCTCAATCCACTTTTTTGAGCGTTTACTTTTTTGTTCGCATATAACCCTTATCCGGGTGTATATCTGAACTAAAGTTCGGATATACTTTTTAATCAATTCAAATGAATCAAGCCCCAAAAATAACAAAGCATGCCGCAGCCAGACGACAGTTAGATACTGCCATTAAACTGTTTTTCCACGAACAAGATAGCATCTCTATACATACTCTCACATGTGCAGCACATCAAATTCTCCGAGATCTTGGAGAAGAATCGGTTCTCAAAGACCAAATGAAGGATATGGTTTATGAGCACAAACGTAAGGAATGGAGCAAAATGATGAACGAAGCAGAAAACTTCTTCAAGCATGCCGACAGAGACCCTGATAAAATCCTTGAATTTTATCAACACACTGATTATCTACTATGGGATGCGTGCCAAATGTATCAGCGAGTCACTAGTGAAAAAACAGATTTAATGAATATTTTTGTGACTTGGTTCTTCATGGAACACAGCGATATTCTCACAAAACCAGAACATAGATCGCTGGCTCAAAACTTAAGGCCCAAATATTCCTCAAAAAAAGAATTCCTTCAAGAACTATTGCCACTTGTGCAACAAATTGATTAAAAATTCATCCGACAACTAGCTGTACCCAATCAAAACATAAATCACAAAAAATCAAATACCACTACCAATTAAAATTTCCGGGAATATTGAGAAAATGCTCCAAATATTGAGCCAGTTCTAGGAACTCTTTTTGTTCGAAGTGGCCGCGGTCCTTAAAGCTTTGAAGGTGGCCGTCCAGGAGTTCTGCAAATTGTTGTCCGTGCGCTAACGGTACATAGGGGTCGTCTTCGGAGTAAAAAAAGCCGAAGTGTTGGGCACGTGTCTTTAATTTTTGCCAATCAAGTGGCGGCAAGAAGTCTATGATTTGCTCGCGTCCAACATCGTCGATTGGTGTGCCTACCAAAATCACGGCTGCCGCTTTATCTGCATTTGTGTCATTCGGCTGCTCCAGCGCCTTTAAAATGGCCAAGCCGCCGAGGCTGTGTCCTATTAAAACTGCCTCTTCAAAATTTCCATCTAAGGTCTGATTAATGGTATCTACCCATTCGTGCACTTGTGGTTCATGAGGATTGGGAAACTGCGGCACGTACGTCTGCATGCCGGCTTTTTCTAATAATGCAGCCAGCCAGAGCAACCATCCCGGCTGCTGCGGCGACGCCCGAAATCCGTGTGCAATTAAAATTCTCATAATCCTTCGATAGTAAATATTTTCTGTTTTGATTTAAAGCCGTGGGTCTGCTCTATCGCGCTTTTTTTCACATGAAAGTGTGCAGCCAACTCCCGCATAATTGCAAGATTCGCCTTACCCTCTGTGGGCGGCTCCTTTACCCAAACTTTTACATGATGCGGATCGAGCAGCGGCTCTACCTTATTTTCTTTCGCGCCCGGTTTTGCAGTGACGTAGATTTTCATTCATCTTTTATTAAAACAATCTGATTCATTCGCTCTTGAAATAAAACATCAAAGTATTCAAAAAATCCTTTTCTCCCAATCAATGGCTCCACTTCTTCCTTTGCAACTAAAACTGGTATGGCAAATTCATCATCGAGCAATGCAAGTCTTAACTTAGCCTTCTTCGCATGAATTAAAGTTAAATTTGCAACTTCCACTTTTATTTCTTTGCTCTTTATTTTTGAATATTGAAGACCCAGAAGCAGCGCCTGTGATTTTGATATCAAAGTAAAATCCGCACCGCTGTCGAGCAATAGCTCAAAGTAGCGTCCAACATTTTTTTTGTACTTTAATTTTACAGTAATTAAGGGTCGTCCTTTTTTATAAGGGAATTTATGCTGCAAGATATTTAGGATGAATACGGAAAATTAAAAATTCCCGCTTCTCAATATCGGGTATCTTTTTCTTCGCTTTTTTCAAAGCAATTATTGCATCCGAACCTGTTCCAACAATTTTACCATCTAATGAAATGATAGTTTCACCTCGATGTTTTTTCTGAAAAACAGCTGAAATTTTTGGAGATTTGGGAATCATAAAACTACATGCAAATTACCATTTTATGTCTCTCTTTTCAAGAAAAACCTCAATCTATAGCTACATATCCAACTCCGTCCCGCACTGCCACATGATAATAGGGGATAACATCATCGTACCCCGGCGGGCCTTTGCCGCTGGACACGCTAAATTGGTAGCGATGCCACGGGCACTCGACATAGCCGTTCCGAATTTCTCCTTTATAAATGGGGCCACCTTGGTGAGGACAGCGATTGCTCATAGCGAAGAGTTTGCCTTGGTATTTATATATCGCGAGGTCGACTTTTCCGATTCGAATGAGTGTGCCACGGCCTTCGTGAAAGCTCCGTTCATGCCCCAGCTTATAGTACGTCTTGCCCTCGATTACTACTTTTTCTTCTGCGCGGCGCACATGCCGGTCGGTTATAATTTTCATAATCCAGCCTGCCACATGTGAGAGCGTGACCGTGGCAAAGAGCCCCCAAAAAAGAATTTTAAATCCAAGCGGGCGAGCTGCCAATACGCCGGTAGAAACGTGCACCATCATCGCGGCATAGGCAATGTACACAAGGACGTGCACCTGCTTCCATCCATTTACAAAGCGCAACACCAAGCGAATCACACTCCATGGCGCAACTAAAATCCAGTAAACAAGAAAAGTGATTAAGAGAATTTTCTGCCATGTAAAGAGTGCGCTTCCTCCTATTCGCCAAAACCAAAATAAAATTCCTGAATATGCGAACAGCAAAACCGTATGAGTGATCTTCCATGCAAGGGCGGGAACTTTTTTCTGCACATAATCCCAAGATATTGCAGCCAAAATCGCCATAACCAACAAAGCCGTCAGGCCAAAAAACAAAAATGGATCTTGCTGAATCGCACTAAGATCGTAATTAAAATAGTTCCGCAGCACTAAATGCGCATGCAACAAACCAAACAAAAATGCCGTAACGCCAATATGCCGCCGGTGCTTATAAAAGTGCAGCCCAAAATCGGTAAAGCGCGACCACGGGCCTATGAGCAGTGCGCCATTCAGCAGTACAAGTGAGGTCCATGCCGCGCTGCGCAATGCAAGCACAACCTGCGGATCTGCATCTTTTGGTGCTAAGAAAAAAATCACCGCAAACTCCGCCGCCAGCAGCAGTGCAAAATTCCTGTCAAAGCGCGCCCACTTTCCGCGCAGCTGCGCCACCACTGCCAATACAAAAAATCCACCAATCATCCATACAAAAGGATGTGCTGTAAAATTCTGACTCATAGGCGCAAATGCAACAAAAGCCAAACTCAATACGAGCATTACTTTTGGATGATTAATCTTGCGCCGCAATTTCTTCCATTCTGCCATTGCGAACAGCTTACCCTTGTTCACGGCCTTGCTTCAAGATTTTGGCATACCACAAGAGCTGGTCGAGCATCTTTTCGATCTTTGGCAGGTACGCTTCCTCTAACAGTTTTCCATCCTCATCAAAGACATCGTTAATTTTTGAAACGTTAACGGGAGAGGGGACCGGCACCATCTTCAATGTAGAAATGAGCTGATGCATGAGCTCCACTAAGCGCACGCCACCAAAGCCGCCTTTCGAAACACTCACCACAACGGCGCACCGCTTTTCGTATTCCTTAAATGCTTCATCGAGCAAAATCTTCAACTCACCGGGATAACTGTGATTGTATTCTGGCGCAACAACTATAAAGCCGTCAGTCTCCAAAACATGCTTTTTCCACTCTTCCGATTTTGGATTTGGCTCTTCGGGCGGATTTGTAATGCAGGTTAAATAATCCTTTACATCAAAGTATTGCGCCTCTACTCCTTCACGCTTTTTTAACTGTTCAAAGACAAGTTGTGCCATATGTTCCGATTTGCGCCCATGACGTGCAGTACCCAAAATTACTCCTATTTTCATATTACTATTTGATTAATGATTTAAGAATATCAACATTTTTTTTATCCGGCCCCATGTTATCAAATCCCGGCACTTCCAAAAGCCAGGGCAGATTTTTAAGATGGTTGTATGCGAGCAATTTTTTAAACGTCGCTCGTCCAATTTCCCCCTCTCCAATATTTTCATGCCGATCTTTAAATGACCCGAGCGGAACCTTCGAATCATTGGCATGCACCACAATCACATTCTTAAGGCCGAGCTCTGCATCCCACTTTTCAAAATTAAATTGATTCGCACCAAAGGCGTGCGCGGTATCTATGCATACTGCTATACGAGGATTCTTTGCCAAATCTAAAAGTGCGCGCAAATCTTTTGGCTCGGAACCGACTTTGTTCCCGCCGCCCGAGCCGTTTTCCATAATAAGTTTTGCTTTGCCCGGAACATTTTTAACAATCTGATTCATGGCCGCTGCAATTTGTCGCAGCGCCGCATCGTGCTCAATGCCTCCCTTTGTGGATCCGACGTGAAAAATTAATCCTTCAGCTTCCAATTTTTCTGCAATAGCCAAGTGAGCCGTAAGCGCTTCAATAGATTTTTTAACCGATGCCGCATCCGGTGCCGCCAAATTCGCCAAATAGCACGCGTGTAAAAAAACGCTCTTAATTTTGCTCGATTTAAATGCAGCCCGGAATTCCGCAATATCTTGCTCGCTTGGCATGCGCACGCCCCACTGTCGCGGCGAAGAACCAAAAATTTGAATTGCCTCTGCGCCAATTTCCTCACCGCGCGCAATAGCTTTTGCTAAACCGCCGGCCGTTGAAACATGTGCTCCGATGATTGCCATTATTTTTCACTTTTAAGCATAACAATATCCTCCAAAATCTCTTTTGCATGCGCCTCGGGCTTCACCTTTTCGTAGATTTTTTTAATTTTGCCTTCGGGATTAATAAGAAAAGACATTCGGTGAATACCCATATGTTTTTTGCCCATAAAAGTTTTCTCTCCCCAAACATCGTACGCCTTTGCAGCCTTTGTCTGGTCATCGGCCAAAATCGTAAACGGCAAATTATATTTTTCTGCAAATTTTTTGTGGCTCTCAACGCTGTCTCTGCTAATCCCAAGAATCACCACCCCTCCATCTTCAAAATCGGCAAAGTTGTCGCGCATGCCGCACGCTTCTTTGGTACAGCCGGGCGTATCATCCTTTGGATAAAAATAAATCAGCACCCATTGGCCTCGGTACTGCTTGAGCGTATGCTCCTTTCCATACTGATCTTTGAGCTGAAATTCCGGCGCATCATGTCCAAGTTGCATGCTCACAGTGTACACACAAAATATGCAAAACTAAATACTTACTGAACATCAGCCAATTGTTGCCTTAAAACATCTATGCGCCTTTTCATCTCTGCTTCGCTTAATTGCGGAACTTTCGGCTCAGGCTTATTAATTTCAAATTTTTGACTCAACCATTCTCGAGCTGCTTCGGCTCCATCTCCTTCTTGCATTGAATCAAAATCTGGTAGTGGTATACGTTTAGACATATAATTGGGTTTTAAAATTCCACAAAAATTAAGCCTTAGAATAATAATAATGAAGAGCTTACATTTTGCCTAATTTTACCTTTTTGTCAATGCCTGGTGCCCAGGGAGAGACTCGAACTCTCACGGGTTGCCCCACTAGCTCCTAAGGCTAGCGTGTCTACCAATTCCACCACCTGGGCGCACAAAGCGCATTCTATTCTAAATACCCACCAACCTGCAACTCCCAGAGCTTTTTATATAAGCTTCCCTCCTTTTTCATTAAAATTGCGTGGCTGCCGGACTCCACAACTCGCCCCTCTTCCAGCACTAAAATACGGTCCACATTCACAATAGTGGATAAGCGGTGCGCAATTACAAACGTCGTCTTATTGCGCATCAAATTTTGCAGCGCGTCTTGAATCAATTTTTCGGATTCGGAATCCAGACTGCTTGTCGCTTCATCTAAAATTAAAATACGCGTGTTGCTGAGAATAGCGCGGGCAATCGCAATGCGCTGCCGCTGGCCGCCGCTCAACTTTACACCGCGTTCACCAACAAACGTATCGTACTTTTGCGGAAATTTCTCGATAAAATCGTGGCAGAAGGCCAGTTTTGCCGCAGCAACCACTTCTTCATCAGAGGCATTTCGCCGGCCATAGCGGATATTGTCCTTTAAACTGCGGTGAAACAAAATAGGATCTTGCGGCACCAGCGCAATCTGCGCGCGCAAACTATTTTGGGTAACTTTTGCAATATTCTGTTCATCAATCAAAATTGCACCCGACTTAACATCGAACAAACGCAAGAGCAGCTTTACAATTGTACTTTTCCCGCCGCCGGACGGACCGATAAGCGCGACCTTTTCGCCGGGCTTTACATTAAACGACAAATCATTCAGTACGCCGGTCTCTTCATCGTACGCAAATGTCACATTTTTAAATTCAACCTTGCCGCGGCTGATACTGAGTGGCTGCGCTTTCTTTGCATCCTTTACTTCAAAAGGCGTATCAAACATTTCGGTCATCTCTTCGGCATCCGCCAAACGCTCATAGAGCGTACGCACCACACGTCCAAAATCCCAAAGCTGCCGGAACATTTCTAATAAGTATCCCTGCAGTAAGACAAAAGTACCAATAGAAATCAGGCCATCGTCCCATAATTGAATTGCAAAATACATTACAAAAAAATTCAGCGCGACCATCAATGCACCTTGCACAACTTCTATATGTCCGTTAAAGAGCCAGGCAACAAGCGTTTTGTCGTACCAATGCCTTGTTACTTTTTGAAAACCGCGATTCTCATCCGGCAGGGCAGAAAAGAGCTTAATATTAATGTTATTTGTAATTGTATCGGCAAGATAGCCAGTAACACGCGTATCGGCCTTAACTTTTGGAAGGTCATATTTTTTTAGTTTATAAATCGAGAGAAAATAATTCACGATTAAAAATGCCGTACACCAAACAACCACTGCAATGCCGAGAATTTTATCTATAGTAAAGAGAACGACTGCGACAATGGTAACGCGCAGCGCAGTAGGCAAGAGATCAAAAATCACTCTGTCTATAATATCTTCAAATGAGCGCACCATTCGGTTTACGCGCTTCACAAGCGAGCCGACAAATTCACTATTAAAGAAATTGTATGAGTGATGATGTAAAAAATTAAAACACTCATCATTAATTTCTTTCATCACGCGCGATTCCAAAAAAATCATACAATACACTGCGACTTTCCAAGTTGCCCAAGCTACGATATCAACTGCCAAAATTAAAAAAAGAATTTGGATAAGTTTGTCATAGATAGTTGCATGCGCCTGGCCGGAAGCTAATGTATCGACCAATTCTTTATACAGAAAAGGCATAGCCATAGCCGAGACGATACCGAGGGTTACAAAGGTTATAACACCGGCCGTCAGCCATGGATGCTGTGCCAGATGCTTGCGATAATAGGTAAGCGTTAAACGCGTGGTGCGCTTCATAAGCGATGATTTTGACATAAAAATACAGGACGGTCAAGCTGCGCATCGTACTATACAGCTCGTATTCATCCCAAGACAAAACAGCAATTTCTTGTATCTAATACGATAAAAAATACAATCTGTTACAAATTGCGGCCTTGTGCATGAGTATACACTCATATACTATATATGCATGCGGGCTCTGCCAACTGTTTTTGCCCATATCGATGCCGACTGCTTCTTTGCTTCAATCGAGCTTATTGAGCGTCCTCACCTTAAAAATCACCCCGTAGTAGTCTGCACCCGAAACGACGAACGGGGGATTGTAACTGCTGCAAATTATCCTGCGCGCCACTTTGGAATTCGTGCCGGAACACCTATCTATAAGTTAAGGGAACTTTGCCCTCAAGCCATACGTTTGGAGCCGCACTTTCCGCTCTATCAAAAAATTTCACAACAAATGATAAAGATCCTGCAGGATTTTTCGCCAGCTGTTGAGCAGCGTTCAATTGATGAAGCGTATCTCGATCTTACAGGCTTATGCACCATGTATCGCACCAATTATCGCGGCATTGCCGAGCGGATTCAACGCCGCATTATCGATGAATTAAAAATCACCATTTCAGTCGGCATTGCACCAACCAAAATTCTCGCAAAAATCGGATCAGGCTTTCACAAACCTTCAGGCATTACTGAAATTGCAGCAGAACACATCACTGAATTTCTCAAGGAAATTGCCGTGAAAAAAATTCCCGGGATCGGACGCAATGCTCAAGCCTTATTCGAAAAATTCAATATCGCAACTGCCTATGATTTTGTTCATACCGTACATCTCGATGGCCTCTTAGGAAAGCGCGGCCGCGAACTTCGCAGCGAATTACTCGGCCAACAAATCTATAGTTTAGAGACAAAAATCGCCCCTCCAAAATCACTCTCCAATACTCGAACATTTGACGATTTCACCTCAAATAAAGATGCTATTTTTGATTTTTCCCTTTCTCTCTTAAGTGCACTGCTGAGAAGGCTGCGCCGACACGGACTCGAAGCACGCCTCTTTTCTTTTTTTCTTATGACAAAATCCTTTAAAGTTTTTCATAGCCGGGTTCAGCTCTCTCATCATAGCGATGATGATCTTCTTTTTATTCGAGAATTCAAAAAACTTTTTGCGCAGCTTTTTCAGCCCGGCATATTTCGTAAAAGTGGCTTTTATCTTCATGACTTGCGGCCCAAAGGCGCTCATCAATACTCGCTATTCGATGAAAATTTAAGACCAACGCTCGGCCCCGCCCTAGATAAAATTCAAGATAGTTTTGGGTCAGATGCAATCTCTTGGGGCCTGCCTATCTTTACATTTGATAGAAAATAAATTTGACATATTAAGAAATATTACATAAACTACATTCCTTTAGGTTGAGTTAATAGACGATATCCTTGCAAAAACCTCAACTTTCTGGCTTGACGCAATATTCAATTTCAAATAAAGTGAGATTCCAAATACGACTCAGCCCTCAAACTAGCCACTTCATTACTTTTACACCCCTATTCCAATGGACACAGATACTGCAAAATTGAATCTCGCAAAGATTCTTGAAGATATATTTCTCGTCCTCACTGCAAAAGAAAAAGAAGTTATTATCAGCCGCTTCAGTTTAAATAACCAGCCGCGTCAAACACTCGAACATATTGGTCAGCGCTTTTCTGTTACCCGCGAGCGCATTCGCCAAATCGAAAAAATTGCGTTAAGTAAGCTTCGCCGAACCATCGAAAACACGAAACTTGTTGAAATTTCACGTATTGGGCAAGAGCTTTTGGCTGAACATGATGGCGTCTGTGTAGAAGACCGTCTTACGAGCGACATTCTCACGCGCCTTACCTCAACTGCCGAAGTCGATAGTCATATTGTAAAACTTGCGCTTACAATTTCTCCTAATTTTGTCCGCTCAGAGCGCAATGGTTTGCTCCGCCGCTACTGGCGTTTTAAAGAAATCAAGGAGGACGAACTTCTTGCTATCAGTTCGCTCATGCACCAAATTCTTGCTAAACGGAAAGAAACTGCACCGCAACAAGAGATTGCACAAGAAACTCAGAAGCAACTTCAGGAAAAGGGACGGAGCGCTTCGACTACGCGCATCTTGGCATTGATGGATATTGATATGCGCTTTAAGAAAGTAAAAGATGGTATTGGCTTAATGACATGGCGCCATATTAATCCGAAGTCTATCCGCGATAAAGCTTATATTATTTTAAAGAACGAAAATAAACCTTTGCACTTTGTGGAGATTGCCAATCGCATTACGGAAGCAGGGTTTGATAAAAAAATAGTAACGACCCAAGCAGTACATAACGAACTCATTCGTGATGAGCACTTTGTGCTGGTTGGCCGTGGTTTGTATGCGCTGAAAGAATGGGGGTACAAGCAGGGAACCGTTGCCGAAATTATTGAAGATCTTTTAAGCAAAAAAAGCCCGCTTACGAAACAGGAAATTATCGCCGGCGTTTTAAAACAGCGTCATGTAAAGAAAGGAACAATCTCACTGAATCTCCAAAAAAATGCACAATTTGTGCGTGTTGGCCGTGCGGTATACTCGTTGGATGCAAGTAAAAAAGAGACCATACCGGCTGCTGCATAAAAACATTATAGAAAAATTTCTTAGCCCTGCCGATTAAATCCGGCGGGGCTTTTGCTATACTATGCGTCATGGAACTTCTCTTCATGCTTGCTGGCGGCCTTGGGCTATTTTTGTATGGCATGAATGAGATGAGCAGAGGGTTGCAGCAAATTGCCGGCGCACGGCTAAAACTCATTCTTCAAACTCTCACGCAAAATCGCTTTGTGGGCGTCTTAACCGGAACAGTTGCGACTGCTGTTTTGCAATCGAGTTCGGTCATGACTGTTATGGTTGTGAGCTTTGTGAATGCAAATCTCATGAGTTTGGCACAGGCGATTTCGGTTATTATTGGTGCTAATATTGGTACGACAATAACGGCACAAATTATCGCATTTAACGTTGAAGAATTTGCACTGCCGATTATTGCCGTAGGAGCTGCCGTTGCTTTATTCAGTAAAAGAGACAGGCTAAAAGCACTCGGCAATACAGTATTCGGCTTCGGTATTCTTTTTTATGGCTTCTTTTTAATGAGCAGTGCCTTTGAGCCATTTGGACAAGATCCGGCTTTCCATGATTTCTTTACAAGATTTAGCGACCAGCCACTCTTGGGTCTTGTTATCGGATTGCTGGTTACGATTGTTGCACAGTCGAGTTCATTGACCATCGGTATTACCATCGCCCTGGCGCATAGCGGACTCATCACATTTCCGGAATCTCTCCCTTTGACTATTGGTATTAATATAGGCTCTACGGTTACTGCAAATATTGCCGCAATTCCCGGCAGCTATGTTGCTAAGCAAGCAGCACGAGCC
>PCVQ01000035.1:0-258 GCA_002796025.1 Candidatus Peregrinibacteria bacterium CG11_big_fil_rev_8_21_14_0_20_46_8
CATATGCGATTTATTTTCGGTGATGCTGAGAAGGATCCAGAAAAAAAAATCCCCCTTTCAAGCTGGTCGCGAGCATTTGCATCATATTTTTATTTCTGCGAAGTTTAATAATATCGCGACGACAATTATCATCGGCCTGATTTCATGCGCATTTGGTGGCATTGGTTTATTATTAGAGTATACAAAAATTAATTCGGGGTATTCTTTTATCATCTTTATTGGCGTTTTCGTAACCTACTATCTACTTATGCGCAAAGC
>PCVQ01000035.1:395-537 GCA_002796025.1 Candidatus Peregrinibacteria bacterium CG11_big_fil_rev_8_21_14_0_20_46_8
TCGGCGCAGATCCCAAAGATAATATGCAAACACCGCACCACTCGTAAGTAAGACAGAAAGAACTTTCAAAACAAAACGCGCAGTTAATTCACCATTCAAAAAAGTATTAATCAGCGTGATGAGATCGATAATAATCGTGAGT
>PCVQ01000035.1:585-12164 GCA_002796025.1 Candidatus Peregrinibacteria bacterium CG11_big_fil_rev_8_21_14_0_20_46_8
TCCCGCTTTTCCGGATGAGCGACAACATCCTTGCGCAAAAACCAAGTCAGCCCAAGATAAATCGGAAACATAACAATAAGTGTTGCGATACTGCCGCGGATTTGGCCACTATAATACGTGTAACGCTCCAAAACACTGGGAAACGCAATATCAACATACGCAAAAAGTAGCGCATTCAATGCAAATACACCCGCAAAGAGCGCAATAATTGTAAGTAACCATAAAAAGAAGTCCCGAGATGTGGTGTGTGGTTTTTCCATGAGAATAGTCTAGCACTACTCTAGAGACATGGGAACGGGGCCCGGCACAGAAGAGGCCCGAACTGCTCTGGGCGTTTGAGGTTCATCAGAGTGAAATAATATGCCGGCACCTGCGAGACGCCTCAAAGCCTCCTGCCGGACGCGCGATAACGCATGACTATGGAGATGTTCGGCCGGAGCTGGTGCTTCGTTCCCAAATACAAAATCACTAATCCTTACAAGACTTTCATGCATCTCATCAACAATATCCTGTGGAGGACCTGCAATATTCTCTATTTCTTCAAGACGCTCAGCGTAAGCCGAACGCAATTTTATAAGATCAGGAATATCTTTTTCAACTGAAGGGTTACAATTACTAATTATTTTGTCTATTTCCACAAGAAGACCCCTCATATAACAAGCCAGCCCTTCGAAACTAAATAGCTGCGTTCTATCTAAATGTCCCAAACTCTGGGGCAAATCACGCGGACTATTCATATGATAACCAGCAATAACAACACGGCTCAATTTCCAAGCTAAAGAAAGCTCATCATCAGTTGCGAGCGCTTGGTATAAATAATTCAAAACAGCAAAAGGATTACAGCGTTTAATCTCTTTGCAAATCAATGCAAACTCTTCTTCTGTAGAGCGTCCGGAGGTAAAGCTATCGCGCATGCACTGAATTTCATGTTGTGCTATTCCATAACGCTGCTCTGCAGCAAGCCAATAACGATAGAGACTTTCATTAGAGATTCCGAGCAATTTTGCAAGTACTGCAACACCAGGATTTTCCTCAATCAACCCATCATGACGCACCCAAATTTCTACAGTGCGACGGTGTATATCTGGTAAATAGGTATCTTCTATTTGACGCAAGCGAAGACGATCTTCACCTGCACTAACCTCATTTTTTGCCCCGCTCGATTCAAAATCGTGCGCTTGATTTATAGTTTTCATAATGCGAAAGGGATTTTTACAGAAAAAGCACCGCTACTGTCAAGCTAAACTTAAACGAGAAGTCGGAAGCTTAATTTGTCGAGAGCTGCTTCTTCCTGTAAACTCAATCTCCATGAAAATTTATTCTGGACCAGAAAAGCGAAGAGATGGCGAAAAGAGAACAGAAATCCTTAGAAAATCTCCCGATTTCTTTGCACAAGCAGTTACGCAAAGAATCCGGCAAGAAATTATGGAAGGCGCTACACGCATCGTGTTATCGGCCGATATAACTGACACAGGTTTGACGAGCACCGAGTTTGCAACAATGCTCCGAAATATTCGAGATACGGTTTTTGCCCCTTTTGGATATCTGATGACATTTCATCGAAAATTTGTGCCTGGTGGCGAGCATGCAGAAAGTACGGCACCGGATATTGGAGGAGTTCCCTATCCTGCTGCAACATTAAATTTACAGTACGAAAACCCTACTCTCATTACAAAACAAAAAATACCAATAGACCCGGCAGAGCTGCACCATATTGAGCTGAGAAAACTGCCGCACGGACTTGGGCCCGCCCTGCAACCACATACCTCAATGTACGAAAAGCTCCAGGTAGAAGGCAAACTTGGTTTTGGACATCCAGAAACCGGCCTCATACATGCCTACAATATGGTCGTTGCATCGAGCACAGATGGTGCAGAATACGATATGTGGACAGTGCCTTTATCCGAACTCTCGGTGCATCCGAACATGCAGGCACTGCACTATGGCGGCTCACTTTTTGAGGGCATGAGTGCAGAATGGGGAAAAGATGGTAACTGCTATGTTTTTGGAATTCAAAATCATTGGGAGCGTTATGCAAGAGGCTGCAAACGCCTCGGTATTACTCCGCTACCATTTAAAAAATTTGAAGAGGTGATCGTCACAATTGTGCAGCAAAATGTTGCAATGATTCCGCCCAATGGAAGGCTTTATTTGCGGCCCCATGCAGCAGATTCGGGCCCTCAAATGCGGGTAGGCAATTCTCATAGCTCTGCATTCTATGTCGAGGTAACGCCGGTCGGTTCTGCTGAGAGTTACTTTGGTGAGGTTGAGAAGAACGAAAATGGCCATGTAAAAGGAAAGGGGCTTATTGTTCCCACAACACAAGTTCGAAGCACTCCCGGGTTGGGGGGCTATACAAAAGTTGTCGGTAATTATGCTCTTACAACGGTCCTTATTCGCGAAGCAAAAAAGCTCAATATTGGAACCGAGCGAGAACCCCATCATCCTGTAGGAGTACTCTTTGCAAATACGCTTATTCAAGACAAATCACCGGCAGAAATGCGAGCAGTAGAGATTAAAGAGACGAACGCATCGAATGTCATCTTCTTTCAAAAAATTGATGACGAACGCTGGCGTCTTATTACGCCAAGCCGCAAAGCGGGGGATATTCTTCCCGGCAATCAATTGGCACTTATTATAGAAATGGCACAGCGCCGCGGCTGGGAAGTTGAGGAGCGTCCGGTAACCCTAGGCGAAATTATGGACGGTGCATTTGATGCAGCAGCAAATTGCGGAACCGCTTCCGTAATATCACCATTCGACTGGATACAACTCGCCGAATTCAGACGCGAATCTGATGCGCCGGATAGCGATTGGCGCGCAGAGTTAATAATAGGAACACAGTACAAAATTCGCGAACAAGATAAAATAGATAACGAGTCGATTCCCCCACCGGTAAAAATCCTCCTTGGCGACGTTCTTGCAGTAAAAAGCGCACGAAGCAGCGAAGAAGATACAAAACGCTACCTTACAAAGGTGCCCGGTATCCGAAAAAAATAATTCACTTGCTCAGAAATCCTCCATTCGTGCACAATATGATTCTTCCTAATCATTTTTATATATGCCAGCAAATGTAATAACTAGTACTGCTGTCCAAACTCCTCCCATTCCCGAAATCCTTCAATATCTTATACAAGCCTGCGAACGCTTCGGATACACCTGGCGAGTAATTGATACCCACTCACAAAACCTGCTTGAAATCTCTAATGGTAAAAAAAGTTTTGTCTCGACAAATCGCTATGCCACATATCCTTTAAATCAACACAATAGCGCAACGCTTGTACATGACAAAGCTTGGAGCGGCATGTATCTCGCAGAACTTGGATATAAAACACCACGAGGGGATTTTTTCTTTTTGCATGAAAAACATCGCGAACGGCGTGCCGACGGCCGCGAACGCAGTGATGCATTTCGCTTTGCCAAAGAATTGGGATATCCGATTTTCGTTAAACCGCACGATAGTAGCCTAGGACGATTTGCTGAAACTATTCACAATGATGAGATGTTAGCAGCGCATCTCGATACAATTGCCGAAGTTAGCAAAATTGCAATGATTCAGGAAAATATAGAATTCCCCGAATATCGCGTATTTGTTTTAGATGGCGAAGTTGAATTCTGTTATCGCAAAACAAAACCATGGTTAGAAGAGGGCAAAATGCATCGCGAGTATTCTGAGTATTCAGAACAACCTCCAGAAGCACTTGTAGTTTGGGCGCGCACGCTTGTAGAAAGGCTTAACTTAAGAATATGCGGCATCGATCTTTTTGCACCGCAAACTCTCGCAAATCCCGATGATTTTATAGTTATTGAACTGAACGACAATCCCGCTCTCCGCGGCCTGCTGCAGTTCGACAAAGGAGAAAAAGCGATGGAAGTCTGGGGCAAGATATTGCGCAAATATTTTGAAGAATGAAAAGACATATGTTGAAAAACAAAACGAGCTGATTGGATCCCCCATCCAAAACAGCCCGCCCTGTTCTCTTCATTACCGCCGCATCATGTGCGGTCCTTTTTCACTGTGCGTTTGAATTTTTTCAACCAACGCTTCATCTTCAGAGGTTATTATCAGACGAAGCCCGTTATCGATTACTTCTCGCACCACATCTATATTTTCGTGCTCCGGCATTTTTGAAAATCGTGAATCCTCTGACCGCAACACTTCCAAGGCCTCTGTATTTTCAGTCGTAATCTCAATAACAACACCGTCATCGATTTTCGTTACATTGTGTTCAATTTGACCCGCAAAAGGATGCATTCTGCCTCCTCTGCGCATGCCGCGCGGCCCCTTACTACTGCGTGACTGAATCTTTTCCACCACATCGGCATCATCAGAGGTTATCGTTACTCGCACACCGTTATCTAAATTTTCACTAGAAACGCTTACCGAGTCATCTTTTGGAGCATGCGGCTTCTTCGATTGAATTTTTTCGACTACTTTGGAATCGTCGCTGGTTATGTCAATTGCAATACCGTTATCTAACTGCGTTATCTCATGATTGACGGCTCCGCCTACCCCGGCTCCGCCAAAATGCGCGCCGACGGCGACCGGCACAATTACTGCGGCCATCAGAGCCATCCCGCCTAAAAATGAAATTGTCCGCGGCGCCCGTGCTGATGCCGCAGAAATATTTGATGATTTTTTTTGCTGTTTTTTCATAACATACAAATTAAGAATATATTTGTTGAGAAAAGGGCGCCCTCAATATCTGGTACGCGGCGGAACAAATATTTCTTTCAACATCACATGCGGCGGGTGGTGCGGCGGCCTCCACGAAGAAATAATCTCGGCCTCAAAACGATTACCTAACTGTGCAACACCAAGAATGCGAACCCGCTCACCCTGAATCAATTGCAATGGCCCGCGGCGCTCTGCCTGCGCATAGAGAATCTGCCATCGGCTGCCGCCAAAATCATCCAGAAGCAACAGCGCATCACTTTCAACTGAAATAATCACACCAGATAAACGCCCTTGCTGCGGCTGAGACCACACACGCTCACGCCTTATTTCAACGCCCTTATATTGAGGCAGAGCACGACGCACAAAATTCTCTGTACGCTCAGCGGCACCGGCGGCATACAAGATGCCGCCAAGTACAAAACTCACCGCAAGATTAATAAAAATCAAGCGTATCACAGAAAATTTATACCCCCTCTTTGTATGATGCAAACCAGTTATAGCAGCAATGATAAAAATCAAAAAAGCGATAACCCAAATGAGAGGAATCATATGCAAGATGGCGGGAAGCCGTACGCCCGCACGATACACCAGGGAAAAATCGATTTCAAAAATTGCAAAGAGCGTCAAACCAACAGCTTTTGCGCCAAACAGTGCAGCTAGCCCAAAAAGCAGCCAAAATGCTCCATTCTTGAGCACAAAGTGCCAGCGCGGACGCGGCTCAAGCTTCTGCTTCTTAATCTTTTCCAAGACTGATTGGGCAAGTTTTTTAGACATAATAACGAGGATAAAATTATAGTGCGATTTTGTAATCGTGAGCCAGCTGTTTAAACTGCTGCTTTGCACGGTTAATCAATGTTGCAACTGTTCCCATCGGTTTTTTTAAAATATCGGATATCTCTTCGTAGCTGCGATCTTCAAAAAATTTCAAAACCAAAACATCGCAGTACTGCTCCGGAAGCTGCTGCAAAAGATTCTGTATAACCGCATTTCTCTGCGTTTTTGCAATTTCATCCTGAAGATGCAGTTCCGAAGGCAAAGAGTTATAGAGATCTTCATCGAGATGTAATTGTCTATCCATACCGCGCACCTGATGCTTTCTAAAATGCGAAATTGTCTCATTATGAGCAATACGGTACAACCAGCTGGAAAACTTTAAACCGCCGTCAAAATCGCGCAAATTCTTCCAAGTTTTTAAAAATACCTCCTGTACAATCTCTTCCGCCTCTGCCTCAGAAAATGAGGAGATGCGCAGCACATATCTGAGCAGCTGCCGCTCATAACGCGCCATCAAGGGCTCAAAGTACTCAACATCTTCCAATGCAAGCTTAACCAGCTGTACATCGTCCAGTTGTTCGGGGGATATTGCCGTCATGGCGAAAGTAGTATACGCGAAAGCTTCTAAATCTCTTTCGAAATTCATTGTGTAGAAGAACGATGGGGCGCTACCCCGGGTAACACCCCATCGAATTTAGATTGCATTCACTGCAGCTATTAATCTTGGTTCAACTTCTTGAGCAATCTGTTGCAGTGCGTCATTCTTGATAAATGACATGCCAACACTGGGCAGCATTGTAGATACAAATACACCTTTTTGCTTTTGATACACAATCACATTACACGGCAGCAATAATCCAATTTCGTACTCAGCCTCAATTGCCCGCGCGGCAAAAGGAGGATTACAAGCTCCCAAAATTACATATGTTTCCATCTCTTTATTCAATTTCTTTTTCATAGTGGCCTGCACATCAATTTCGGTAAGAATACCGAATCCCTGTGATTGCAAAGATTCACGCGTGCGCTCAAGCGCTCTTTCGAAAGGCAAATCAATTTTTCGGGTATAGGCGTAAAATTTCATAAATAAAAAGTTTTAATCAATATGTTCTTTCTGCTTAAAAAATTCGGGGCCTAAATCTAAATCGATCTCAGCCCAAATTTTTACTTCCGGTTCATTTTTGAGACGCGGAGTTGTCATAATTGTTACCGTCTTAAAAAAACGCCCCTGAGGTTCTTGATGCAAATTCGGGTCAAATTGAACAATTAAAATACCGGTATCTCCAGGAGAAAATTTTTGTGCAGAAAGTGTTCCGCTGGTACAGGCACAACTCGCCACAACGGCATCAACGGTAACAGGCTCTGTGCCGGCGTAACGGAATGGAAATTCGTAAGCAACAGTGCCTCCACTTTGACGAATGCGGCCAAAATCGTGCTCGCGCTCCGAAAAGACAAAACCGTTTGAACGTATGACATTGCCGCGGACCGTCAACTCACTAACAGAGGCCTCACCCGCTTCCGGATCGAAATGCGTATTAATGTTATCTGGCACTGCACTAGTGAAGAGATACACAGAACGAGAAATAGGGCCAACGGCATCTGGGCCGTGAGCCAGAGGATCAAAAGTAACCGTAACGTCAAATTCAGCCCCAGGCGCCACCGTACGGTTCCAATCAGAATTCCGGTGCATTCCGAATACGGGTGAACGTAAATCATCACTAATAGAATACTGAACGGTCGTACACATACATGAAGTCTGTGCACCTATGAGGCGCAGCGGCAATTCGCTCTCATTTTTCATTCGAAACGTTTTCGTCACATTGCCTCCTTGAATATCTATATCTCCCCAGTCATGCTGCACTCCATTTAAAACTGTAATAGCACCGGAACGCTCAGTCCTCTTTTGTGTTGCGGCATTCCCGGTGCTGCAAGCCGCAAGCAAGAGTGTGAGTCCAAAAGCAAAAAATAAATAACCAAATAACTTTTTCATTGTAGTAAATAATTAACGAGTAAGTTCCGCATCAATAATATTTTTGAAATACTCATATGGCTGCGCTCCCTCAACGAGTTGATTGTTAATAACAAACCCGGGTGTTCCTTGAACTCCCGCGCGCTTACCATCTGCAATGTCTTTCTGTATTTCTTGTGCAATGCTGTCGCTGTCATAGCAGCTGGCAAAGGTATTCATATTGAGTCCAAGCTCCCGTGCATATTTCTGTAAATCTTGCTCCGGAATATCAACCGTACCTTGGCCAAGCAGATTTTGGCCGTCAAAAATTTTATCGTGCATTTTAAAATATTGTGCATCGCCACCTTGTTGCCGCGCACATTCAGCAGCCTTTGCCGCTGGAGTTGCGCCATCATGGAATGCCAAAGGAAAATCACGATACACAAAGAAAACTTTTCCGGTATCTATGTATTCTGTCTTTAACTGCTGAAAAGATTCATTATAAAATTTTCGGCAAAATGGACATTGAAAGTCAGAAAACTCAATCATAGTAACTGGCGCGTCGGGATCACCAATTGCAGCATCATCATCACGAAAATCACCCACAACAGATTTTGGCTTATTCGCATCTTCTTGTGCTTTTCTGACAGCATCCTGCTGCTCTGTAACATATTGTTGAATTCCCTGCTCAATCGCTTCCGATAAATTTGCAGATGAGTTTTGTGTACTTATCTGCAGTGCAAAAAAGACAAGAGATCCAGAAATTGCGATTGCTGCAAAAATAATCGCAATGATAAAGGAAGAATTTTGATTTTTAAACATTCGAAAGGAGGTAATGAAAATAAAAAAATGAGATCATTACGCCCTATTCCCGCTGAATTGTGCTGCCTATTAAGAAATAAGAAACTCCTCTAACAACAGGATTCTGCCCCCTGCTATTATCTAGTGGCGGAGCAGTACTATAAAAACCAACTTGTTCCTCTAACAATACATTCGGCAATAAAACTATCCGGCGCTGCTCTGGCTGAGAACGACCGGCTAATGCAATACCTTCTTCTGTATCCTCTATATCACAACAACTCATCTCCGAAGTATCATCGGCATTAACCGTATGCGCATTCATGTGTGAACTTTCGTCTTGAAAAGGAACAGCATGCAACGGGCTGCATGCATTCAAGATAACAACAAGGCACATAACTGATTGTGCAACGATGCGAATCATGCGCGGAATCTTTTTAATCTCAGAGCATTTAATACCACAGATATTGAAGAAAACGCCATAGCACCCGCAGAAACCATAGGGCTTAAGAAGCCTAAAGCCGCAATTGGAATACCGACCGTATTATAGATAAAGGCCCAAAAAAGATTCTGCTTGATATTACGAAGCGTTGCTTCAGAAAGCCGCATTGCCTCTACCGCTTTTAACAAATCCCCCTTCACTAAAACGATATCTCCACTCTCCATTGCAATATCGGTTCCGGTGCCCATCGCGATACCCACATCGGCCTTTGCAAGCGCCGGACTGTCGTTAATACCATCACCTACCATAGCAACAATCTCACCCGCTTTTTGCAACTCTGCAATAACATTCACTTTTTCGTCGGGCCGGACTTCGGCATGCACGGTGCTAATACCAACACGATGTGCAATTGCATCGGCTACGCGTTGATTATCACCGGTTACCATAACCGCCTTAATATTGCGCTCCTTCAATAACTTAATCGCCTCTTTGGAGCTATCCTTAATTGCATCCTGTACTGCAAAATATGCACGCGCCGTTTTACCTTCTGCAAGGACGAGAACAGTATTACCCGCCTCCTGGAGGGAGATTATTTTCTTCTCATACTGAGAAATTTCTACGCCCTCTTCTTTTATAGCGCGCACACTGCCTAACAAATATTCCTTGCCCGAAACTGTAGCCTGTACCCCTTTGCCCGTAAGCGCACGGAAATTTTCCGGCTTCACATGTGGCAGATTTTCAACATCCTTCTGTGCCTGAACATAGTCGACCACACTCTTTGCCAGCGGGTGCTCGGAAAGGGACTCGAGCGCCTGTGCAATCGCTAAATTCTCCGAATCGCTACCATTAAACGAGCCAAATTCAGTAACTTCCGGATGCCCGCGCGTAATCGTTCCTGTCTTATCGAAACAAATAGCAGTAACCTTGTGCATCTTTTCGAGCGCTTCGGCTTTCTTTAACAAAATTCCCATATCGGCTCCCTTACCCGAACCAACTACAATCGAAATCGGTGTTGCTAAACCCAGTGCACACGGACAGGCAATAATTAAAACCGCAACCATATAAATTATGGCCTGTTCAATATCGCCGGTTGCATAGCTCCAAGCCGTTATCGTAACCAAGGCAATGATAATAACTCCCCATACAAAATAACCGGCCACAATATCGACCAGCTTTTGAATGGGCGCTTTGCTCGCCTGCGCATCCTGCACAAGTTTTACGATATGCGCGAGCATTGTCTCACCACCGACTTTTTCGGCACGCATGGTAAATGAGGTATTCCCATTAACCGTTGCTCCAATAACACTGTCTTCTACTGCTTTATCCACAGGAATACTCTCTCCGGTTATCATCGACTCATCGAGCGTTGCACTGCCTTCAACGAGCACACCATCAACCGGCACCTTCTCACCCGGCTTCACAAGAAGTAAATCGCCTTTTTGTACCTCATCGATCGGCACATCTTCAACTTCACCATTTTTTCCCAAACGGTGTGCAACCTTGGCCGAAAGCGTAAGCAATTTTTTAATTGCCTGACTTGCACGCCCCTTGGCCAATGCCTCTAAATAGCGGCCCAACAAAATAAAGGTCGAGATAATCGCGACATCCATAAAATACTCTTCCATACTCGCGGTAAAGAGTACTAAATACGAGGAATAGAGAAAAGCGGCGCTCACGCCAAGCGCAACCAAAGTGTCCATTCCAGGACGGCCACGCAACAACCCCGGAATACCACGAACATAAAACTCGCGGCCAGGAAAGAGCAAAATCAACAAAGACAAAATAAGCATAATCATAGGCCCCTGCTCAATTTTTATACCAAAAGAAAGGAGCAAGATAATTGCACTGGCAGCGCCGGCTCCGATGACATTATTGCGGCGCTTCATAACTGCGGCGCGATCTTCTGCTGCGGCGTGCGCAGAATGGTCTTCATGATTGCCGCCGTGCTCGCTGTGATCGCCCCCACGCCCACCATGCTCATTGTGACTATCACCGCTCATCTTGGCGGTATAACCGGTTTTCTTAACCGTCTGCACAATCTGTTCAGGCGTAAGCATTGTGGGATCGTATGCTACCGATGCACTGCCGATTGCAAAATTAACCGATGCAGAGTGTACACCTTTTGTCTTTTTCAAATCCCCCTCGATATGCGCCACGCATGAAGCGCACGTCATATCGCTAATTGTTAATTCAACTGTTGCGTGATTTTCCATGATTATTTATTACCAAACATATGCTCCCGCATCTCTTCCAACATAGACTCGCGATCAAATGGAACATTACGCTCATCAAACTCTCCTTCCATATAATCCATCATGCGATCCATTGAATACCCATTCATATGACCACCCCAACCACCAAAACCATACAAGCCCCCCATAGACCAAGCCGAAGTCAATAACATACCGAGCACACCAACAATAAGTGCCCCCCAAATCCAATTTAAAAATACCTTTTTATCTGCATGTTTATAAAACCAGAGCAATGCCGCTATAAAAGCAAATGAAGACAGACCGACAAAAACCCAATGGACATGAAGCCCAAGTAAACCCGAAGATGTGTATGCTCCCATCATATAATGAAGGGTTAAAAAATAAATGGCGCCTATTTTTGAGCGGCGCGAAAAGCCAAAAGAAGCTCATCAATAATCTTCTCCTGATCTTTCTTATTATTACTCTGAAATGCGCGTTCGCCGCAGGTATGCAAATGACTATTTAAAACATGCACCGCGGTGCCACTCAATAATCCGTTTACGGCACGTATCTGCTGCAAAATATCCATGCAATACTCGCCCTTTTCAATCATTTCTAAAACTTTTTTAAGCTGACCCAAAGCTTTTTTCGTACCCAATTCTGCTTTTGCTTTGTAAGGTTCGATCATAAATTTAGTATAGTTAATAACCTACTACCTAGGTTATAGGTATTAAGCAAAAAAGTCAATAC
>PCVQ01000067.1:0-12342 GCA_002796025.1 Candidatus Peregrinibacteria bacterium CG11_big_fil_rev_8_21_14_0_20_46_8
TGCGATGCATATTGATGATGTGGGAAATGCGCATGATATTTTTTTTCGGCTCAATGAACAGTGCGGACTAGATCGGTCAGAGGTTTTGCGGATACTGAAATATGGCATCGATGCTCGTGACGGTTCAATAGGAGCGATGGTTGATAGTGCAATTGGTGCACAGTGTTTAGAAGAAGCAGAACAAAGAGTCGATAGGTCTTCAATTGATTTTACTGATTGTCTAGTAAATAGCGGCAGTGATGAGCAATCTAAATGTTATGCAGAAGTAAATGAAAAGGCTTCTGCTTGTCTGAAAAAAGGGGATCGGGCCCCGGAAGAATGTTTTGATTTGGAGGCAAGGAGCCGCTGTGCGCTCGTGCAGGTGAGTAACCCTGCACAACTTACTCAAGTTTGTATGATGCAAAAAGAAAAAGCTGCGCTTGCTCCTTATATTGATACATGCCGAAAACAAGCGGCGGTTAATTTGGATATTGATTTTGATGAAATGCAGCGGCTGGTGGGGAAGAAAATGGCGCTCCGATTTTTAGATCTTCAAGACAAAATTATTAACCGGAAAGGTGTAACTTTAGAAAACTTGAATGAATATAGCGGTATTCTTAATCGTGCTGTTCTGTACACTGACAATCCATTTTTTTGGTCGGAACTTGGTGTTGAGGGCGCCGAAGATTTTGTGCAGGGCTATGTAGAGCCTGCAATGAAAGTTTTACAAACCCATCCGATATTTACATCTGAAGTGATGTCGTTGCAACGTGCTGCTGGCCTATTGAAGGCAAAATAGGCACTACTTCACCACAATCTCACCTCTCATGCCGCCGTGGCCGGAGCCGCAGAAGACAGAGCAGAGGAATGGGAAGGTGCCGGTTTTGTCTGCAACAAAAGTTAGGCTTACGGTTTCGCCTTCTTTGAATGATTTATTAATGCCAAATGCCGGTACATTGATGCCGTGCGCAACATCTTCGCTCTTTACTACAATTTTTACCGTATCTCCTTTGTTTACTGAAATTGTAGAAGGGGAGAACTCGAAGCGGCGTGCCGTCATATTGATAGTTCGCACTTGAGGTTCCGGAGCTGGTGTAGGAACAGGGTCTGGCGTTGGTGTAGGAGTTGGACTAGGAGTTGGACTAGGAGTTGGACTAGGAGTTGGACTAGGAGTTGGAGTCGGTGCCGGTGTCGGAGTCGGATTTGGTGTAGGAGTTGGATCGGGTGTAGGGGTCGGTGTTGGTTCTGGAGTAGGTTCCGGCGTTGGATCCGCATTTTCTTCCGGAGTTTCTGCCATCGTGTCGACTACATCTTTAGTATCATTATTTGCTGTATCATCGGCCGCTGCTTCTTGTTGTCCGCAAGCCGTTAATACAAGAGTTAATGCAACTGCAACACTGAGATATTTAAAGGTTTTCATAAGAATGAGGGGTTAACGATTTTTTAGCATCCCGGCCAGAATAATAGGTGTAACAAAGGTCGTCAAAATAACCATGATGACAATCATAGAAAACATTTCATCAGAAATAATCCCGAGCGAAATTCCTTTAGCTGCAAATACAAAGCCGATCTCTCCGCGGGGCACCATACCAAAACCGATAATCCATCTATTGAGTTTTTGTTTTCCAATAATTCCGAATCCCGCAATTGCCTTTCCTATAAAGGCTATAAGTGTAATACCAAGTGCAGCAAGAATAATTTTTGCATTAAAGAGGGTCGAAAGGTCCACCGTCATACCGGTATATACAAAAAATATAGGAATCAGAAAAAGTCCCACCGGCTGGATAATATCGTCAATATGGCGGTCAGCATGGGGTGCGATCGTTTTTAACACTTTATTGCGCAGTGCAGGCGACTCGTTGGCTACTGCTTCACGAACATCAGAAACAATTTCCGGATCTTTAAAGTCTTTAAAATGAACCGGATCGAGTATGAGTCCTGCTGCAAATGCTCCAACAATTGGTGCTAAACCTAAAATATGTGCAAGATATGCAAATATGAGCCCGAACGAGATAGCGAGTGTAAATTTCATGCCTATGCCGGTATGGATTTTTGAGAGAAGGCGGCCAAGCCGCGGTGCCAGCATCTGTCCAATAACAATTGAACCAACTAAAAAGATGATTGCGAGGCCACCTATTTTACCGATCTCTGCGAGGCTCACGCTGCCAGTCTTGGCAGCAGCGGTAACAACGGCGAGCATAATTAAGCCGAGTACATCTTCTATAACTGCAGCCCCCAATACAATTTGTGCTTCGGGCATATTCAGTTTTCCAAGATCACGAAATACGCGAGCAGTAATGCCAACAGAAGTGGCAGTAAGTGTGGCTCCTAAAAATATATAGACAATAGGATCGAGTCCCGGAAGAAGCAAAGGCCCCACTAAATATGTACCAAGACCAAATGCCATAATCATACCGATGAGCGCAACAGAGAGGGCCTTGCCTCCAACTTTGCGCATATGCGATATGTTCGATTCCAATCCAATTTGAAAAAGAAGAATTACTACACCGAGTTCGGCGAGAAAGGCAATAATGGGATTTTGTGTAATCGGTTCAAAGAAGGAAAGTCCGATGAATGTCAGATTTCCTAAAACGACGCCGATAAGCAGTTCCCCCAGCACTAAAGGCTGCCCCCATTTTTCGACAAGGCTCGAAAGTTTCGCAGCAAGTAATACTACCGCGATCCATAAAAAGGTGATTGCAATTTGATCCGCATTTTCCTCTTGGGCCGAAGCGACGGCGGCGGGTGCTGCTATAAGTGCAGCAAGTATCGTACCAATTCCGAACTTTAATTTTATATTTCTCGACATAATAAACGTGCAATGTAAATTTAGCAGCTCAAAAATAAAGATGGGGGATGTTTTTTATTTGCCCCGTGGTGCAATGCCTAGAAGCTTGTAGTCGTGCAGTATCTCTGGGTGAGATTCTGTTCGTTCGTAATGCAGACGGCGGCCATACCGGAGCCTTCTAAGTTATACACAAATGTTCCCTTAAAGCATCCGCCGCCGGTAACCTCGTTTGTGCCGAGCCAGTTGCCAAATTCTGAAGCTTCGTGATGGCCAATATGAGTATATTGGTTTGCACCGGATGCTTTTACATAAAAGTCATAGATAATAAAGTTTTCGTCATTACAGCCGTCCCCGCCAAGTGTATGTTCGAGCAAGAGATCGCCGAATGCGGCATCCGCTTCATCAAAAGTAACGCTCTCTCCAGCAGCAAGGGTATAGGTTGAATTTGGAAGTGCACCAACCGTGCCGAGTTGCACGCCGGCGTTTGCTTGCGCGCCGCCGTTATTCCCGCCATCATCGTCATTGTTTGCAGCGGCAACGCCGTCGTCGTCCCCATTGCCGCCGGTTATTCCGGCTGAGCCCGTTGCATTATTCGGGCTCGTGCGAATTGCATCGGGAAGAATGATTAAGAAGCTCTCGCCGCCGCCCAAGCCGTCCGGATCTTCGAAACCGAGATTGCCTCCGCAGCTTTCGCTGAGGCCCGGCTGTGTTGCAAAATCACTATCAAAGATTGCATACCGTGCATCCTGTGAGAGTGATGCGCGCGGCTGTACCCAGTATCCACAGTTACTCGAACGTGAATGCGCCAAGCGCCTGACCGATCCATCAAAGTAGACCATGTAGATCTCTTCATGGAAGATGTCACCGCTGTCACCGCCGGTTACAAGACACATGCCTGCCGGCCCGCGGCACGAGATGTGGTCGAGACCACCCCATGGAATTGTTTTTATGAGCTCCGGGCGATTCACACCGTCAGGAAGCGGATAGAACATGATCGCCGGAAGATTTGGCTCTTCAGGAGAGGAAAGTGCGGTTGTTACAAAGCCAACCCGGCCATCCGTGTGGATAGCAAGGTCACCGTGCTGACGGCCATCGTAACTGTGGCCGATGTATTGCAATGTGCGCACGTTAAAGACCTCTTGTCCCTCACAGCGGCGGTCTCCGTCTTGTGCCCAGTTTACAACTGCCCATTCGCCTGACGGTGCAGCAGCAATCCAGTCTGGATCGCGTTCACCACCGGCACAGGTTCCGCTGAACAGGCCGCTAATCGTCTGTTCTCCTTCGATTCGGCGGTTTTGCAGATCAACGGTGAAGATCATACGATCCTGGTTGTTATCGATTGCCGCCATACCGGCGAGCCAGCGCCCATCGCGCGAGATCTCATCGAACGACTGGTTTACGCTAATGCGCTCGTACCGAGCCGGAAAGGTAAGAATAGTCTCGATTTCGCAGGTCCGCGCATTTCCATATTGGAGACGTATTGTCTCATCCTCATTTGAATCATAGAAGACAAGCGTATCGGTTTGAGCGCTCTGCCATCGCGGATCGTTAATGCCGGGGAAGCTGCAGACGGTGGCACCATCACTTACATTGACCGTCTTATAGCCGCCCTCGTCCTGCACCAAGACGAGCCGGTTGTCGGCAGAGAAGGCTTGGAGCTGTGAATAGTCGTGAATACCAAAATCATTTCTATCACGCGCGCCGCTCAAACGGCGAATTGTGGTTCCAAAGGTTGGGTCGGTAAAGTTTTGTCCAACAGGGGGAAATCCGTTAAATGCAAGCGCTGGAATACTCGTATAGACGCGCGTTGCATCGCTGCTTCCCGCACTGCCTGCATCTGCTGCGGGTGCATTGTTTGGAATAGAAGGAACGCTGCCTGGATTGCGGGCAACGCCGCCGGTATTATTTTCGGCATTGCCGCCGCCAACTTCTGCATGATAGCGCGCTTCCATAGATTCACCTCGGCCGATCGATTCGAAGGTCACGCGGTATGCTGCACGATCGCCAAGATACTCATCCAGTGAGTTTTCTCTCGAGCGGATAAAACGCGTCATCATGTCTGCCATTTGTCCACGGGTGAACGGCTGATCGAACTTTGTAATATCGAGAGGAATATGATTTGCTGTGCTTCCTTTCCGTACGCTGTCTTCGTACCAAATACCGTTTGTATTTACCTCGATGTCATAGGCACGTTGCAGCATAATAAGGGCTTCTACAAAGTTTACCGTGCGTGCAGGCTGAAAAGAGCCGTCCGGATAACCGCTTGCAAAGCCGAGCTCCTGACCTTTACAGACAAAAGCAGCATACCATTCGGTTCGTTTTACGTCGGTGAAGCAGTCGAGAAAGGGCAGATTGTCGTAACGTGAGCCGACGATAATAGTAAGTAGTTCCGCACGGTTCATAGTTTGATCCGGGCGGTAGGTGCCATCTGGATATCCATCTACAATGTCACGGTCCTGGATAAATTGAATTGCTTCCCGGTATTTATGTGCGCCAGTATCGGAAAACTGTGCGCTTGCCGAAGAGATGAAGAGTACGAATAGCCCAGCAAGTATAAGGGCAACTCCAGAAATTTTTCGTTTCATATATTGAGAGATAAAAAATAATACCAACTAAAATTGTATATGATTTTTATCAAAGTACCAAAACAGCCCCGCTCATACGAGCGAGGCCGTTGGTTGGGCAATAACCTTATGGGGAAAGCTAGAGCGTAAACGGCATACTTGTACAGTAACGTTGTTGTGTATTATTTCGGTTGGTAATGCAGACGCCGCCTTGATGCGTTCCCGCTGGAAGATTGAATGACATGAGGAAGGTGCCTTTATTACATCCTTGTGATTCTAAGAAGTGGCCGTTCACATCTAAGCTTTCGGCTTCCGTTGTACTGCCAATCTGTGTGAAGTCGCCGCCAGACGGTGCAAGATACCAATCATAAAGTACCCAATCGCTGCCAAAACAGGTGCCGCTTCCAATGGTATGACTCATAACCATATGGTAATCACCCTCTCCCTGATAGATGTCTACAACTTCTCCGCTTGCCAAGCTGTAGGTTGAGGTCGGAAGACCGCTTGCTGCGGCTGGGGGAGGGGCGGTCTCATCAGCTGGCGGAGTTTCATCCTCGATCTGGGATGGAGACGCTTCGGTTGTGCCGCTGTCTGAACTTCCAGCATCACTCAATATTGCATCTTCAATAACTGGTGCCACTGGTGCTGTACCTCCATTCCAACATGAGTCACCTATTGCAGCCCCATGTGCCATGAGGTGCATTACTTGAGAGCTGCCTTTTGACCATCCCAGACCATTAAACATAAAGTCAGAGAATTCACCTCCCATAGATTGACCAAGTGCTTCCGCTACTGCACCACACCGTCCGGGTTGCGCATCAAAATTATTTGCAATTAAGAACGATGCAAGCAGCATTGGCCGCGCATGGTCGTACAATGGTTCATCATAACGAATGCCCGAACAGCTTGGCGATGGGCTGCCAAAGCTACAGCGAAGTGCATTGAACCAGTCGCCTCCAATATTAATGGTGTCGCCACTGCGGGGTAGCATGTGTTGGTACGATTGATCTGCCGTTGTAACTATTGCGCGCTGAATTGCGCCGCCGTGGTCCCCATAGTTAAAGAGGTATCCGTATGCCATATCGAGGAACATAGCGGTATACATAAACGAGTCATCAGTTTCGCATGAGCCTGCATTGCCGCTGTCATTAATACAGAAAATGCCGTTGGCAAAATTGTCTTCAGCAAATTCTTGGAATACTTCGTAGAGTTTTTTATTGCAATCTGCGCTTTGGTTTTGATCTTCAACAAATTCTGCTCCGTAACGCAGAGCATTTACATGTTGAGATACTTGCCGGGTTATTTCCATTTTTGAAACCCACTGGCCTCCTTGGTTGCGCGGCTCATTGTAGCGCTCAATAAATGTCTGACAGCTTCGTTTGAAGACATCTTGAATCGATTTGCTCGGGCGTACAACATAAAATTCATCCGAACCTTGATTATAAAAGTAGTCGTCGGAGCTTTGATTATTTCGATATGCCGATCCATATGGGGATACTTCGCCTTTACCCACACCAAAGCCGCTGCGAATGTCACCCGGAACATATTCGCCGCCGGTGTTATAGACAGCAGTCTTTAAGAAAGTTTGTTCCGCTGGAAATGCGAAATCCCAGTACCATTTTGGATCGCCGGTGCGGAAAAATTCGAGAAGTTCTGAGCTCGTCGGGCTCCAGTAGTTTGAGGTGAGAGAAAAATCATTTGGAGTGCTATTTTGTGAAGAGAAGAGAGGAATGTCCGGCCAAAAAATTCCTACAGTTTTATTATCTCTCCACTGTTCGTCCACGGTCGAATTGTGCGTACTCTCGATTGCGGCTTTGTATGCATTGAGCAGGGGACCGCTTGTTGCGGTGGGGAGTGGCGGCATTACTTGTGTTGCATTCATATAGTCAACCGGTGCATGCACGAGCAGGCCGCGCTCTGTCCCTGCAACCGCTAAGTCGCGTTCGCGCTGAATGCTTGCATCACTTGCTGCACCTTCAAAGAAGCGAAGCTGCGCAAAGTTCCATCGCGCTTGTGCCTCGCCAACTCCATTTTCTTCACTGATAAATTTGATTTGCAGCGTGCTGTCGTTTGCAGCGAGTGCTTGGGGTTCGCGCCACTGCATCCATGGCATGGTAATGCCGGCAGAGAAGTTGTTGTCGCTCAGCGCAAGGAATGGTTTTGTATATGCACTTGCCGAGTTTAGTGTTGAACCGCCACGGGTGATGTGTGCACGACGCCATCCGGCACTTCCGGTTGTGCCTACACGTTGTTCAATTTCGGTTATGCCGCTGAATCCTGCACTTGAGCTGTATACATTGTTATCATTTGCAACAATGCTTTTACGTGATGATGAAGCAAGCGCGAGTGGTAAATCCCACCGAACTTCATCAATTACATGACGATTGCCTTGCCAGTCGAGATTGTAGCCGTCACCGCACTCATTGCGAATATCGAACTCCATACCGACATTCGGTGTACCGCGTACAAATGTTAATCGCATATCGTAGGCGAGCGGAATGTTACAAGATGAAGTGCTTTGTGCGAAGTGGCCTGAAGAACGAATGACCGCTTTTACCGGGCCATTTTGTTCAACTACAAAGCCGTTTGCATCGACTCGTGCAGTAACTGTCTGTCCTCCATCTACAAGGCGTGGGCCGGCTGCGGCGCTATCGCTGTATACCGTGCGGCCATTTACATTGATAGAATCAAAGATGCCTACTTTTGTTCCATCCAATACAAATGTTGATGGACCGGTTTGCACAATGAGCGAGGTGCCTTGTCCTTGCACAAGATTTGCAGCGCCTGGAGGATTCGATGCATTGCGCAGCGAATAATAGCCGGTAGCGTTTGCCGGTACATTTGCTACAAAGGAAACTTCTACCCAGCGAATCGGCTTGCTACTTTCGCTTGGACCGCCGCCCCAGCGCGATAGTACTTTAAATTGCGCATCTATTTTATTGCCGTCGGCATTACTTATATAGAGATTATCGGTGCTGAGTAAGTTGCGGCTTTTTGCAATTGGCACGCCAGAAAATGCTAATTCATTGCGCCCGATCGCTTGATCGTTTTTTACTTCCAATACCGTAATGTCGGCTGCATTAGCGTCCGGTAGATTTGTGGAAGGTGTTTCTTCGGTGTCATTATTTGTTGTATCGCCGCCGCTGTTTGTGCCCGATCCGTCATCGCTTGGAATGCTTACTCCTCCTGAGCCGCCTGTTTGCGATTCATCATTTGCGTCAGTTGTCTCTTCTTCAAGATCTTCAAACGTTGCTATATCGTCCGTTCCGTTTAAATATTCATCGAGGGTGCCTTCCTGAAATTTGATCATGCGCGTCATCATCTCTGCCATTTGGCCGCGCGTAATATACATAGCAAAGTGCAGACCATCATTTGGAATGATATTCATGCCGCTTGCAGTACGTACACTTTCTTCGAACCAGTATGGCCCGTCGGTTGTATTTACATCGATATCAAATGCGCGCTGCATAATAATGAGCGCTTCAACAAGATTTGCATCTTGGCCAGGACGGTATTTGCCATCCGGATAACCAGAAATGTAGCCGAGCTCTAATGCCTTACATACATATGGAGCGAACCACTTTCTTCTTCCAATATCGGTAAAACAGCTCTTTGCCGGCAGATTTTCAAAGCGGGAGCCCATAATAATCGTCAGAAGTTCTGCCCGATTTAGGGTGTTGTCCGGTCCGAATGTTCCATCCGGATATCCGGCAACAATGCCGCGTTCAAAAAGAAAATCGATTGCTTCTTCATACCGATGACCTTCGGTATCAGGAAATGCTGCTGCATTCGCCGGGACAATTGTAGCGAATAACGATACTGCAAAAAACGCTGTCCCAAGAGAGAGCCTTTTGGCCCAAGTAAGATACGGCATAACAGGCGCAATTAAATAATAATGCGTTGGGGACGAATCGCGCCTAGTCTACGGGCTTGCTTTTTCTTTGTCAAATACCGTAGAGCTTCAAATTGTCACAGCTATCCGGATCTTTTTCGAACTGTTTTTTTGTCGCTTTAATAATCTTCATTGCTTCGGCATTGGTTTTTACCAAATAGATATTTTCAAAATCTTTCGGGCTGAGTAGCTGTTTTTTGAGCGGCTGTTTTTTTACCCATTCAATAAGTCCTTTCCACATGGGGCCCAGAAGAATGATTGGGATTGGACAGATGTGCTTTACTTGCGTGAGCTGCCAAGTGTAAAAGAATTCGAGGCACGTTCCGATGCCACCCGGTGCAACAACCACCGCATTCGAAAGACTCATGAAGGTATCGAGCCGTCCAGAAAATCTGCTGAACTCTTTTTTAATTTCCAGATGTTGCCCGTCATGTTGCTCCATTGGGAGTTTAATAGTCAGTCCAATTGAATGATTATGATTTGTAGGATCGCCGGCATAGTGTCCGCTGCTGGCAGCATCCATAAGGCCCGGACCGCCGCCGGTAATGATATCGATTTTTTCTTTCGCAATTAATTTTGCCAGCTTGTAGACCAGCTTATACGTCGGATGTCCCGGCTTAGTTCGCGCAGATCCAAAGATAGTTACGCGGAAGTGATCTTTATCGATTTTGAATTTGTTTGTTTTTTTCTTCATGACTTAAAAAAAATTTCTAAAATAGAAAGGAAAAAAGCTTCCTAATAATATACTTTATTTTGCCGGATTTGGCAATCGAGCCCTTACTTCTTCACCTCTACACTCCCTTCCAAAGTCTGAATCGGGAACGGGATAAGAATTCCCTCCTGCTGATACCGCTTGTGCAGCGCTTTCACGAACTCGTGCTTGAGTAAGTATTGATTTACAAATTCGGTTACGCGCAAAATTACCGTAAAGTTTATGCTGTAGGCAGCAAACGTATGGTAGCGGATAAATGGCTCAAACTCTTCTATAAATCCAATCTCTTCTTCCAGCCGCTCCATTACTTCTTTTGCAACTTCAATAGTCACACGCTCCACTTTTTCGAGATCGCTGCCGTATGAAACTCCAATATCAATTAACACACTCATCTCTTTTTGCGGCTTGCTGAAATTTGTCATGAGCGCCTTCGCGATTTTTGAGTTCGGTACAATTACGAGATTGTTCGAAAGCATTTTAATTGTGGTATTGCGCCACGTAATGTCGGTTACATATCCTTTTTCTCCGCTTTCCAGCTGGATGTAGTCATCGATCTCTATTTGTCGCGTCACAATAATTTGCAGACCCGAAAAGAGATTGCTCAAGGTATCTTGCAGAGCGAGCGCAACAGCCAAACCTCCGACACCGAGCGCGGTAAGAATTGGTGTAATGGAAATACCAAGCGTTTGGAGCACCACAAGGCCGCCGATAATAAAGACAATGATGTTGGTAATATTGATGAGAATTGAGCTGCCCGGGATGTGCCCACGTCCTTTGGCCGTATATTCCCGCACAAGAAGTACCGCAATGCGCGAGACCGCAATGGTGGCGGTGAGTACAGCGATAATAAGGAGAATGCTCTTGGTAATAGTTAAGGCAGATGGCGGTAATAGTTTTGTACTTATAAATGCAAAATAGATGCCGGCAAGAACAAACCAAGCTGTGGTTAGGCCGCGCACGCCTTCCAAAATAATATCGTCGCCGCGCCAGGTTGTCCGTGAGGCGATTTTGCTCAGCTGGCCAAGAATTATTTTTTCAAAAATGTACCCAACGATTATCGAGCCCAGAATAATGAGGGCGGGCGTGCTGTAGAGCGTGACGAGTTGTTGCAGCGCTGATAAATCTAACACGAGGGTAATGTATCAGCTCGTTGGGCTGCTGTCGAATAGTGTAATGTGCAGTGTCTCAACAATTACAATTTTTGTAATACACGCGGTGCCTTTGCCAATAATTCACGCGCATGGAGTTCTGCATACACTTCTGCTTTGGTTGCGCTTGTTGCATCCATACCCAATGTATCGGCAACAACTTCTATTGCGCGACGCTCAAATGCTTCTTTCGCGCGCTGCTTTTTGGCGCCACGAAGTCCTTTGCCAACTTGCGATTCTGATCCACAGAGTGTTTCTAAGACTTGGATCACTTCTGCTTGCGTTGCCGCTCTCACTTGTTCTGGTGATGATGCGCGGCGCTCGGGCGCTGCCGTGATTGTCTCACTTGCCGCAAATCGGGCTTCTTGTCTTCTTTCTTGTGCTGCTAATTTTCTTTGTCTTTTTTTACTCAGTTGTGCTTTCGGTGCATCTCCGCTTGTTATCGCTTTTGCGACATTGCCTATTAGCTGCTTAGCTTTATCAAGGGGGCCTGGGACCGCAGGTGGTGAAGTACCAACATCAAAAACCTCTCCGCCCTTTCCATGTACAGCAATCTGTAATGCAGCAGTATCGAGCCGTCTGCTAGGGCCAGTTTCTACGCGGCGATGATTTTCACACATGGGGTAATTAGATTAATTGATAAATAAGAAAGCATTTAGTAAATAACCATACTAAGCTCTTCGCAATTTTTCAACCTCTTCAGGATAATCACGCATTATTTCTTCTCGTCGCGCAACTATTTCTTGCATACTGCGTCGCACTAAGCGATTCATATCTGCTATCACACCCATATCTGGTTGCAAGCTATCTTGCCCCCATTTTTCAGCCAAATTTCTGATCATGCTTTCATGATCTTCTAAAGTATCTTCCAGATTGGCATGCTGAAACACCCAGGCCGAACTGTCGACCACGCCATCTAATCCATGTCTCGCCAAAATAGCCCGATGTTCAGCAGAAAAATCAGGATACATAGCGCGCAGCGGCCCGTATTGATATTGATGTTGCACTCCCAAATTTTGCGCGACTTGAAAAGTAACCGCATCAGAAGTGGCGTAGCAAACCAGTTGATCGGTGCGGCCTGGCGCCGGCTGTACATCGAACGGGCCACCGTAAATTCTAAAGTGCTCTCCATGCTCACCATCGTATGTCATAATCCGTGCCCCGGTTTGGGCGTCACTATTTGTAGAAAAAGTTCCCGGCTCCGGTACGCGACAGTCGATGCTCGCCAGTAATACGGTTGAGCCAAGTGTACTTGCGTA
>PCVQ01000067.1:12349-15576 GCA_002796025.1 Candidatus Peregrinibacteria bacterium CG11_big_fil_rev_8_21_14_0_20_46_8
CTGCAAGTTGCAGCTGGCGGTCTTGTATGAGTCCAAGCGTCTCCAAAATATGAATAAAGAGTTCCAGCTCGTATGCGGTTGGAACCGGAGGTAAGACCAGCGACTGATTTGCATGAATGAGATGAAAAGGTGTGCTGGTGAGGCCAAAAATATCCCGAATTACTTTTAAAAGATCTTCATCGATTGCAATTTTTGCATGATGTTTTGCGCCAATGCCTTGCAAACCAAGCATGCCAAGGCGGTGGTTTAGAATCATCCGCTCTATGCGCGGCGCAACGCGGCTGATATTTGCGCGGAGCACGGTTTCGTATTGTCTTCGCAGTGCAAGATCAAGAACGTCATCTAAATTATGTCCGGCGGGCAGCGGTTGTATATCGTCGTTGATTCCCTTAAGCGGCAGTACGCCAACAGCACTTAAAAAACTCGCTGTTGCAATAATGCTTTGCGTAACTTCTCCGCCTTGTTCAAGCAGTGGCAGGGGAGGAAGATCGCCCTGCTTTGTAAGAATGAAGCCGGCTTGCACTACCCGCCGCATTGCAAGCATGCGGAAAGCGATTTGTATTTTTGTATCAAAATAATCGTGCAATTTACTACTGCCATTACTTGCTGCCGTAATTTCTTCGCGAGCAGCCGCAACTTCATCGGCATATTTTGTAAGGTGTTCGAGTGCTGCTTGGTATGCTGCAGTATCACTGGTGTTTACTTTTGTGACCGCACTACAGATAGTATTTGCTTCAAAATAAAGAGCGGCGATATGTTTGATTCTCTCAGATGTCAGAGGCAACTCATTTGCTTCGTCTGGAGTCTCTATGGCAAAGCGGGGTGTCTCGGATGTGTCGTATATAAGGATTGCTGAAGCAGTCTCAAAATTAAAACCGCTGTCTAATAAGTTTTGGAATTTTTCTTCTGGCATTCCACATGCCACCACATACCCAATTGCTTTGCCTGCAGCGATTAAATCTATATCTGGAAGCGGTCCTAAATGTCTGCCGGGATTTGTGCGCGGCAGTTGATAGAAGAAGTTTGCGATAATTTCGTATGGGTTTCTATATGATTTATTATTTGTAAGTGTTTCGGGCGGACAGACGGCTTTGAGTCTTGCAAGAGCATTTTCTAATCCTTCCAGTAGCTCGGGAAATTTAGGATCGTCGATCCGCGCGAGGCACATGGATACAAATTGACCGCTGCGGTGCTCATTCAGCGGCAATCCCTCCCAAAGTGCTGCAATATTTTGGCTAAACTCTTCGAGACGCGCTTCAAATGTTTCTGGTTCTTCTAAAAGGCGATCAACTGCTTCTGCTTCGCTTGTATCCCAATCCCGAGCATCGTCGCTGCCATAGAGATGCTGATTTTTTATTCTAAAATAGTAATGATCTGCTGCATTCCCAAAAGTTGCGGTGAGTTTGCGCCCTGCAGCAAGGAAAACACGCCACTGCGCCGGACTATAAGGCGCCGTGACCGCTAATTCGATAAGGTGGCGCATGCATGAGTTGTAGGCATCTTTGTTGGCGTGCTGCAGCGCCTCTAGTTCTTCTAATAGAGCTGCACAGCCGCCCGGAAAATTTTTCTCTATTTCTGCATAATAATTAATGAGAAGGCCTAATCGGTCACCAACCCAAGCGTGTGTATGCACCAGTCCAAAGACTCGGTGGATTTTTTTTGCGGAATATCCGTCTTTTTGAAGTTTGCGCAGGATTTCATTTGGCCAAAAATAGATTGAATTTTGATGATATGTGCCTTCACTGCTCCCAAAGCTAATCATGCGTTTTATGGCAAATTCGCCGCTTAATATAAGTCGTGTGAAATCGATAAGATCTTGTTTGAATTCGCCGGCACTTTCCAATAATTCGAGCTCTGTTGTGTCGGTCAGGCAGATTTGTTCGTGTCCAATTTCGCCGCTTGAACGGAGGGGGAGCGCAGCTTCAGCCAGCTGGAAAAATGCATCGATATCCAAATTTTTCGCTTGAAGCTCTCGTACCATGTGCGGAATTTCGCGGAAAAACGCTGCGGCGGCAGCATCATTTTCTTGCTGTTTGAAATAGACTGCGATTGCCCGTGCGCGCCACTGTATAGGAATGCGCGGAAGATAGCGTGTCAGCGCCTCGAGTGAGGCATCGTTCTCTTTTATTCGTATATCGTTGCGGTCATATTTTTCTGGTTTACGGCGATACCACGGATGCTGGTGCGCACTCAGTGCAACTTCAATTGCAGTTTGTTCTGTTTCTGAAAATAACTCTGATCGATCTTTCATTTATGCAACTTTTAATTTATCGACTTCTTCTGGATGCGAATCCATAGTGGCATCACGTCTTTCAAGAATGGCGCGTATTGTCCTCGCGACTAATGCATTCATATCTGCTATGACACCCATGCGATTCTGCATCGAGTGCGCATGCCACGTTTCTGCCAAGCGCCGCACCATTGCTTCGTGTGCTTCAAGTGAATCGTCTTTTGAGCCGGTGCCATATACCCACGCTGATTCTTGCACGACATTTCTCAATCCGTGCGCTTCCATAATTCGTCCATGATCTCTGCAGAATTCTGCGGCGAGATCAGCGAGCGGCCCGGTGCCCAGCTGCTCTTGAATCATGAGATTGTGCACTACTTGGTGAGTCATTGTATCTGCGGTTGTTAAACTGCCGAGTTTGTCGGTCCGTCCCTCTGCCTGGGGAATGTCAAAGGGCAGGCCGCGCACTTTGATGCCTGCATCGTAGGCCATAATGCGTGCGCCGGTTTGACCGTTGTGTGTTGTTGTAAATGCGCCCGGTTTTGGAATACCGCCTTCTATTGTTGAGAGGATGACTGTCGAACCTACAATGCCCGCACGCTGATTTGTAAGGCGTCCGGCCCCTGCAATCTGCAAATTCAACTTGTCGATTATGCCGAATGCATCGAGAATTCGTATCATGAGTTCGAGTTCAAATGCAGTTGGCATGGGTGCCAGTACCAGTGATTCATTCGCATGAATAAGATGAAATGGAGTTTGGGTGAGTCCAAAAATATCTGAAATTGTTTGTAATATATTGGGGTCAATCGGAAGACGTGCATGGTGTTTACCGCCAACCGCCATGAGTCCAAGCATGCTCATACGCTGCTGCATAATGGCCCGGTCGATGCGCGGTGCAATGTGATTGAGATTTTCGCGCAGCATATCGGCTATAGGACCTTTTGCTTGTGTAACGGCCAGCAATTCTGCTTGCCCAGTACGAGATTTTTTCGAGTCTATA
>PCVQ01000067.1:15601-20934 GCA_002796025.1 Candidatus Peregrinibacteria bacterium CG11_big_fil_rev_8_21_14_0_20_46_8
AATAGCCCCAAGGAAGGTTGCTCCCGCAATGAGAGAGCGTGTCAGTTCGCTGCCGTGACGGAGCAGCGGTGAGTCGGGATCTTTGCCCTTATCACTCAGAATAAATCCGGCGTTAAGGACGCGGCGCATGCTGAGCAGTGCATAGGCGCCATCAACTGTCGAGCGAGTTTCGTGGAGAAAGGCATCGCCAATGAATTGCTGAAAAGCCGGCTGAGCGCAAAGTGCTTCTAATTCGGCCCGATGCTTTGCAATTCGAGCCGAAAGTGCTGCATAGCATCTGTCATTGACAATCGTTGCGCCGGTTGTTGCGGCCTTTATTGCTCGCGCTTCAAGAACACAGTCGAGCAATCGTTGCAGCTCTTCATCGCTTACCGGCAGTTCAACATCTGCCGGCCTGGCAACACGTCCATCCGGCGTTGCAGTCTCTCCAAATTGGCGGTCAAAAAAATGCAGAGAACCGGCCACACTATAATGTACGCCTGATCGTATCATTCCAAAAAAGTTGTCCCGAGAAAAAGCTGAGGCTCCATTACCTTCAAGCGGAGCATCGGTTGCAAAGTGCGCCGCGATTCTTGCCATTGTAATATAATTGATGTCTTCCGGCAGTGTTTTTTGTTCAATTCCTCCAATTTGCATTGGAAGCTCTGCAAAGAAGCGGACGGCTTCATTGTATACGTTGTCATCCCGGTCCCGGTGTGCAATTCCGGCAGTCTGCATACGCTGCAATAATAGTTGCAGGCCTGCTGAAAACTCTAAAAATTTTGGTTCGCGCATATGCGTGAGATATGCGCGTATCATGCTTTCGTGTCCTGCACGTGTAACTCCCGTGCCTTCCGTAAGCTGTGCGATTGTTGTTTCCATCTGCTGCATAGCGGCAGCGAACTCTTCCGGATTTTTTATAAGTTCGCGAAGATTTGTTTCGAGCGGCCGAAAAACTCGCTGGGTACCGGGTGGCAGCTTTTTATTCCAATTGCCTGGTGCATTTGAGAGATGAAAATATGGATAAGCTGCATCACCGAATTTTTCAACTAAGCGCTGACCGGCAGCTAAATATGCATCCCATTGCTCTTCATTGCAAAATGGCGGACATTCGGCTTGTTCAATGAGATGGCGAGAAGAGCGCTCTGCTCCCTTCATCTTTTCAAGCTGTACAAGAAGCGCAGGAACTCCTCCGGGAAAGCGCTCATTAATTTCCGTATAGGCAGTAATTAATGGGACAATATTTTTCCCAAGCCATGGATAACGCTGCGGTAGCTGCAGAATTTTATGTAGCTCTGTATTGTTGTAACCTGCATCGCGCAGCTTGTGCAATATGGCAAGCGGATTAACCTTCATAAGGCCAAAATCTGTAGTGCCGCCCGGATCAATAAACGTAATGCCGGTGCCGCGCAATCTGCTCCATATTTGCTCTGCATTGAGAATTGCGCATGCTAACTCAATAAGATCGTCTTTGAACTCCGGCTCTGCAGCGAGTGCCGCAAGTTCTTTGGGCATTTGCTTGTGGTCAAGAATTGCAAGTTGAGAGCACTTTATATCTTGATCGATAAAATCGCAGGCGCATGCCGCAGCTAAGCGAAAGTAATCATTTATGTTGCACTTTGCAGCTTCGAGTGTTCGCACTATTGCCGGTACATATAACCAAAATCCTTCTGCTGCATGGCGGTGGGATTTCTCCATTTGAGATAAAAGAGCTTGTGTCGCACCCGCGCGATGTGTTTCGGGAATTTGCACGAGAGGATCGAAAAAATTAGCCTTCATTTTCCACGGCTTGTAGGAATAATCCAGGCCGTCATAGTGAGCATCGCATTGGCGTGCTTGAAACATCACAAGCGCCTTTGCAAAATCCGGTCCGCCGGCACGGTATGCTGCGAGAAAGAGTCCGTTGCTGCCTTCCCAAGTATCATTCAGGTAATCCGCTTCATCAAAAAAATGCTGTACAAGATTGCTTTTTGGAGTCGAGAGCCTTGTTCTTTGCCTCATAATAAGATCCAGGCAGTCGATCGCATCTTTACTGATCTTTTCTACCTCTGCCGGTGTTTGCGCCAGGGCTAAAACAGCAGGCAGAATTTTTTCACGGTAGTAGCCGCGGTGCGGATAGTGGGCGGTGTTACAATACCGATAATCGCGGTTCTGTGCGCCATCGATATTTTGCAACAAGCGTTCATATGCTTCCTCAGATGGATATTCGGTGTAGGGATGATTATTTGACCGGTACAATTCACCGTAATCTTTCCGAATTGCTTGTACTCGCCACGCTTCAAAGGCTATTTCGATGCGGCTGATTTTAGGATGGGCATCTAATTTTAAGGTGCGTGCTTTTACTTTGCGCTCAGCGGCTTCTGTCGCCTGCGTTCGCTTTCGCTTCCGTACTTCTCTGTTTTGTGTAATTTGCCATGCTAATTTGCGCGTCTCTGCTTGGATGCCGTGACGCCGATTAGGAACAAATTCTCCCCAGTAATCATACCGCCCCTCGCTCAGGGCATTTTCAATTGCAAGGAGCTCTTTTGCAGTAAATATTTCGTTAGCCGGTATGTCATCTTCCACTTCCACTTCTCTATATCGTCCCTCTGCTTTTGCCCGTTGTTCTAGTTCATTGAGCCCGCATTCACCGAACATGGCTTCTTCATAGTTTTCCGGCAAATTTGGGATTCCGTTCATCTTTTTGTCCAAAAAAGTTTATGGATTTGTAATGTCGGGCTGATACGCTGCTGATGTCTGTACAGAAGCCAGAATTATATCAATAAAATCTAATCTGTAAATAGCAAGGGATTGACTATGAGTGCACGCTCACATATAGTTCGGCCACAAAATCTGATTTGTATATTTTTTAACCTTTATATATATGGCGGATGAAAAGTCAAAGGCGCTCGAGCTGGCGCTGGCTCAGATTGAAAAGAGCTACGGGAAAGGCTCAATTATGAAGATGGGCGATCAGCAGAAAGTTGCAATCGAGACCATTTCAACTGGTTCCGTTTCTCTCGATATGGCACTTGGCGGCGGTATTCCCCGCGGTCGTGTTATCGAAATTTATGGTCCGGAATCTTCAGGCAAGACGACACTGACGCTCCACATTATTAGTCAGGCGCAAAAGAGTGGTGGGCAGTGTGCATTTATCGATGCCGAACATGCGCTCGATCCGGAATATGCAAAGCGTATCGGTGTCGACATGAGTAATTTATTGGTATCGCAGCCGGACAGCGGCGAACAGGCACTGGAGATTGCTGAGACCTTAGTACGTTCAAATGCAGTCGATGTTGTCGTTGTTGATTCAGTTGCGGCCCTTACGCCAAAGGCAGAAATCGAGGGAGACATGGGAGATCCGCAAATGGGTTTGCAGGCTCGCCTCATGAGTCAGGCGCTTCGCAAGCTTACAAGCTGTATTAGCAAATCTAAAACATCTGTCATCTTTATTAATCAAATTCGTATGAAGATTGGTGTGATGTTTGGAAATCCAGAGACTACGACCGGTGGAAACGCACTAAAATTTTATGCTTCTGTGCGTATGGATATTCGTTCAATTGGAAAAATTGAAGATGCGAGTTCGATAAGCGGTGAGAAAGAGCGTGTTGGAAATCGTGTGCGTGTGAAAATTGTGAAAAACAAGATTGCTCCGCCGTTTAAAACCGCAGAGTTCGATATTATGTATAACAAAGGTATTTCGCATGCCGGTGATCTACTTGATCTTGCTGTGAAGTATGACCGAATTCATAAGAGCGGTGCTTTCTACTCGTATGGCGATTTAAAGCTTGGTCAGGGACGCGAGGCGGCAAAAGGCTTTTTGGAAGGCAATGAAAAGATTTTGAAATCGATTGAGAGTGATCTTCGTAAATTTATGTCTAATGGTACAAATGGCACAAAGTCAGAAGCGCCTGTCGCGGCAGAAAAAAAGACAACAGCCAAAAAGTGATTATCAAGCACTGCTTGAATATTCGCTGAATCTTCTTACACGCAAATGGTATACCGAGCGCGAGCTTACAACAAAGCTCGTGCTGCGGTGTAAGAAGGTTGGTATTGAATCGGCAGACGATTTGATTACGCAGATTTTGGTTCGTCTCCGTGAGCTTAACTATATAAACGATGCTCGCATCCTCGATAACTATTTAGAGTACACACTTCCCGCACGGCCACTCGGTAAGTATGGATTTTTGCAGAAGATGCGTCAGCGAGGAATCGATTTTGCTCAGGCTGAGCTTGCTTGGAATAACAAAAATGTTGATGAAGAGATTTTGGCACGGCAGCTTGCTGAAGATCGTATTAAGCGATTTTCGCGACCCGCCGAAAATCGAAAAAAGGAGCTACTCATATATCAGCGTAAAAAACTCGCCAATTTTTTGGCTGGTAGAGGTTTTGCGCTAAATATTATTTATGAAGTAGTTAATGATCTCATCTAGTTGTATTTTTTCTCTAGCTAACTGTGTCACCCGGGAGCTTAGCATTTTTGCTTTGCAAAAGCGCTCGAGGCTGCTATAGTAAGCCCACAAGATCAATCGATCTTGGGTTTTTCCATATTCTGTTAATTTTTAATCTTTCTAATTTCTCCTCCCCATGCAATCAAACTTTTTTGCAGCAATTTCTCAACTTTGCGATGAAAAGAATCTCTCTCGCGATGTTGTTTTAGAAACGGTAAAGGCTGCACTTCGCGCTGCGTACCGGAAAGATTATGGAAATCGCAATCAAAACGTCGATGTCGATCTCGACGAAAAATCCGGAAATATTACGGTGTATTTAGTGAAAGATGTTGTAAAAGAAATTGAAGATGAAGATTTAGATATTCTTGTCAAAGATGCACAGCAGTATAAGAAAGATGCAAAAGAGGGTGACCAAATCCGCATCGATGTGACGCCAGTCGGTTATGGCCGCATTGCTGCGCAATCGGCAAAGCAGGTAATTATTCAGCGCCTACAAGAGGCAGAGCGTGATCTTATGTATCAGACATTTAAAGAGCGCGAAGATGAACTCCTTAATGCACTCGTGCACCGTGTTGAGCGCGACCAAGTCTTTATCGATCTCGATAAAGTCACCACGATCCTTACGCGCGATCAGCAAATTCCAGGAGAGCGCTACTTTGGCGGTCAGCGTATTAAGATCTATCTCGATAAGGTTATTAAGACTACAAAGGGTCCGCAGCTTCTTATTTCCCGCACGCATCCAAACTTGGTGCGCAAACTGCTCGAGCTTGAAATTCCAGAAATTAAGGCCGGTTTAGTTGAGATTAAATCGATTGCCCGTCTGCCCGGTGTGCGTTGCAAGATTGCAGTTACTTCGACCGATCCGAAAGTGGATCCCATTGGTTCATGTGTCGGTCAAAAGGGTGTACGTGTGCAAAACATTAT
>PCVQ01000027.1 GCA_002796025.1 Candidatus Peregrinibacteria bacterium CG11_big_fil_rev_8_21_14_0_20_46_8
CCGGACGCAATGTTCGCAAAACTACCAACTACTCGTATGAAGATACGTTTAACCGCATGACGCTGCGTGAAGAAGTAGTGCGTGATTTAGATGCAAATGCCGTAGTAGTGCAACGGCGCAATACGTACAGCATCGATTCCAATAACGGAAACATTCTTGCAATCGCGCGCTCGCTCACGTCCACGCTTAATGCCACAGAAAACTTTACCTACGATTCATTCGGCAATGTCCGCACACACACCGATGCGAACGGAAACACCACAACCTATACATACGATACCGGCGGCAACTATCTGCTGAGCGAGTCGATTGCAAATGTCACAAAACAATATCAGTACGATATCTACGGAAACCGCACGCGCTATACATCGCCACGGCAAAATGTAACGAATTTTGTCTATGACACGCATGGCAACGTCCGCTCAAAAACACTGCCGGCCAACGGCGGCACCTGGACGTACGAATACGATGAAGAAAATCATCTGATTCGCCAGACAGACGGGCTTGGAAGAGTCACTGAGTGGAGTTATCTCAGAAACATTCCGGCTAGTGTCGCGAGCATTACAAAGAAAGGTATCGGTGGAAATATCGGCTTGCCTGTTATACCTCCGGACGATTATATCGGCGATATTGTGCAGCGCTTCGAGTATGATTTTGTGGGAAATAAAGTCCGCGAAATCAATCCGCGCGGCATGACAACAACTTTCACATACGATGCTGCGAACCGGATTATTACGCAAAGCGATCCCTTCACCACCGTCAACTATACCTACGACGCCAACAGCAACATCACGCGGGAAACAAATTCAGCAAGCCAGCGGACGGATTTTGTCTATAACAGTTTGAATGATCCAACCAGCATCCGGCGCTATATCGATGCAACAAACTTTGTAGAAGAGCGGCTCGCTTACGACGGCTTGGGACGCACTATTATTCAAACCGACGGGCGCAACAATACCGTTACATCCGCATACGACTTAGGCGACCGGCTCCTTTCGGTGCGCGATGAGGAAAATCAAGAGACGCGCTACACCTACGACAATAACGGCAACCGCTTAAGCGTGCGCGACAAAAACGGCAACTCAACAACCTACGAATATGATGCGCTGAATCGCATTATTCGAATGGTCAATGCAGACAACAAGATCACTACGACCGAGTACGACACCGACAGCAATGTTGTTCGCGTTGTTGACCGTATGAATAGTGACGGCACTCAGAACACGCACGTCATGACCTATGAATACGATGCACTGAATCGTATGACGCGCGATATCGATGCGCTCAACAATGATATGGTCTACACCTACGATGCCATTGGTAACCGCCTCTCTTCCCAAGACAAAGAGGGCAACATCACGCGCTTTGAATACGATGTCTATCACCGGCTTATCCGGCAAATCGATCCGGCAAATCAGACAACTCACTTTATTCGCGATGAGAACGACAATATCATTCAGGAATTTTATCCGGACGGAACTGTTCTCACCCGCGTTTTTGACAGCAAGGGACGTATGACTTCGCTAACCGATGAACTCGCCGGCCAGCGCGTATATACCTACGATGCTGCTGATAATCTTCTCACCGAGCGGGACAAAAACAACAATACAACAACATTTGCATACGATGGATTAAACCGGCTGCGGAGTGAGCGGAATGCGAACAATGTCACAACAACCTATACCTACGATGCGAATGGCAACCGGCTCACAGAAACTACAAATGCAAAAGTGCGCACCTGGACATACACGCCGCGCAATCAAATTGCAACGATGAGCGAAGGCGGTCAGCAGCTCATGCAGTACAGCTATGACGCAAATCAAAATATTACACGCACAGTTGACGGCGAAGGCAACGAAATTACCTACAGCTACGACGCGCTCAACCGGAACATACAAAAAACTTTGCCGGGTACAATCACCGTCACCTACACCTACGACAACTGGGACAACACCACGCGCACCGGCGATCCGAATCTCGACACCTCCCGCACCTTTGACCTCTTGAACAGAGTTACCAATGAAGAACTGACGTTCGCGCGTCTGCCGGGCCGGACCTACACCATTGCCCGCACGTACGATGCAAATGGCGACATGACCAGCATTACCGATGCAGCGGGACGGCGCTTTAATTACACCTACGATGCACGGCGGCTCATGCAAACCGTAGCGTTCAATACAACCACTCTCGCAACGTATGCCTATACCAACATGCAGCGGCCGGCCACAGTAACATACGGCAACGGCGTTACAAGCGCACTCACCTATGACGAACTGAATCGCGTTACCGAGATTAATCTTCAAAACAGCCGCGGCACTTCTCTGCTCCGTCATCAATACGCATACGATGCAGAGAGTAACCGCACGCGCTTAATTGAAGATGCTACGCGCACGATTACGTACCAGTACGATCCGCTGCATCAGCTTATTGCTGTGGATTACGATAACATTCCGGGCACCGGCAACGATATTAGTTACGCCTACGATTCGTGGGGCAACAGAACAAACTACCGTTCGCCGTTTACCAGCGTTGCTTCAACATACGCCGGCGATTCCCAGCGGCTTGCAACAATGGCATACAACAACGGCAAGCTCGCGGTAACGGTTACGCACGACGCAGACGGAAATCTCACACAAGAGTCATTTGCGCGCCACGGCATTACAACGCGCAGCATCGATTACACCTACGATGCAGAGCATCGGCTCACTGCAATTCAATACGCATACAATCGTCCGGCTTTCTTGCCCGCACTGCCGGCTGAGAGCGTCAACTATGAATATGAAGACAGCGGCAACCGTATTCGCAAAGAAGCAAACGGCGCAATTACCTACTATATAAACAGCGGCATCAAAGTTCTGAACGAACTCGCGGCAAACGGCAATCCAAGCAAGAGCATTGTGCAAGGATTAGATCAAGTTGCAGAGATAGATGTGGCCGGCACAATTACTTACCTGCATCAGGATGTGCTCGGCTCGACCATGGTCGTGACCGACAGCACCGGCGCGCCGGTGCAGCGCTACGAATACGCGCCGTTCGGCGAAACTATCGGCGCGGACGGCAACACTCCGACGAACTACCAATTCACCGGCCAAGAAGCCGACACCGAAAGCGGCCTCATCTACATGAATGCGCGCTACTACAATCCGCGCACCGGACGATTTTTGTCGCAGGATGTTATAAAGACCGGAACCGGTAATGTTCTTGATTACAATCCATACATCTATACCTTAAATAATCCGTTACGCTTTGTAGATCCGACTGGATATTTCAGTTTTGATTTATTTTGGACGGGTACAAAACAAGCTACTTTTGGTGCATTGAATACAGTCTTTGGCGGAGCTGAAGTAATTGCTGGCGGAGCTATGTCCAGCACTCTTTTAGGTGCCGTTCCAGGAGTGCCGTTAATGGCGCTTGGCGGGAACAATGTGGTAGCAGGCACAACAGAAGGAGCAAGCGGTGCCGTAAATATTTGGAACAGTATTTTCAATGACGAAGCGGCCGCTGTAGATTACACCTACAACCCCGCGCACGAAGCAATTGATGCGTTAACGGAAACTAATACAACTACAAATACTGCAGCACACATTAGTTATGATGTTGTAGATATTATTGCCGGAGGGGCCGGCATTAAAAAAGGAGCTTCGCTTGGCATTAGCAAAATTGAGGGAATAATTTCTGGAAGTGGCCGCGGTGGTGCTGCAATAGGTGCAACAGGTGTTATTGGAGAGAATGCACTAAGTAAACTCGGAGGTGCACCTCAAGTATTCACCAAAACTACACAAGGACGGCGATATATCGATCAAGTTATTCAAGGCATTGCTCACGAATCAAAAGTCGGATATGTTTCAGGTTCAAAGGCTGCAAAACAAATTGCAAAAGACAAAGAAATCCTTGCATCGGGCAAATACAGCGGATATGTCTGGGATTTTTTCCGCAGTCCAGTAACAGGAAAAATCGGCCCAAGCAAGCCTATTCAAAATCTGCTTAATGAAGCCGGAATTGTTACTAGAATGCACAATCATGCTGGAATTGTTAATTCCGCGATCGGAGCTGGGGTAGTGAACAAGGTATTCAACATTTACCATCAATCAACGAATAACTACAGCGACAATAAATAAATTTACATGTACGAAATTATCGCACCGCCATTTACATTAGAATTTCGCAAAATGAGTACTAAAGAATTAAAACAGTACTATGAATGGTTTATGAATGAAAAACCAAAACGCTTAAAATTATTAGATGAGGCTATTAAATCTACGAAAGGATTTGAAAAATGGAATAATGATTTTTCGGTCGACTCACTTACTTCTTTAGGGAAATGGATTACAGCAACAAAAAAGAGGAAATTACTCTCCGGCGATTTAACAAATGAGACATTTTCTCATGCTATTGATGCTGCAATGTATTTTGGCGATGTCCTCATTCGGACCAATAATAATCTCACCTGGCATCACAATATTAATACTGCAAAAAATGATGCTGATTATGGACAACCTGTAGTTACACGCAACAGCAAAATACCGTGTAACCCGGTTCAACTATTAGTTGCCTTTTCGTATGGTCTCTTTGAAGGAACTAAAAAAGACACAGACCTTATCAAAACTTTTCAATATTGGGATAAATCTTTTAGAGATTCTTAAACACGCCTATATGCCATTCAAAAAATATATCTCAGTAATTCTAGTAATTGCATTCTTATTACCCTCCCTCGCTCACGCCCAGGAACTCCCCGAGCTTCCTGAAAATCAGCAGGACATTGTGCAGCCCGCACCGCGCTATATATCATTTTTTGAGCGTATTTTAAGAATATTTTTAGGGCCGCGGCAGCGGTCGCAGTCTGTTGAAACTCCGGTATTCCCGCCAGCCCCGCAACAAGGCGAATTCATTTCTCTCGGCTCGCTGCGTACAGAAAGTCCGTACGCCAAAGCGTTTGGCGTGAATGCGAAACGGCAAATCGTTGGCATGAGCATGACAGACACCAAAACAGCGGCGCAGGCTTTTCTATGGGAAAACGGAACGATGCATGAGCTGCCGGGACTGCACGCAAATTCGCACGCGGTTGCGCAAGCTATTAATAATTCGGGCGTGATTGCCGGATTTGCAGGAGATGGCAAAAATCTGATCCCCGCACAAGGCGGGGATGCACCCGACCGTGCGGTACAGTGGCGCAATGGAAAGATCGAGCGGCTTCCGCTGCCCGCGGGCTACATTGAAAGCCGCGCATACGATATTAATGACCGGGGAGATATCACTGGCGACATTTCCAATACTACAGAAACGCAGGCCGTCATTTGGGAAGCTGGAAAAACGCCGCGCGTGCTTGGCACACTTGGCGGAACGCAAAGTGTAGGGCTGCGAATTCTTTCGGATGGACGCGTACTCGGCAACTATCGCACCGCACAAGGCGTATTACAAAATTTCATATTCGACAATAATCAAATGCGCGACTACACCGGATATCTCCTGCCAAATCCTGCTGAACAGTGGGCACACACCTTTGGCCGCTTTTCCTTTGAAGGAGGATTATTCGATGCAAATGGATATCTCCCGGAAAATTCACCGTGGCAAATTATGAATATTGAACGGGTATATCCCAATGGCGACCTTGTCGGCTTTGGAACTCACCGAAAAAATGGAGGAACTGTTGCGATCTTTTTAAACAATCCAAATCTTTCTCAATCATCTAACCCATAGTCCCCATGGTTACCTTGTTCCGCCGAGTAACACTTCTCATTATCAGCAGCGCACTTCTCTTTCTCAGCGCGGGCACAGCAAGTGCACGTGACGCGCACTTTCAGCCGGCGCGCGGCGAACTTCTTACAACTACTGTCGGCATTGAGCGCGTTGTTGTCTCTGAGGAAGGCACGCTCACGCTCTTTCATGAGAGCGGTGATGTTGCCCCGAACTATCCCCTCTTACTGCCGAATGATGGGCTCTTTGTCTCATCGCCGCTCGTGCTCGATATAAACGGAGACGGCGCGAATGAAATTATTGTTATTGGACGGGATGGAGCAGGAGCACATACGCTCTATGCATATAGAGCAGATCAAACATTACTCGGATCGGCATCGATCACGGGAACTATATATTATGATCCGGTAGCATTGGGACAGTCTGTTGTAGTTGCTACAGTGAGCGGCACCATTGTGCGATTTACATTCCAAAACGGCGCCTTTACATCGGGCACACTCTTCTCGCTTGGAGAAACTGCAGGCGTAACGTTTACCGGTGCACAACAAGCAGTGGTCAATCTTCCGGCACGGAATCAGCTCCACGTCTATGAAGAAAACAGCGGTACATGGAGCCGGTCGAGAATCATCGGAACGAACGAGCCGATTATCTATCCGGTGGAACTCAACAGCACAGGCACAACGCTTTATGGCGTAAACCGCCTCTACCAAATTGAGGCAATTGACTTTGCAACAGCGCAGCAACAAAGCGGATTCCCAGTTACCACGACAAGTGCACCGCTTGATACACCCGTAGTTACAGAACTGGATGCAAACAGTGCAGGCGATGAAATCGCGATATCATTATTGGACGGTTCTACGAATGTTATGACCGCACAAGGCGGCGTCTCGGCTTTTCCGGTTCAGCGCGGCAGCATTGGAGAGAGCGCAGTTATTATGGCAGCGCCCGGCAACGGCAATCTCTTTGTAAGTATCGGCGCATCCGCTGGCCGGCTCATGACGTCTGTCGGAGAAACAATCGCCTCTTCATTCAGCCGCATTAAATTTGCACTCGGTGTTACTCCTCCAACCGTTTCTGCGGTCACTGCACCGGAAATTCTTTGGGAAGCTCAGCCGAACTTTGCATTAACAGCACGCGCCGCAGATACCACGGCGAACATCACCGCAGCAGAGTACTATGTTCTGCCTGCCGCAGGCGGGCAAGCACCTGCACCGGGCAGTGCTACGGCAATGACCGCAACTGACGGCGCATTCGACAGCTCAGAAGAGTTGCTTCAAGCAACGGTGGACAGCTCCGCATGGACAGTTGCAAACGGCCCATACACACTCTTTGTTCGTGCACAAGACGCAACCGGCGACTGGTCTGAAGCAGTTAGCCGTGAAATCTTAGTACATGCGTTCACATTTGAATCGCTCAATGTCAGCCGTGCATCACTCCCCGCAGACGGCACAACACTGCAGACTGCAACGCTGGTTGTAAATGCACGGGCACAATCGCAAGTAAACGACGCGCGCATACTCATAAATCATATCTTTAATGAGAACGGCATGCCGCAGCGAGGATACTTCCGCTACACACCGCAAAATGGATTTGAAGAACTCAGCACTGCGTACGGCAACGATGTTGTTGCACTCGATCCCGCACAATCATCCATTAGCTTTGATGCAGGTTCGAATCAGGCAACGCTCGTCTTTGCATGGGCCGCACAGCCACTCTACGGCAATGTGCCGGATAACGATGTTTCGTACTGGTGGTTCGGTCTTGGAGAATTATGGCGTCATGTCGATACAAGCTTTGAAGTAACGGGTTCGCGCCCGCTGGTAACTCTTAATACAGTTACCGTTGGCAAACAAACCCTGCTCGCCGATGATCAAGATTTACAAGAAGCACGGGTTGTATTTAATGCAACAGATCCCGCTCACCTCGGCACCGTAAGTCTCTTTGTAAATCGCGACGAAACCGGCGGAACCAATCAAAGACGGGGATATTTTGAAGCAAGTGTTGCCGGCGGATTTATTTCCAAAGGCGGCGCATATTGGGGCCAACCGTTTGTTCGTCTGCTGCCAACTTCCGAATTTATTACCGATGCCACAGCCGGTACCGTTACGGTAGTTTTTCGCTGGACTGCACTGCCGTCATACGGCGCGATCGCATCGAACAGAATTACAATCGATTGGCGCGACTCACCGGCACCGCTTCTGACCGATACAACCTTCGCAATAACGTACGGCACAAGTCAGCCGCTTGCGTTTAACTCCTTAACGCTTGCAGAAACCACCGTTGAAGCGGATGCAACGCAAGTGCAAACCGCAACACTTGTAATCGACGGCACACCGTCACAACTTGGCTCGGCAACCATCACACTCAACCGCATCGAAAGTGGCGGCGATCCAAGCGAGATGCGCGGCATGATGACTTGGGATGGTACAAACTTCGTAGAAGGATCATCATACTTCGGCAATGATCACATCAATCTGCTTACAAGCGGTGCAAATGCATCCACAGTGAGCACAACGGCAAATCAAACAACTATAACCTTCCGCTGGACGACAAACAGCTCGTATGACGCAATCGCATCGAACAACATCTCGTATCAGCTCGGCTATGCAAATACAAATACCTATTCGGAAGTTGTCCGCCTTCCTAATCCAACATTTGCCGTGACTCTTGCGGATCCATTACCAACATTTAATGCGCTCACGCTCTCTCGCACTTCGATGCAAGCAAATGCAACAGATATTCAAGAAGCAACGCTTGTTATCGATGGCGCGCCTTCGCAACTCGGCTCGGTATACCTCACGCTCAACCGCATCGAAAGCGGCGGCGACCCTGCCGATATGCGCGGTCAATTTATTTGGAACGGCACCGAATTTTTAGAAGGTCCGAATTACTTTGGTAATGGACATGTCAATTTGCTCACGAGCGGCGCAAACGCTTCTACAATTACCACAACCGCAAACCAAACTACGCTTATCTTCCGCTGGACTGCAAACAGTTCGTACGGTGCAGTTCCGGTCAACGACATCTCGTACACATTCGGTTATGCAAATACCACGAACTACTCACCGGTTGTAAAATTACAAAGTCCAACGTTCGCCGTCACGGTAGCTAATGCAGCACCGGCATTTAACTCACTCACCTTTTCACAACCATCTATAGAAGCAAACGCAACGGATGTTCAAGAAGCAACATTCACATTCGACGGCAATCCGGCCGACATAACTAATGTGAATGTCATTCTTAATAGAACAGAGACTGGTGAAGATCCCGCAAACATGCGCGGCATGTTCAAATGGGACGGTACGAATTTTTCTGAAGGTCCTGCATACTTTGGCAGCCAGCATGTAAATCTTCTCACCAGTGGTGCAAACTCCTCAACTGCGGTCGCAACAGCAAATCAGCTTGTACTCACCTTCCGCTGGACAACAAACAGTACCTACGGGAACGTACCTACCAATAGAGTTTCATATTCATTTGAAAGCGGAACAAATAATTGGTCGCCTACGGTCAGGCTCGAGAATCCAACATTTGCCGTCACCTCTGCAAGTCCAATTCCAACCTTCAACTCACTCACGCTCTCGCAAACTTCGGTCGAAGCAAATGCAACCGATATTCAAGAGGCAACGCTTACACTCGATGCAAATCCTGCCGACATCGACTATGTCTCATTGGTTTTAAACAGAATTGATACCGGTGAAGATCCTGCAAATATGCGCGGCATGCTCAAATGGGACGGCACGAATTTCTCTAAAGGCCCGGCCTACTTTGGCAGTAATCATGTGAATCTCATTACCAGCGGAGCAAATGCCTCAACCGCGGTCATCAACGGGAATCAAATTACTCTCACTTTCCGCTGGACAACTAACAGCTCATATGGCGCTATACCTGTTAACGACATTACCTATCAATTCGGCAATGTCGCCGCAAACAACTATTCACTCCCTGTTACCCTGCAAAGTCCGACATTTGCCGTGACACTTCCATAACAAGTGTACCCGTAAAGAGTGGCGGGATTTCCCTTATTCTTAGGGGAAATTCCCGCTTCTCTTTTCATAAAAGATGATTCGGTTTAAAATAGATATAGTTATGCCAATAAAACTTCTCAAACAGGTTATCAGTCAGTTTCGTAAAGAGCATACGTGTCCTTTTTGTAAAGCGAAATTTAAAGAGCAGGATATTATTGTCTTAATGGCAAACGGATTGAGCTCTCTCTTTTTTGTTGTCTGTGGAGGATGCGCTTCGCAAGCATTTGTAAGTCTCGAACTTATTCCGGCTCAATCTCCAGAAGATACCTTTCGCTTACGTATGCAAATGACTTCTGGCGACGAAATTTCTCATAACGAAATTCTCGATATGCGGAATTTTCTGAATTCGTGGCAAGGAGATCTCAAAGATATAGTATAATACTATTATGAAGCTTCTCTTCAGATTTTCTGTATCTACTTTTTTGCTTGCCGGACTTTTGGGGCTGAGCGGATGTGAAATTTTGCCTGAGCTTCGGGCAAAAATTTTAGGACGCGGCGGCAATGCTGTAAACGTTGTAAAAGAAAAGGCCGATGCGGTAACCGAACAATATGAAAGAACAAAAGGTTCGGTCACTGAGCGCATCGATGAAGTACGTGATGCCGCACGCGAGGTAAAAGAGGCGGCAACCGAAGTAAAAGAGGCAGTAGATGCGGTGGATAAAATAGGAAAAGATGAAGAAGCGAGCGTCAAAGAGGACGAGAGCGCGAATGAAAACAAAAGCGAGGCACCGAACTTAGAAGATTCAGAGTGAAATCCCCAGAGGTAGCCGGGATGATACTTAAGCGGCGGCGTTAGGCAATAAGCTTCTTTTGCGGTATAATGATAAGAACTTTTATGCTCTCTTTTCTCCAACTTATTCGCCGTTCGGCGCGGCAGTATCCGGCGCGCATCATCTTTCCAGAGAGTGAAGATGAGCGGGTGCTGGCGGCGGTGGCAAAAATTGCCGAGGAAGAGACGGCGCGCTCAATTTTAGTTGGAAATCAGGAAAAGATAGTCGAATTGGGCCGGCACAGCGGCGTGAATCTTGAAAAGATTTTTGATCGGGAGCGCGTCCAGATTTTTGATCCTGCAGAAAGTGAGCGCATGGAGCGCTATGTAGCTGCGCTAGTTGAAAAGAGAAAAAATAAAGGCATGACAGCAGAAAAGGCGCGCGAGCGGCTGCGCGATCCGAATTATTTTGGCGTGATGGCGGTGGAGCTGGGCGATGCCGACGGGATGATTTCCGGTGCTGTGGGCTCAACCGGCGGCACCCTGCGTCCCGCATTTCAAATCATCAAAACAAAAGAAAAATTTCACAAAGTTTCGGGCTTCTTTTTTATGGTGCTGGAGGGCCGGCTGCTCTTGTTTGCAGATTGTGCGGTCAACATTGAGCCAAACTCACACGAGCTGGCTGACATTGCCATGGATACCGCGGAGACCGCACGGCGCTTTGGTTTAGAGCCGCGCATTGCGATGCTTTCGTTTTCTACCATGGGATCGGCGGATCATCCGCGAGTCGATAAGGTGCGAGAAGCCACGGCTATGGTGCAGCACCATATGCCGGATGTCCTGTGCGAGGGTGAAATGCAGGTAGATGCCGCGCTGGTGCCCGAAGTTGCAGCGCGAAAGTGTCCTAAGTCTAAACTTGCCGGCCGCGCGAATATTCTTATTTTTCCAAATTTAGAGGCGGCGAATATTGCATATAAGCTTGTGGAGCGTTTGGCGGGGGCCCAGGCTATTGGTCCTATTTTGCAGGGATTAAAAAAACCGGTGAACGATTTATCGCGCGGCTGCAGTGTCGATGATATTGTAAATTTGGCTGCGATTACTTCGGTAGAAGCTGCGGAAGACGTTGTAGTTCCTCAGCATTTAATAGCAAACTAACATGATAATTCTAGTTTTAAATGCCGGCAGCTCGTCTCTCAAACATGAACTGTTTGAAAGCCGCGGTCTCAAGTCGCTTTTCCAAGGCCACTTTGATAATCACGGCAAGGCTATTACAAATTTTGAAAAGATCGTGCGCAAGGTTATTCGTGAGTTGCCACTGAAAAATGGCGAGCTCAAAATAGATGCTATTGGCCATCGCGTAGTGCACGGCGGCGAAAAATATACCGAGCCAATAAAAATTACGGCACGCGTACTGCGCGAAATTAAAAAATTAAGCGCGCTCGCTCCGCTGCACAATCCGCCAAATGTTGCGGGAATTGAAGCTTGCCAAAAATTATTTCCCAATGTGCCGCAAATTGCCGTCTTTGACACCGCCTTTCACCAAACCATGCCCGAACGCGCATACTTGTATGGACTCCCTTACTCGTACTACACAAAAGGAAAAAT
>PCVQ01000008.1 GCA_002796025.1 Candidatus Peregrinibacteria bacterium CG11_big_fil_rev_8_21_14_0_20_46_8
CGCATTTGTTGCAACTGCAGGATGCATTTAATAAAGCCTGCGAGACGGCCAAAACTGAAGCTAAGCAGAAGATGGCTAAAATTCCGGAAGCCGATAAAGAGGCGCAGCAAGCGGTTTTGATCGAGCAGAAAAAAAAGCTGGAGGAGGCACTGGCTACTTTAAAGACAGCAGTACGGGAATCAACAAAAAATACTATGCATAAACTTGAGGGAATTGTGATGCAAAAAGAGGTATCCGAGATTTCGCGAATTGAGATGGAGATTGAAAAACTGGCTCCATCAGTTGAGCAGCTACACAAACAAGAACAAAAACAATAACTATGGTTAACGAACAACAACAGGTACCGCAAAGCGGAAAACAGCAGGCCGCCCCAGAGCAAGTTGCTGCAAAACCCTCGGGCAATCCCGAAATGGTAAAATTATTAGAGGGACGCACCGGAGCGGAAGCCGTTGATGCGCTGTCAGCCTCGATGAGTGCACGCGGAACCGAACAGATCAATGCAGCGATAAGGGGTCTGCAAAATCTGGTATCAAAAGCGCCGGAGCCGCAGTCGCCGGAAAAAAAACTCGGTTAATCTTCCATGGAAAATCGCACCAAAATTGTCTGTACCATTGGACCGGCCTCTGAGGAGAAGGCCGTTTTAAAAAAAATGGTGCGGGCGGGCATGGATGTGGTGCGGATTAATTTTTCGCACGGAACATACGAGCAAGCCCGTAAGATTATTAAAAATGTGCGCGAGGTGAGTAATGAGCTGGGGCGCGAAGTTGCGATTGTGCAGGATTTACAGGGACCGAAGATTCGGCTGGGCAAGTTGCCGGCTGAGGGTATCCGTGTGGTGCGCGGAAAACAAATTGTTTTTAGCGTGAAAAATGCAATATATTCGCCTGTCAAAAAAATAGTTCCAATTCAATACAAACATCTTGCTGCCGATGTTACGGCCGGAGATCATATTTTAATTGAAGATGGATTGATTGAAGTGCGCGTTGTGTCGAGCAGCGCAAAGACAGGACTCATTACGTGTACAGTCGTGACGCCCGGAATTTTAAAAAGTAATAAGGGAATTAATGTGCCCACTGCTTCAATTTCGGCGGATCCTCTAACCGCAAAAGATAGGCGCGATTTGAAGTTTGGACTCGAACAGGGAGTGGATTTTATTGCACTCTCTTTTGTAAGAAACGCCGAAGAGATTGAGAACTTGCGAAAATTCATTCAGAAAAGAAAGAGCAAGTCTCAAATTATTGCAAAAATCGAACGTCATGAAGCAATAATGAATATGGATGAAATTCTTAAAGCCGCTGACGCGGTTATGGTGGCGCGCGGCGACTTAGGAGTGGAAGTTCCGGCCGAATATGTGCCGATTTATCAAAAAAAGATTATTCAAAAATGTTTAGAGCTGGGACGGCCAGTTATTGTTGCAACGCAGATGCTACAGTCGATGATTGAAAATCCACGGCCAACGCGTGCAGAAATTTCCGATGTTGCAACGGCGATCTTTGATCATGCCGATGCAATTATGCTGAGCAATGAGACGGCAGTCGGGAGATATCCGGTGGAGGCTGCGGCAACAATGGCACGCACTGCTGAAGCAGTGGAAAAAGAGCTCGGACGGCATCCGCAACTACTCAATGCAAAACAGCGCAAAAAATTGAAGCAGACCGATGCGGTATGCCTCAATGCGTGTTCACTTGCCGACGACATTGGTGCAAAGTGGATTATTGCAATCACCAAGGGCGGTTACACGTTACGGGAACTCTCAAAACATAGACCAAATACTCCAATTATTTGCATCACGCCAAATAGTACCGTTGCGCGGCAAAGTGCATTGGTATGGGGATGCTTGCAGACAATTCACGTCAAAAGAAATACACGCAATCCTCTCTCCTATATTCGCGCTGAACTTAAAAAGCGAAAACTCGCAAAAGCGGGTGATACCGTTGTAGTCTGCAATACATCGGCACAAAATGGTGAAAAACTGATTACGACACTAAAAATATAGTATACTGTTCGCATGCGCCTCATGGGAATCGATCCTGGTATTGAACGAACCGGTTTTGCAATTCTTGAACAAGATGGCCAAGGCGCTTTGACCTTGCTGGATTACGGACGTATTTATACGCCTAAAACACATACGTTAAGCGAGCGCCTTCATATGCTCGCCGGCGATCTAAGCCAGCTTGTGAAACAATGGAAACCGAATATCGCCGCGCTCGAAGAGCTCTTCTTTTCTAAGAATGTTAAAACCGCCCTAACGGTTTCGCATGCACGGGGGATTATTTTAGAAATTTTTGAAGAGCACGGCGTTCCACATCGAGCATTTAATCCCGGCACAATTAAACGAACAGTAACCGGCGATGGCCGGGCCGATAAAGTGCAAATTCAAAAAATGGTTGGAATGACATTTGGCATTCAGCCAAAGAGCGACGATGCGTGCGATGCAATCGCGTGTGCACTCTGTCTCCACTCTCATCTTGCTATTCCACAATCACTCGCATGAAGGCAAAAACAGAACATCTTTTAGTGCGAATTTTTCAAGTACTGACTGTGCTGGGTGTGGTGGCAATTGTTTTTTTACTGATTACGAAGTACGATATTTTGAATCGCTCCGGAGGTGATGCGCCGGATACACTTGCGGAAGAAAATTCTGCCGAGCCGGCCAAGCGCGTGCAGCGGCCTCGCAGCACCGGAAATCAGAGCTATGAAAAATTAATTAGCGATGGCGATGCGGCTCACTTTGCGGGAGAGGATGATCGTGCACTGATTTTTTATCAAGAGGCTGCGGAAAAAGAGCCGCGCGAGGCAAAGGCGTACGAGCGCATCGGCGACCTCTATTTTGAACAAAAAAATTACTCATCCGCACAACGCAACTTTGAACTTGCGGCTACGCTAAGCGAATCTTCAGAACAGCTGCAGATAAAGATCGCTCGTACACTTTTAGGCCAGCGCAAAATTCTGGAGGCGCGTACGGTGCTCAATGGTATTCAATCGCAGGAAGTTTTCTTTTTGCAAGGCGCGATTGCCTCATTTTTGAATGAACAGGAAGAATCGAAGCGTCTCCTCAATGAATCGCTTACAGCAGGAACAAACCAAAAATATATCCAAGACGCGCAGCGCATTCTGGATGCTTACAAAATTTTCGATCTGACACAAGGTGGTAAAATCGAATTTTTGCAGGCAATGATCGCCAAAGCGTTCAGCGACGCCGGCGAATTTGGGTTGGCTATTGAATTGAGCTTTGATGCACTCAAACACAAGCATGACTACCGCGACGTATGGATTATTCTTGGCCACGCCTTTTTGAATGAACGCAAGTGGCTCGATGCCGAAGACGCTATGAAAAAAGCGATCGAATTGGATGCAGAACATGCGTCCGCTTATTTTTTCCGCGGCATAGCGCGCAAGGAACTTGGCAATAGGGCGTCGGCAAAAGAAGATTTTGAAACCGCACTGCGCGCGGGATGGGAGCCAAAAATCTTTGCGCAGCAGCATCTTGCAGAACTGAACTTTGCCGAAGGCGACTTAGATGCCGCATTCCGCTACTCAAGGGATGTGGTTAAAACAGATCCGACAAATATCGAGCGCTTCATCCGTCCGATTGCGCTGGCAATAGATTCGGTGAACAAACCTCAAGATGCGCTTGAAATTGCAAAACTCGGCCTCAGTACACATCCCGATTCCGCGCTCGCAAACAGTCTGCGCGGCTGGGCCGAACTTGCAAATGGGAATACAAAAGATGCACGCACCTACTTGCAGCGTGCGCTAACCCTGGATAATGGGCTGGAGAGCGCGTATTTAAATTTAGGAAAATTAGAACGCGCAGAAGAGCGCTACGTTGAAGCGCTGCGCAATTTTGAAATCGCTGCAAGTCTTGCAGAAAAAAACAATAATCAACCCATTCGCACAACTGCAGAATTTCTTCTAAACGAACTGCGTGCTAAGATGGACTCAGGAGAGATTAAAATTAAAGAAACGGTTGAAGTTCCAACGGCAACTCCTCCGCCAGAAAGAATTCCTCTCCCTGCTGCACCGCCGCCGGCTCCGCAAGCATCCTTATCTCTTTTATAACTATGCTCATACAATTTCTCATTCTTGTTACCATTTTCTTTTTTGGTGCTGCTATCGGCAGCTTTACGAGCGTAGTTATTTACCGTCTGCATAGAAAAATAAAAGGAATTATTCGCGGACGCTCAAAGTGCACCGACTGCTCCACAACTCTCAAAACGATTGATCTTATTCCGGTGCTCAGCTTTATTGCACAGCGCGGTAAGTGCCGTTACTGCAACAAAGATATCTCGTATATGTATCCCCTGCTCGAGCTTATTACCGGGCTGCTCTTTGTTGCACTCTATTTAAAATTTCCTTTTATTGAACCTACGACGCTCTTCTTTTCAGTTACAAACTTCTTTCTCTTCCTATTGTATGGCATCTACGTTTTTGTCCTCATCTTCACTTTTTTCTACGATTTAAAATATATGGAAATTGCAGATGAGATTTTGCTGCCCGCAATTTTACTGGGACTTATTGCGACGCTTGGTCATCCTTATACTCCACAAATTATCGATGCGCTTATTGGCGGCGCAATCGGTGCGGCATTTTTTGCAATTCAATTTGGACTTTCTAAGGGGAAGTGGGTTGGGCTTGGAGATGTGCGTATCGGCGCATTTATGGGTGTCATTCTCGGCTGGCAAATGGTGCTGGTCGCGCTCTTTGTCTCGTATATTATCGGCACCCTCGCATCTTTCTTTATTATCCTGAATAAGAAAAAACTTTTTGGCGTAAAGGTTCCGCTGGCTCCCTTTTTGGTCACCGGCACGCTCGTAACGATCTTTTACGGTGACGTGCTGCTCGGCTGGTACTTGGGAGTGCTGTAGATTATACTGCGGGCGTGAAAAAAGTGCTGCTTATTATTTTGGATGGATTTGGCGAGGGCAAGGAGTACGCCGGCAATGCACTCTATTTGGCGAAGACGCCAACACTCGACCGCTTGCGCGCGCGTCATCCATGGACGCTTTTAAAAGCGTCGGGCAATGCAGTCGGGGTGCCGGAGGGAACACAGGGCGGCTCCGAAATCGGACACTTAACTATTGGCGCGGGCAGAGTTGTTTTGCAGCCGCTAGAGGGAATAAACCGCTCCATTGAAGACGGCTCTTTTTTTAAAAAGCAGATTTTGCTTGAGGCGTGTAAGCGGGTGCGCGAGCAAAAATCTGCGCTCCACTTGCTCGGCATGCTCTCCGATCAAGGCGTTCATGCACATATCGATCATCTCTTTGCACTGTTAAAGCTGGCAAAAGAGCAAGGCGTGCCAAAGGTTTTTATCCACATTATTACCGATGGCCGAGATGTGCGCGAAAAGAGCGCAACTGAATTCATTCATGCGCTCACAGAAAAAATTAAAGAGCTGGAGATGGAAGAGACGGCATCGATCGCCACGCTTATGGGCCGCTACTTTGCCATGGATCGCGACGACAATTGGGACCGCACACAGGAAGCCTATGATTTATTGACCCTTGGCAAAGGCACGCGCGAAGAGAAGGCTGAAAATGCGATTTTGAATGCGTATGAGCGTGAGATAAAATCCGACTACTATCTCTACCCGGTTGTACTCGACGAACGCGGAACGATTCACGATGAAGATGCGGTTATCTTTTTTAATTTCCGCTCTGACCGCACGCGTCAACTGACGTACTGTTTTACCGGCGAAAAAGAGGTAGGCTTTAAGCAAGAGAAAGCGGTGCGGCCGTTTTTTGTCTGCATGGGGCCGTATTCAAACACCGCGCCTATTGTCTTTCCGGCGATTCCGGTGCAGCACAATTTGGGCGAAGTGGTTGCCAAGGCCGGCCTTAAGCAGCTTCGCATTGCAGAAACCGAAAAGTACGCACACGTAACCTACTTTTTTAACAGCCAGCTTGATCATCCGGTCGAGGGCGAGGAGCGGATTCTCATTGATTCGCCAAAGACACCGTCGTACGCGCAAAAGCCGGAGATGAGCGCGCGCGAAATTACCGACAAACTCGTGCCGATTATTGCCGACAATAAATACGACTTCATTGTGCTGAACTTCGCAAATCTCGACCTCGTCCCCCACTCCGCAAATCTCAAAGCTTCCATTACCGCGTGCGAAGTTATCGACGAGTGCCTCACAAAAATTCTGCACCAGACTAAAGAGAGCAACTATACGGTTCTTATTACCGGTGATCATGGTAATGTAGAGTACATGCTCTACGACAACGGCGATCCCTGCCCGAGCCACTCGAAAAATCCCGTGCCGTTAATACTGGTGGATTTAGATACCTCGCTAAAATTGGAACATCAAGGGCAATCAGGGGGTGAGCTCAAAGACGTAGCGCCTACGATTTTAGATCTTATGAAACTTGAGCAGCCAAAAGATATGACCGGACACAGTTTATTGATTCACGAATAAATTATGAAAGCACTCATTCTTGCAGGCGGCAGCGGCACACGGCTCTGGCCGGTCTCGCGCAAAAACAATCCAAAGCAGTTTCATGCCTTTGTGGGAGATACCACCCTGCTGCAAGATGCTTTTGAGCGGCTGCACTTTTTGTCGCCCGAAGATATTTTTGTCTCTACTACCGAGCAGTACGCTGCGGAAATTAAGCGACAACTCCCGAAGCTGCGAAAAGAAAATGTTATTTTGGAGGCCGAGGCGCGCGATACCGGTCCGGCAATCGCGTATGCCGCGCATGTTATTGGCAAGCGCGATCCGAATGCGGTCATGGCAGTAGTCTATGCCGATCACCTGGTGCGGCGCCCCGATGAATTTCGAAAAAAGCTGCTGGTTGCAGAAGCGGTTGCACGCAAAGAGCACACTATTAACATTATCGAGGTGCCCGCGACCGAGCCGAATCCAAATCTTGGCTATGTGAAGATAGGGAAAAAGCTGGGCGACATCGACGATAGCGCTCTCTACGCGCTTGAGCGCTTTGTTGAAAAACCGGATGCAAAAACTGCGGCACAGTATATTAAAGACAAAACCTATTTATGGAATACCGGCATGTACGTGTGGGAGATTAAAACAATTTTGGATGCATTCAAAAAATACGCGCCGGAAATTTATGAGTGCGTGACGAATGCAAAGGCGAACTACGCCGACTGTCCTAAAATTTCACTCGACTATGCGGTGATGGAAAAAATCGATGTGGGGCGCGTGCGCATTATTCCCGCCGAACTTGGCTGGAGCGATATTGGCAACTGGAATGCACTTTTTGACGAGATGGCCGACCATCCCGGCGCAAACTATATTCAAGGCGAGCATATTGGCCTTGAAACAGAGGGCTCAATGATTTTTAGCGACGTGCCAAACAAGCTGGTGGTGACAAGCGGATTAAAAGATATAATTATTGTAGATACCAAAGATGCACTGTTGGTCTTACCGCGGGAGCGCGCCGCCGAGGTGAAGGACTTGGTTGAGGAGCTGAAGAAACGAAAGAAGGGGGGGTGGGTGTAGGACGTGGCGACAAGCGCGAACGAGATAAGCTATACAGTCTCTTTTTCCGTAACTCACTTTTTTGTTCGCATACAAACCCTATTTTGGTGTATATCTGAACTAAAGTTCGTACATATCTAACCCCCACTCCATGAAAACACTCAAATGTGATCTATGCAATCATGAAGCACAAGGAGAGACATTCGAAGAGTGGATGAACGCACTAAAGCCTCACTATGGCGAAGCTCATGCCGATGTGATACACAGTAAATCCGGTCTTAGTGATGAAGAAAAGCGGAAAGAGATGATGAAGTGGATGGCTGAAAACAGGGCAAGGTTTGATGCGGCGTAAGATTTTTGTTTCATTGGTCATTTCTCGCCCCATCTGCTATATTCCTTGCCGGTATGCCTAAAAAAATACTGGGAGACATTCAGGTGAAAGAGAAGCCATGGGGGCGCGAAATTTGGTTCGCGCACACGCCGGAGTATGCCGGTAAGATTTTGGAGATTACGGCAGGGCATCGTTTTTCTCTGCAGTATCACAAAAAGAAGCGTGAGACGCAGCTGATTATGCAAGGGACGGTAAAATTTACGATCGGAAAAAAAGAAGATGCGTGCGAAGAGGTGGTTTTGGGTGCAGGCGATAAGGTTGATATTGCACCCGGCATAATTCACCGCGCCGAGGCTCTTGAAGATACAGTCATTTTTGAAGTCTCTACTCCGGAATTAGACGATGTCGTAAAGCTCCACGACGACTATGGGCGCAGTGGCAAAGGCAATGACGAAAAGCTCGATGCAAAGCTCGCAAAGAAGAAGAAATCTCCCCGCAAAAAATAACTTCCCTGTTCTCTTCTCTAACCTCTCATTATTTCATTTATGCTTCGCTCAAACACACTGAAAGTTGTCCTTATTATTGTCTTCGCTCTTGGTCTTGGATATTTTGATCTGCCAAGCGATAAGCAAACACTCCCCGGCACACCGGACTTTTTTACCCGCTCCAAAATAAATCTGGGGCTCGATTTACAGGGCGGCTCACAGCTGGACTATAGAATCGATCTGAGAAAGGTACCGGAATCAGATAGAGACGATATTGTCGAGGGCGTACGCGAAGTTATTACACGGCGTGTCAACAACTTGGGCGTTGCCGAGCCAAATATTTATACTTCTAAAATCGGTGATGAGCAGCACCTCATTGTCGAGCTCGCCGGAATTACCGACTTGGACGAAGCAAAAGAAGTTGTTGGTAAAACCATCCAGCTCGAATTTAAAGAGGAGCGAGAGGGCGATGATCCCGAAGTTGAGAACCGTGTACGAACACAAGCACAAACAGTCTTAGAGCGCATTCGCAGTGGCGAAATCTCTTTTGAAGAGGCTGGCAGCGAAGAGGAATTGAATGATCCTTCGCGCGTGACATATCAAGAACCAACATGGGAGTTCGTCTCATCAATTCAAGGTGAGGCGCTCAAAGAAGCGCTCCAAAATCGCGAGCCCGGAGTCGTTCCGCAACTTATAGAAGATGAGGGCGGCTTCCGCGTCTCCGGCACTGAGCTCATTCCAAATACTGGTGTTTCTATTGTTAATGTTATGGGCCGCCGCTTGACTGCCGATCTGCCCGTGAAAGAAAAAGCAGTTAAAGTAAGTCATATTCTTGTTGCATACGAAGGAGCAAGCCGCGCAGACGAGAGCATTACACGAACAAAAGCAGAGGCTCGCACCCGCGCTGAAGAGTTGGCATCACAGGCGCGTTCGGACGCAGATTTTGCAGCCCTTGCAAAAGAAAATTCGGATGAGCCCGGTGCAGATGCATCTGGTGGCGAGTTAGCAGCGCCAGTAAAAGAGGGCGGCAACTATGTGGAGGAATTTACCGAGGCCGCGCTTCAGCTTAGCGAGGTCGGTGAAATAAGTGAGATTGTAGAGACCGAATTCGGTTTTCATATAATCCGTGCCGATAATTTTGACCAAGTACAGTACGGCCGCATCTTCTTCTCTACCCTGCCCGACCGCTGGCAGCCGACGCAGCTCACCGGCGAGCAGTTCGAGCGCGCCGATGTTGTATTCTCGCAACTGGGTCAGCCAAGTGTACAAGTTACTTTTAACAGCGAGGGGGCAGAACTTTTTGCGGATATTACAGAGCGCAACATCGACAAACAAGTGGCAATATTTGTTGGCGGCAACTTAATTTCTGCGCCGGTTGTTCAACAGGCAATTCAAGGAGGTGTAGCACAAATTACCGGTAACTTTAGTGTGGATGAAGCACAAGAGCTCGCGCGCGATTTAAACACCGGTGCGATTCCTGCGCCAGTTATCTTTAGCGGCCAAGTTACCATAGGCGCAACACTTGGCGCCGAGGCACTTGCAACGAGTGTAAAGGCCGGCATCATCGGACTCATCATATTGAGTCTCTTTATGATTCTCTATTACCGTCTGCCCGGTGTTATTGCAACGATTGCACTTGGCGTCTATACCGTGCTGCTCTTATTCTTTATTAAATCTGCACTGCCTACCGGCGTTGCACTTATTCTTGCAATTATTATCTTTGGGGCAATCGTCTATGCAATTACGAAATCGAAGGATTCGGGCTGGGAAAAATTCCTCAGCTTTATTCTCGCCTGCTTTGTCCTCTTTTTTCTCTCGTTTATCTTTAGCAATGCCATCGTACTTACGCTTGCCGGTGTTGCGGGTGTCATTCTTTCGATTGGTATGGCGATTGATGCGAATATTCTTATTTTTGAGCGCACCAAAGAAGAGTTGCGCAGCGGACGTCCGCTTGCTTCGGCAATAGAGGTTGGTTTCGACCGCGCATGGAGCTCAATCCGCGATTCAAACTTCTCTTCATTAATTACCTGTGGAATTCTCTTCTACTTTGGAACCTCGATTATCCGCGGCTTCGCTTTCAATCTTGCAGCCGGAATTTTGATCTCGATGTTCTCTGCGATTACCATCACAAAGACGCTTATGCTTGCCTTTGTACGAACCAAGCTGGGTCATAATCTCGCACTGTGGGGAGCTGATCGAAAAAAAGAGCGCGTACCATTTAAAATCGTCGAGCGCCGCACGCTTTGGTACAGCATCTCGGGTATTCTTGCCGTATTTTTAGTTGTTATTCTCGGCACATTCGGTTTGAAATTCGGCATCGACTTTACCGGCGGCTCACTGCTCGATGTGACCCTGGAATCTTCACCGACCGTACAAGAAATTTCACAAACATTGGACGAGGTTGAACAGCGTCTGAATGAGGGCCGTGGAGAATTAGCTCCGGCCGAAACCAGCGATAGCGAGATTGCAATTCGCATGCCTGACGAACCTATTAATCTTGCGAGCAGCCGCATTGTACGCTCTCCTGACGAGCCAAACCGCTATATTATGAACTTAGTACACTTGGATAATCGCGAGCACGATGCAATTTTATCTGCACTCGAAGAAAAGTTTGGCACCGTTACAGAAAACAGATTTACGACCATTGGTCCGGTGGTTGGCAGCACCTTGCGAGAACGCGCATTTGCAGCCGTACTCATCGCAATCGCGGCGATTATTCTTTACATCGCTTTTGCATTCCGTCGCGTACCAAAGAACGTAAGTGCATGGAAGTTCGGCTTCTGTGCGATTGTTGCGCTCCTCCACGATATTCTTATACCTATCGGCGTCTTCTCTCTTCTTCAATTTGAAATAGATGCCCTCTTTATTACCGCGGTACTTACCGTAATGGGATTCTCGGTACACGATACTATCGTGGTCTTCGACCGCATTCGAGAAAATCTTAAAAACAAGAGCCGTGACGAAACCTTTGCCGAAGTGGCAAATAAGAGTTTAACCCAAACGATGGCACGCTCAATCAACACCTCATTCACCACACTCATTACACTCAGCGCGCTATTAATCTTCGGCAGCCCGTCAATCTTCCACTTCATTCTCGTACTTGTTATCGGAATTTTGGTGGGAACCTACTCTTCGGTCTTCATTGCAACTCCCCTACTGGCACAGTGGCAGAAAAAATTGCATAGCTAAACTCAAAAGTCCGCAGTATACTGCGGACTCTATGTGCCCGTAGTTCAACGGATAGAACGACGGTCTTCGGAACCG
>PCVQ01000034.1 GCA_002796025.1 Candidatus Peregrinibacteria bacterium CG11_big_fil_rev_8_21_14_0_20_46_8
ATATTGTTGATGTCGTTCGGCAATGGGCACGCGAACACAATCTGGAACCGTATCACGACCGGCGGAACGAAAAACATCTTCGCAGCCTTATTGTTCGCGAAGGTAAAAATACAGGAGAAATAATGGTGAATCTTATTTACAATGGCCGCGAAAAACTACCGCTTGAGGATTTTGCAGGAAGACTCAAGAAAAACTTCCCACAGATCACTTCAATCTATGCAACCGGTTTTCAGCGCGGACGCGGAAGCAAAACAAAACACTGCGAGCAGCTGCTAGAGGGCAAACCCGCAATTATCGAAACACTGACTGTGGACAAAACAACGCTCCACTTTGAAATCCTACCCGAAGCCTTTTTTCAGCCAAACACGAAACAGGCCGAAGTGTTGTATGGGGAGGTTTTAAAGGCGGCTCATTTCGAAGATTGGAGCAATGCACGAAGTGCAGCCGCCGACAGTGGTGCAACCGTCGGTAACTCGCCGCTCCATGTACTCGATCTCTTCTGCGGCACCGGAACCATCGGCATGTTTTTTGCGCAGCAAGGCGCACAAGTAACGGGCATAGAATTAAATAGACACGCCATTGAAAGTGCGAAAAAGAATGCAACGCGCAACAACATTGATTCAATCGAATTTATTTGCGGAGATGTGCGCGAAATTTTGCCAAATCTGGCACCACAAAGTGATCTCATGATTACCGACCCCCCGCGCGCCGGCATCGATGAAAGCGCACTGCACACATTATTAAAATTCAAAATTAAAAATTGGATTTATGTTTCGTGCAATCCAACGACACTCGCCCGTGATTTAAAAATTGCTCTGCAACATGGATATAGCATCAAAAAAATTCAGCCGGTCGATATGTTTCCGCAAACATTTCATGTAGAGACAGTGGCCACGCTTACATTGACGTAAAACATAAAAATATGATAGTATTGATAGATGGCTCAAACAAAAAAACATCTATCAGAACTTTCGGCAGTTGTAACACGCCCTGAATATCAACATCAAGCACAGCAATGCGTGATCGATTTTTTGGCACTCAACTACACGCAAAAAATAGAAACAGCAGCACAAAAAATCTCGCTGCGCATTCACGAGCGTCCGCCGAGTGTACAAGTTATTCAACATCCCGATGGAGGCATGCGTGCCGGTGCAACCCGCATGCGCGAAAAAATCACAACGCCAACAGCAATTCAAACTCCAAACGGACTACATCTTGCGAGCAATCAGATAGTTGTTGCAAACATGCAGGATCTGACACGCGAGTGCATTGTTGTTACACTTGAAGATCCAACTATCAGCACGTTGCTCGAAAATGATCTTCTCGCAATTTGCGATATACCGGCACTACAAAATCTTCGCTGTGAACAGCCGAAAATCTTTATAGTACTCCAGCGATATCTTATGGGGATTGAAAAAGAGGATGGTATCCGTGTACCGTTTGATTTTGTCTCGTATGAAAATATTGAGACACTGGATTTTTTGTCTTCGCTGCCAACGCTGCTCATAGAAGATCCAAGCGAATAAACTTCAAGCGTTAGCATTTTTCCGCACAAATTCCTCCGCCTCTTCTTTTGTCGTTATTTTTTTTGCAAGCTGCTCCATGCGCAGCGCCTCCAATACCTCTCCAACTTTTTCCCCGGGACGAATATCTAAAATCTCCATCACCTCTTCTCCGGTCAACAGACGCTCGGGCTCCTGCGGCATCTCCTCCAAATCTTTGCGGTAGAGGGCGAGCACTTTATCGTGCGTCGTAAGATCTGCAGGATCGGTCCCCAAAACATCACAACGATTCAGTTCAAGCAAATCCAAAAAGCGCGGATGCAAAAACCAGTGCCGGCGCCGACCAACCTCCATATCCAATACATTGTAGAGCATCATGTGGTGCGCCACGAGCCACTGCACAGCCTTTGTATCGCGCGTAGAAAAGCGCAACCGCCTAAAAATCTGCCCGACAATTTCGCCGCCCCGCTCCGCATGATGATCATAGCGAATCCGCTCCTCAACCTTGAACGTCTCACTCTTTCCAATGTCATGCAAAAAGACCGCCCAACGCAGTGCGAGCGAGGCATGCGGTTTAAGAGCGCGCACCGCGCCAAGCGTATGATCAAAAACATCACCCTCGCGGTGAAACTCTTGTGGCTGGGCCAAACCTTTAAGCGCCTGCACCTCCGGCAAAATCTCTGCAAGCACACCCGTGTCTTCCATGTCTTCAACCGCATCGGCAAAAGATTCGTGCAAAATCATCTTATTTAATTCGTCACGAATGCGCTCAGCCGAAACATTGCCCGCCAAATTTGCGTGCTGCTTAATCGCCACAAAAGTTTCGGGATGGTACTGAAATCCAAGCGTATTTTTAAAGCGAATCGCGCGGAGAATGCGAAGATGATCTTCCAAAATGCGCTCGTGCGGATCGCGAATAAAGCGAATTAATTTTTGATCGAGATCGCGCTGCCCTTCGACAAAGTCCAAAATTTGATCGCGCAGCGGATCGTAAAAGAGACCGTTAATGGTAAAGTCACGACGCAGCGCATCTTCTTTTGCATCGGTAAACATAACCGCATCCGGCCGACGGCCATCAGAATATCCACTATCCGAACGAAAGGTGGCAATTTCAAAGTGGTGTCCATTTTCTTCTGCAAGCATAACGCCAAACTGCTCTCCAATAGGAATAACCTTCGTAAGCACCGCAGAAATTTCATGCGGCTTTGCCGAAGTCGCAATATCAAAATCCTTTGGCTCAACCCCAAGCAAAATATCGCGCACACACCCGCCTGCCCAATATGCCTCGTAACCTGCATTGCGGAGCGTTTTAATAATTTCGATGGAGGTAGGTTTCATATATATGAAGGTGATTACTACAAGGATAGCATGTTGACTTTTACGGGAATAATAGGATTATTACTCATCCATGGCACTATATCAAAAACTCGAAAAACTGCTCAACCGGGCCGGATTCTCGGAGATCGAAACTCTGCTCTATATTTCATTATTAAAAAAACCTGCACAAAATGTATGGGAACTCGTTCAACGATTAGGTTTGAAAAAAAGCTCGGTCTATAACGCTGCGCAAAAGCTAGAATCACTGAAGATGATTGAACGCAATGAAAATGGCATACGAGCGCTCTCTCTTAAAGGACTAATCGGCGAGTTAAGAAGAAAAGAATTAAAAACTGGAAAAATCGCATACCAGCTCAAAGAGATAGCTCCTTTTTTGCATGCGCCGCGAGAATCAATCCAAGAGTTTGAAGTAATGTATACGCCTGCGCAAATTACAGATGCATATTTATTTATGGCCGAGCAACGGTACGATGTTAACTTTGACTTTGGCGATTTTGAAAACTGGATAGATGCCATTGGTCCTGTTGAACTTGCAAAAAAATTTCGCACCAAACGCGCAAAACATGCAAAGCATCATGCCATTTGTACAACATATGGCGAGAATCTTGCCGAATTTTGCAATAAATCAGATCTTGAAAAGTTTAAAAATCGATTTGATGTCATAAAAAATATGAATTTTAAAAACCGCTGGATTATTTTTAGTGATGCAAGTGACTATGTTCTCTTTAATGACGCGTCGGAGCCGAATTATCCCGTTTCTGTGCTTGTGAAATCAAAACAAATCGCAGAGATGCAGCGCCTGCAATTCCACAATTTTTCCAAATTTAGCTGGAAAGAGTGATAGATTAACAAATCTGAAAATGTCATAAGAAGGCGATAAAATCGTCTTTTTTGGCTACAAAATATTTTACGCAGTAGGGTGAACGGTCCAGACCGCTAATCCCTATTTATGCATTTTCAAACTATTCAAGACTCATTCAAAATCGATTTATTTGAAATTACACAGGGCTGCCCGGAAAATTGTGAACACTGCGGCGCATATGACAAAAAGCGCAGCAAAGAAGACTTGCAAATACGCGCACTGAGCGGCAAACAAATTGAAACCTTATTGCAGGAAAATATACGCGGATCGGCAATGAGAGTAGTTGATTATGCAAATACCTTTGTTACAACACAGGTTAATTCAGAGCCGCTCCGCTCTGATGCGTTCTTTGATTTTGCGAATTCTATTTTTCACTTGAGCGGCAAGCGGTCTCGAGCAGTTTTTATCTCTCATGGTGTACGGGCCGACATACCAGAAATGAGCGAACGTCTAAAAAATATAATCCAGCTAACGCATGCCGGCGTTCTTCAAAATATTATTATCACTGTAGATTCGGCACGCAGTAACGGCTCGATTGGAGCTCTCGCAAATCGTGAAGGGTACCGGCAAACTCTGAAAATTGTGCAAAGCGCGGCAGCCGGGGCGAGGCTGACTTTATCGGTACAAGGAGAATCTGCGCCCGAACATCACAATGCATTCGTGAAAAATATGAGAATGATACGCAGCCTTATCAAAAAGACAGGTGGCAGCGAAAGATTTATGATTGATGAAAGAATAAGTTACGCACCTGCAGGACGCTCGCAAGATCGTTGTAATGACATGTATTGCGATGTGATTCCTGATGCAGCTTTTATGCGTGATTGTGTGCCGACCGGTCATTACTGGCGAGGCATGATGAGATTTGACGGTACTGTTGTTGTACAACCGAACCGGCCTGGCAAAACATATAATGACAGCGTAGCGCCGGAACTCTGGACGCCGGTATAATCTTGCCTCTATAGTAAGGCCATGTTAATTCTTGGCATAGAAACTTCGTGTGATGAGACCTCTGTTGCGGTTGTTAAAAACGGCCGGCTGGTGCTGAGCAATATTATTTCGTCGCAGATAGATTTGCATAGAAAGACCGGCGGCGTGGTGCCCGAAGTTGCGGCGCGCGAGCATGTGGTACGGATTGTGCCGGTTATTGAAGAGGCACTCAAAAAAGCGCGCTTGCCAGGAATACAACGCAGTCTGCAACTAAGCGACATCGACGCCATTGCCGTCACCTACGGTCCCGGCCTGTTAAGTTCGCTGCTTACCGGAGTAAGTGCAGCAATGACACTCGCAAAAGTTTTGAATGTTCCGCTGATTCCGGTGAATCACATTGCTGGACATATCTCCGCAAATTTTTTAGTGGATGCGCAGGATATAAAAGAGGGAGCGCGTCTGCCTCCGGCGCCGAAATTCCCGGCAGTGGTTCTTACCGCTTCGGGCGGGCACAACGAGCTTGTACTTTGGCACGATCATGGAAAGTATACTTTTTTAGGCGCGACACTCGACGATGCAGCGGGTGAGGCATTCGATAAAGTAGCGCGCATGCTGGGACTTCCCTATCCGGGCGGCCCCTCAATTCAAAAGGCCGCTCAAGCTGGCGATCCAACGCGCTATCCCCTGCCGCTTGTTTTTTTGGAGCCGTGGCCACTGGGGAAAAAATCTAAAGAAGCCGTACAAAAGGCAGTCGAGAGCGGCCACAGTACAAAAGCCAACTATAACTGGAACTTCAGCTTTTCGGGCCTCAAGACTGCGGTGCGCAACCTGACCTATGGCAAGCGCAGAACCAAGCGCTTTATAGCCGATGTGGCGGCGAGTTTTCAGGAGGTGGTGTGCCACGTGCTGGCAGAAAAACTGGTGCGAGCAGCCCAGATATATAAGGTAAATGAAGTGCACTTAGCGGGTGGCGTATCTGCAAACAGCCGGTTACGCGAATTAGTAGCGGAAAAAGTTGCAATCCCAGAGATAGCTGCACAAAAAATCCGCCTTCGCTACTGCTCCAGTCTGCAATTTTGTACCGACAATGCCGCAATGATCGCCAGCGCCGGATATTTTTTATATAAAAAAGAGCCCGCAAAATATAAGAAGTGGCAGCCTATCGAGGCCGATCCTAACCTGAAGCTCCAGAAAAAGTGAAAGCACACAGCCTTGACATAAATCTAATTAGGTGCTAGATTAGCGCCTATTTTTATTTGATACCCCATCATCGCATGAACACGCTCAAGTCACTTCTCAATCCATTGCACAATAGTAACATGCAAGTGCACCGTTTTATTCATATTGCAGCAAGCCCAATTAAGCCGGGTCCACAGGCAATCGAAACCACCCGTCCAAAATTAGAACTTGTAGAGGCTGTACGCAATAAATATGAATACACGCGTGACGACGAGGGAGAAATTGAGTTTACAGAACGAAATCTGCGCCTTGCAGCTGAACACTTTGGCACATTTTTCGGCGAAATCAATGAACACATTCTGGAACGTGAGGATCTTATCCAACAAGCAATCATCGCACTTCTTGCAAAGAAGCATCTTTTAATTCTTGGACCGGCAGGTACGGCGAAATCACTGATCTCTAATTTGATTCTCAAGCGGCTTATTGATGAAAAAACCGGCGAGCCGTCTCTCTTTTCGAAACTCGCGTACAAAGATATGCGAACTGCGGAAGTTATTGGACCAAACTTAATTAAAGAACATATAGATCCCAAAACAGGTGCAATTACAAAAGAGCTCGAGAGAATGATTGAACAGGGTTTGGCACCATTCGAATATGCATTTATCGATGAGTTTCTCGATGCCGGTTCAGTTCTGCGCGGCGCTTTTTTGACGGCGCTCAATGAGCGTGTGCTGCGTGAAGGCGGCAAAGAACACCGCATCGGACTTCAATCTCTTTTTGCCGCAACAAATAAAACTCTTGAGCAGTTGCGTGCAGAATTTGGCGATGAACTGGACGCAATTATCGACCGCTTTGGATGTCTCTATTGGACAGTTGAAGATTCACTACGCGATGGTACAGATGAACAAATGCTCGACAAAGATCTCGAAAGAGCACTTTCCGGCAAAGATAATAACGGTGGTCTGCAAACAGAACCGCTGCTTTTTGAAGAGATCCGCTTAATGCAACGAGCCTTAACATATCTTCAGGAAGGAATGAAAAAAAACAAGTGGCCGACACAAATGACTGCGCGATTCTACAAAGAGTATAAAAAGCAATTAGCAGACCGGGCAGAATCTATGGGCGGAGGTATGGCTGGCAAAAAAGGGCCCTCAAAACTGCATAGTCCCCGCTCTAAAGTAGCTGTCAACCGTTATCTGCCGGCAGTTGCACTGCTCCGCTTAATCGAAGATCCTGCAAGCCCTATTGCTGTACGCATCGATGACTTCGAGAAGCTCCAACATGTATTAATGATGAAGGGGCCACAACCGCAAGATTTTGCAGGCTCTATCGACACCCTCACGAGCCGCGAAGATCAAGCTGTACTCCGCAGGCTTGAGGTTGAGAATGAGGCGTTCGCCGATGCACTGCGACGCACACGGCCACAATTCGAATCCGTGGCACAGGGCAATCCGCCGAGTGACTTAGCACAGCTCCGCCAGAACGTTACAGCTTATTTCGATACTGCAAAGAACTCCAAAAAACCAGATGAACTCAATGAAGCAAAGATCTGGCTGGAAGGAAATCTTAGCGAATTACGAGATATTCAACTCCAAGTACCAAACGGCGAAACACTTTATGCACAAGCAACAACAGCCTATGTTCGAATTTTAACTCGAAATATTGTAAGCGGTGACTGGGATGCAGTCGAAACATTCAAGCGTACAGCAGCGCCACACATTCAGCAGCTTGAAGGTTCACTCTTCCGTGGTGAATTACCCGAAGCGGTAGAAGAATTCCGCACCACAGTACGGGAAGCATTTACAACAGATGCAAAAGACAAGAATACTCTCGCTGATTTCATCACCAGTCTTAATAATACCGGTCCGCTCCTCGATGTTCTTGGTTCCCAAACGGTTGGTACATTACAAGACCTTGTACGCACAAGAGCGCTAGCATGTGTACTCGATAAAAATTATGCAAAAACTATTGCTCCCGACAATCTTGAAGAACAACTTGCAGCACTAGAAAACGGAATGCAGCTGCAAGGCACTATTGCTAAAGAGGGCATTCAGGGCACAATACCTTACAAAGAAGCCCTCCAGCATTATTATAAAATGCTGCTCCAGCTCAATGCCCTTTTAAGAGTCGCTAAGGAACAAATAGCATTTGCACTCACTGACCCTCAAAAGAGAAATGAGCTCCTGAAACATGTAGACCGTGCAATGGGCTCTTACCGTGTGGCGCTGCAAGAATTTAATCTGGCAACACCGGTGAGAAGCAGATTTCCTGAAGAGCTGCTCAATACATTTATTGAGAACCATATTGCTCAACAAAAAGACCAGAGTGGTCCTGATGTTGAAATCGAAGCAACTGTTCTTAACGGAGCTTCAACCGCACAAGACGATTATGTAGGTATTGAATGGGTTAAGAGAAGCCGTGAATCTGTAGAAATCGATCCCGAAAATATTCGAGAGCAATTTTACGCCTTCATTCTTAGTAATAATGAACTGATGCTCGGTATTGAGGCTATTGCAGAAGAAGCAGCAAACTTTAAAAGAGAAATTCGCGATTACTTCTTGGGACCTAATCTATGGGAAGAAGAACAGTATGCCCCGCTGGTACGCGATCAATTTTTAGCCCAAGCAAGATATGCGATTCTCCGCAACGTAGACGGGAAAGCACAGTTCCCAATAGCGCATAAAAATGGATTAGCATATACCGGCTTCAATATCGATCATACCGTTGCACGCCAAGCCTTTATAAGGGCTACAAATGAGTTCCGCGATGATGAAGTAATCATCGTACAATTTCTTGGAACGATTGGCATTCCTGCAACGCCTCATAATATTGAGCAGTATAAAAATATACTTGGAGGCCAAGACGACGAAACACAGACAATAGACCAGGAGGTCGAATCAAAAGTACAAACAAGAGTAGCACTCGAAGAGATAACTCAGGAACTTATGAAAAGAGCGCACTCACAATTAACAAAAACGAAAACTAGTATCGAAGAAAAATTTGCAGACATTTTAAATTTAGTTGCGGCACAAGAGGCTGAAGAGCGAAAACAAAGCACTTCCCTGCCGCCACTTACTGCACCAATTTCTCTCGCGGGACTAGCGGACCGTTATCGGGAAGCATTTAATCCCTCAGAGGAAGCTACGCTGTCTACACAAGTTCGGTTTAATCACATTACAATTCCAGTACATCGCGTACAAACTGATTTGAACCAACAAGCCCTCGAGGAACTTACAAAAACATTAGAAGCTCTTGAGGTAGCTTCAGTGGATGCACTATACCGAGGTGAAACCGCAAAGCAGCTGGAAGCTATTTTTGAACTTTTCACAACTGCAGGACAGATTGATGAAGGTGAGGTAAAAGCAGCTACAGGCCCCATCCTTGGAGTAAAATTATTCGAGGCACATAGGAATCAACACGATGGGACGGTGAAGCAGTTAGAAACTATAGAAAAGCATGCAGTAGCTGTTGCATCAACAAATGGAGTAGACGGGATTAAATCGCTGCTCCAAGCAGCACAAACACAATTGAAACCGGTACTCGATAATATTAATCTTGTTCAACTTGAAGAGCTGGCAGACCGGTATGAAATTGACCAGCAAATTATTCTTGAGCTGAGTGAAAACCACATCCGGCAGCAAGCAGCTGTTGCGGAGCGCATTTGCAAAACAGTTCTTGATGCTTTCGCAGCCTTCTTAAACACAATTGATGAGAGAAATTTTCTCACAAAGAGAGATGAAGTGCGCGATGGAAATCTTATTGAACTGCTACAAACGTTCCTTACTGGAGTTTGTTCACAAGTAACAACGAATATACCAAGCGGCACACCGCCTCAAATAACTGCATACGAAACTCGTGCAGCACAGCTGGATGATGAATTCAGAGCAAAAATTTCACCTCTACTATAAAGTAAGAGATTAATCGACTTCTGTTATGGTGAACGCACTACAAACTACACCGCCAATACAGCAGGTGCGCCGGCTCGAGAAAAGAAAACCTCACTTTCTTGAAGCGAAGGGCTGGCCTGCGAAAGAGCAAGCCATAGCACGTGCCACAAATCGTGCTGTTCGGAGCGTCTTGGGGCTGATGGGCCGGCCAAATTTTGAAGGAGAGTTTGTGCATAAACAGATGCCTTCTGCACAGGACATCGAGCGCATACACAAAATTTCGGACGGGAATGATGTATTTTTAAATGAATACTTGCCCGCTCAAAGAGGAGCGTTGGCGCTCAAAGAAATAACACGGCGACACAAAATACTTTCGGCCAATGTTGAAAACTTGAGTAACACTTTTATGCACGGAATACATGCCGCACGCCAAGAAAAAGAAAAATATGGGAGCGTTGCACCGCAAAATATTGAAAAGTTACGTGAAGCTGCCGAATGTCTTGAAAGAGCGAGGAGTATTTTGCACAAGTTGCGTGAAGAGCAAGAGCGGAAACGCCGTCAACAGTTGCAGCAAACCCGAAGGCAACAGAGGCCACAACCGCAGCCACAACAACGACCCCAACCGCAGCCACAACCTCAACCGCAACAAGAGCAACAAAAAGAGCGCATGCGGCAAGAACTAGAAAAACTTCTTCAACAGCAACAAAACACGCCGTCTACAGACGACAACCAGCCTGATGCGCTCAAGGAGCATATGCAAGAGATGGGTAATGCTATGAAGATGAACAGCTTTACGCCGCCCCAAGAACCTGAATTTCTCCCTGAAGATAACGACAAATTTTCACCGTCGATGGATGAGCGGAAAAAAGGCGGCGAAAATGCAGAAAAAAATCGAGAAAATCCCGTGGCAATAATCGAACCCCCAATTCAAGGCTACCTCGGATTCAAAATTTTTGATTCCTTTAATAAAGGCAGTGTCGAATGGAAAGCAGCAGGGCGCAAAATTGCGTATCCACACATAGGCGGGAGTGGAAGTCATACTATGACGATGAATATTCGCGGCACAGCTGCAATTGCGTTACCCCGCGGCTGTGTACTTTGTCCGGATACATTACAAGCCCAATACGATGTTGATCTTCGTTATGATCCCGAACACGGCATCAGCTATATCAGCAGCCCAACAGCACAAAACATTTCAATTCAATTTCGAAAAGACCAGCATCTTGCATTACAGGCAGCAAAACAACGGCCAGAAATACGCCATAGTGAAGACATAATTACCGGGAATCTCAAAGCCGATACCAATGCTGCAATTGCAGCGGCAAAAAGTGCAGGACCCGAGCTGGGGGCTCAACAGCTCGCAGCATTTGTTAAAGAAAATTTCGAATATTCAAATGATTCGAGCAAGAATTATACCTACAAAAAAAATCCCGCTCTTTATTTTCAAAAAATCGATCAGTATCGCAAAGTAGATTGTGATGTTGCAGCGACTTTCTTTTCGGCTCTTTGCCGACGTGCCGGAATTCCGGCACGCATGACAGTTGGATTTCATGTAGGAGGTTCGCGAAACGGAAAAACAGAATTAAATCGCAACCAACTGCATGCGTGGGCCGAAATTTGGAATGGCCGGGAATGGCTCACAATCGATCCTACTCCGCCGGGACAAGACGATGAAGAGGGCGGTGACCGGCTCGACACCAACAATCCAGAAACGAAAATGGATCTGGAGGTCGAGACAAAGAAGAAGAAATCAGCTCGTGAACGTGCAAAAGAAGTTGATCAGCAATTGAATGATGCGCTGAAACGTAATGAGCAAAATGCACTTAGCGAGGGAGAACTCGATGAACTTCGCCGCGCTGCACAAG
>PCVQ01000068.1 GCA_002796025.1 Candidatus Peregrinibacteria bacterium CG11_big_fil_rev_8_21_14_0_20_46_8
CACCTTTGCTTGCTACGCCTTTTACATGGTCTGTGAATATAACTTGCATAAACGTGAGGGATTAGAGGATTAATGGGTTAGTAATGCGAGGCCACCACCGCCACGGCGGGGCAGGCAGGCCGAGCGCGCAGCGCGCTTATAAAGCAGATAGTCCGCCATCGCCTGTGAATTCGGTTTCTGATTCTGTATCTAGGAATTCCAGCTCTGTAAGAATGGTCAGCCGGTCAGAATGAAAGTCTAACGATGAATCCTGAGGAAAGGGAGTGAGCGTCTTATCTAATGCGTAGGTATAGTTTGGCGTCGATATAAAAACAATTGGGAGTTCCTCGATCAGTACGCTGCTCAGCTGAGTAAGAAGTTTTTCTTTATCTTCAGGGATACTTTCGATGCGGATTGCCTCGGTGAGTCCGTCGGTACGGAAACTCTTAAATCGGGAGAAATTAAGACCGTTGGCACCGATTTGACTTGAGTGAAGGAGCGGATAAGCGTCGCGATTATAGCCTAAGTTTTGGCGTATGAGAAGCACATCGTAGCGGCCTTCTGCAAGGTAAGAAGCGAAATTTTGCCCCTCTTGGCGGTCTATCTTAACTTGAATGCCAAGCGCCTCCCATTGCCTTTTGAGATTTTCCGTAAGATGCAGAGGCGTTTTTTCGAGCGTTAATACCGTAAGCTGAAAAACTTCACCCTTATTATCGATTAATATTCCTTTCTCATTTTTTCGATATTCCAGCTCTTCAAGCTTCTTTTTTGCGCCTTCGGGATCCCACGCAAAATCTGCCTCATCTCTTTTATTTTCAAGATTTATCGTGTCGATACGGACTGAATCAGGCGTGAGAAGTTCATCTTTATTAATGGCAGCGGCAAGAAGTTTGCGGACCGATTGATCAGTAAGACGCGGATTTTCGGTATTGTAATATAGTGCCGTGAATTGATTGAGCGAATAATCGTGAAACAAAAAGCGAGGATCCTTCGCAAGTGTATTGCGTGCAGAGTCGCCTAATTTACTCAGACCGCGAAGTGAATTTTTATGCAGCAAGAGTTCTCGTTCCGTTCGAAAAATAAAGAAGCGCAATTTTGGAATTGCAGGTATTGCGGCATAGTATGTTTCGTTGCGTTCCAACTCTATTACATCTCCGTCTTCTCCTCGCTTGAGCGATGCAAGTTTATAGGGTCCGCTGCCAATTGGTGCTTTTCCAAAGGCATCGGCATCGAGGCGTGCTATCGAGGCATTACTTAACAAATGCTTTGGCAGGATTCCGGTAGTTAGATTAGAGATAAAGTATGAATTGGGTTTTGAAAGGGTAAACGTTACCGTGTTAGTACCAGTTTGATCGATCCCAACGCCCTCAAAAGTATTTTTTAAAATTGGATTTCTAAAATCAGGATGCTGGATAATGCCTTTATACGTAAAGACGATATCGGCTGCAGTGAGCGGTGTGCCATCGTGCCAACTCGCATCGTCGCGAATGGTAAAGACATATGTTAAGCCATTGCGACTGCGTTCCCACTTTGCTGCTAAATCCGGCAAAAAATTTCGGGCAACGGGGTCGTATTTAATTAAGCCGGAGAAAAGCAATTCTGTAAGATCACGGTCGGTATCATTAAAATCTGCAAAAAGTGGATTAAGCGTAGCAATGCGTCCCACCATGCCTTCGCTGTAGGTCTCTGCATTCGCCTGCGCATCGGGAAAATTCACAACCGTATATGCAAAATGCGTCAGGGCAGCAATTAATATCGCACAGAGAAAAAGCAGTGCGGTCTTTTCAAATAGCGGCATCTTTGCGAAGATGCGCTTTAAACGATTCCAGTCGGTCATGATACAAAGATAAATGCGATTGCAATTCCGATAAAGAGCGCTGACAGAACAATAGTTGCATTAAAGAGCAGACGGTCTGCCGAATGCTTGCTGCGATAGAATTCGCCACCACCGCCAAATGTGGAAGAGAGTCCCACACCCTTATCTTGAGCAAGAATCACGGTTATAAGCAGAACCGATACAATAATCTGGGCAATAAAGAGGTAGAGTTGCATGGTAAATCAGAGGATTATTTAACAAAAAGATGGAGAAGCCAGTTGATAATACCAAAAACCAGCCCGGCAAGGAAGTAAGAAATAACACCTGTAATTTGCATGGTTACGCCCTCAATAAGGAGAATTTCCAGCGTAATTTCAAAAAACCAGAACATCAGGGCATTGAGCGCTATAAGCGAGAGTCCCAGTGTAAGGATTTGAATTGGCAGCGTCAGCAGCTTGAGTATCGGTTTGAGGACGCCGTTTAAGATGCCCATGATAATGCCGCCAATGAGAAAAAAAGTAAGACCGCCCTGATAGGTAATGCCTGGAACAAAGTAGGTTACGCCGTAGAGTGCGATTCCGTTGAGTACGATTGCGATGATAAAGCGTTTGAACATAATAAGGCGCACTTTATTTGCGTATTGCTATAGTTACCTGCTTTCCATTCACCTCGGCCTTTTCTTCTTTGTCCCATTCGCCGCTCCCCCCTTCTTGCAGTTCAACCGTAAGCGTCTCCTTTTTAATAAAGTCGAGGAAGGCATTTATTGCACTACGGATCTCTTCGTCGCCGTCAATCATCGTATAGATTCTATCAGAAACATCGTAATTTGCGCTTTTGCGTAAATCTTGAATGAAGCGGATGAGTTCGCGTGCGATGCCTTCTTGTTTGAGTTCGGGGGTAATGTGTGTCTCCAGACTTACAAGAATGCCATTGTCTGATTCAACATCGTGTCCTTCTCTGCCTTGATATCCTATGGTTGCTTCTTCGGGGCTCAGCTTATAGGTTTTTTGCACTGCCGGCAGTTCAATAGTGCCGTCTTTGTGCAAGACAAAATCGCCCTCTTTTGCGAATTTGATAATTTCCTGTGTCTCTTTGCCAAAGCGAGGCCCGATTTTTCGCGCATCTATAGTGACCATTGGCAACGCCATTTTTTCTCCGGCTTCAAATTCCAGTTGCTTAACATTTAACTCTTCTAGAATTACATCCTCATATGCTTCAACCATTTTTTCAGAAATATTTTTTGGCAGCGCTATAATCAATTTTTGCAGTGGCTGGCGTACTTTGAGTTTATGCTTGGCGCGGAGACTCAGCGCGAGTGAAATAATTGTCCTCACCACACGAATCTCTTCATTCAATTTAGTGTCGATACGGTTGGTATCCATTTTTGGCCAGTCGGCAAGATGTACACTGCGCTTACCGGTGAGGTTTTTATAGATTTTGTCCGCAATCATTGGTGAGAATGGTGCAAGCAGCAGGCTAAAGCGGGTAAGCACATAGTGCAGAGTGTAGTACGCGCCTGCTTTGTCTTGATCGTTTTCGCTCTTCCAGAAGCGGCGGCGGCTGCGGCGCACGTACCAGTTTGAAAGGAGATCGATAAATTCGATCATCGGCCGGGTTGCCCGGGTAAAGTTATATGCATCCATTTGATGTGTAACTTCTGCAATGAGCGCATTCGTTTCCGAGACCATCCACTGATCCAGAGGATTTGTGAGGGTCGGAGCTTCATCAGGAGGTGTCCAGCCGTCGATGCGTGCATATGTTACAAAAAATGAGTAGGTATTCCAGAGGGTGAGCGTGAATTTTTTAACGAGTTCTTCAACGTGCTGTTCCGAAAAACGAACATCCTCACCGATAGGCGCAGTCGAGGTGTACAGAAAGAAGCGTGTGGTATCTACCCCATGAGTATCGAAAAGATGTGTTGGATCGGGATAGTTTTTTTTGCGTTTGGAAAGTTTTTCGCCATTTGCCGCGAGCAAGATGCCGTTCACAATAATGTTTTTAAAGGCCGGCTCGTCAAAGAGAATTGTTGCAATAACATGGAGTGTATAGAACCAGCCGCGCGTCTGATCTAATCCTTCTGCAATAAAGTTTGCGGGAAAGTTTTCTTCGAATTCTTGTTTGTTTTCAAATGGATAGTGCAGTTGCGCGTAGGGCATGGATCCGCTTTCAAACCAGCAGTCTAATACTTCCGGAATACGCCGCATTGCGCCGCCACACTTTGGGCAATCGAGCTCAATTTCATCGATGTATGGTTTGTGCAGGTCGAGTTTGTCTTCGCGCAGCGGCAATTTGCCGGCGCGATACTCGTAAATGCCGGCATGGCCGGGCAGAAATTCGAATGTCTCCTCAATGGAGAGACGGTCAAAATAGCGGGCAATGGCGCGAATGACATCGCCGTGGGTGACGACGGCAATTTTCTTGCCGTCGTGTTTGCGATTCAGGTAGTTGATAATTTCAATTGCACGCTTTTCGACTTCTTCGAACGACTCCCCTCCCTCGAATTTTTTATAGTACCGCTCCTGCACATCTGCATATGAGCGAATATAGTTTTGGTGATCCATGCCCTCCATTGCAGGTCCAACGGCGTGCTCGCGCAAGCGGCTCTCAATTACATATTCGATTCCAAGCTCCTTGCTGATGATTTCGGCAGTTTCAATGGCGCGCGGAAAATTCGAGGTAATAAGGAGATCGACACCGCTCTTTTTGAGTTTTTCAGCAGCTTTTTGCGCCTGCTTTTTGCCGGCTTCGGTGAGATGATATTCTTTGGCCGGATCGCTATTCACAATGGCACGCTTATTTTGTTCGGCTTCGCCATGGCGGATAGCATAAAAGGTGTTGCCGCCGCGTGAGTGCTCGCGCAGCTCTTTGAGCGAGCCAATGCACATTTGCTCGCCGCAGCTTTTGGAGCTGTCCTTTGCTTCGTTCTTGCACTCCCAAATTGGAATTGGCGCGCCCCAAAAGCGGTTGCGCGAAATGTTCCAGTCGCGTGCACCCTCAAGCCACTTGCCAAAGCGACCTTCTTGAATGTGCTCCGGCACCCAGCGAATTTTCTTATTATTTTTGAGAAGCTTGTCTTTGATGTCAGTGACTTTAATAAACCACGCTTGTGTCGCGTAGTTCAGCAGCGGCGTATCACAGCGCCAGCAGTGAGGATAGCTGTGCTGGTATTTTTCTTTTTTAAAGAGTCCATTGTGCTTTTCTAGCCATGCGATGATTTTTTGATCGGTCTTGGTGACGTCGTCTTTGTCTTTTGCAACTTCACCCCGAAAGTCCTTCACCTCATCGATAAACTGGCCATTCATCTTTACATGCATAATCGGTGCAACATTTTCACGCTGGCCAAGCAGCATGTCGTCTTCACCGTAACCCGGGGCAATATGCACAATCCCCGTACCATCTTCAGTGGTTACAAAATCTGCAAGCACCACGCGGAAAGCATTTTGCCAGTCTGCAAAATATGGAAAGAGTGGCTCGTACGCTTCGCCTTCCAATTCTTTAGCGGAAACGGTCTCTGCAATAGTGTGCTCTTGGTCTTTAAAGACCGCTTCGACACGATCTTTCGCGACAATGTAGACTTCTCCGTTACTCACAACTTTCACATACTCAATTTTCGGCCCAAGTGCTAACAGTGTATTGCCGGGCAGCGTCCACGGCGTAGTGGTCCACGCCAGCACATACGTATCTTTATGATTTTTTAATTTAAACTTTGCTGTTGCCGAAAGATCTTTAATATCTTTATAGCCTTGTGTGACTTCAAAGTTACTCAGCGGCGTCTCGCAGCGCGGGCAGATGTGCATGCTCTTATAGTTTTGGTAGACCATCTTTTTATCCCAGATCTGCTTAAAAACCCACCAAATCGATTCCATGTAATTGTTATCCAGCGTTGCATAGCCGTGCTCAAAATCTACCCAGCGGGCCATGCGCTTCATGAGCTGCTCCCACTCTTCTGTGTATCGGAAGACGCTTTCACGGCAGGCATTATTAAACTTTGCCACGCCCATTTCTTCAATATCTTTGCGGCCGCTCAGTTTCAGCTCTTTTTCTATTTCATATTCTACTGGCAGGCCGTGGCAGTCCCAGCCGTTTACTCGTGGTACGTGCCAGCCTTTCATAGTCCAGTAGCGAGTGACTGCGTCTTTAAGCGCGCCGGCTAAGATGTGGCCGTAGTGAGGCAAGCCGTTGGCAAATGGCGGACCGTCGTAGAAGACGTACTTTTTTTGATTTTGACGCTGCGCCACCGATTCCTCAAAAATTTTTTCGCGCTCCCAAAATTCGAGCATCTCGTGCTCAATCTCTGGCAGCGGCTTTTTAGCATCGGCCGGTTCAAACATGCGTTGAAGATACCAGGTTTAAACTCCTTTGAAAAGCCGGAAACAGGTTAGATTGTGGTGGATTGTGCGGCTGGTTCAGACGGTTGCTGCTCCAGCGCCCGATGATTTCTCATCACCGCCATCTCCGGATCCATTGCAATCCGGCTCTCTACCGGCATCATCTGACCCTGATATTTGGAGCTGCCTTTTTTTGCGTATGGAACATCGGCGGCCGAGCTCATCTGCTCAAAGGCAAGCTGGCAGACGCGCATGCCCGGGTAGAGTGCTACCGGAAGCCTGTTAATATTAGTGATTTCTAGTGTAATAGTTCCCTCAAAGCCGGCATCTACAAACCCCGCCGTGGAATGAATGATAATACCAAGACGTCCGAGTGAGCTGCGGCCTTCAACACGGGCCACCAAATCGTCTGCAATTTTAATCTTTTCCATAGTTACCCCCAATACAAACTCTCCGGGCTGGACAATAAAGGGCTCGCACGGATTTTTGACCTCTATAAGTGTCGTTGCATTTTTAAATGTTTTTGGGTCGAGCGGGTCGAGCATGGCCTGCTTGCTATGATTGTAGATTTTGAAAAAGCGGCCGAGGCGCAAATCCATAGATGAGGCGTTCACATTGTGGTTGTGACCCGTGTCTTCGGATTCTACAGCGATATCGCCCTTTGCGATGCGCGCATTAATATCTTTGTCGGATAAAATCATAGTTGGGGTTTATACGTATCTACAAGTTTGACTGCCGCACCAATATAAGACTGTGGAGTAAGTGCAAGCAAGCGCTTTTGGTCGACAGCAGGAATAGGGAGTTTTTTAATCGTCTTTGCCAGTGCTGTTTGGTTTACTTTTTTGCCCCGCGTAAGTTCTTTAAGCTGCTCGTATGCATTCGTAACACCGTGCGCCCGCAGTACGGTTTGAATCGCCTCCCCAAGCACTTCCCAGTGGTCATCCAAATAATCGTGCAGGCGCTGCTCGTTCACTTCCAATTTATTGAGACCTTTTAATAAACTTTTATATGCAAGGAGCGAGTAGCCCGCTACGGTGCCAACATTGCGCATTACTGTGGAATCGGTGAGGTCGCGCTGCATGCGCGAGATTGGCAGCTTGTTTGCCAGATGTTGCGCCAGCGTATTTGCCAGGCCCAAATTCCCTTCTGCATTTTCAAAGTCGATTGGATTAACTTTGTGCGGCATAGTCGACGATCCGACCTCTCCCTTTTTGAGCTTCTGTGTAAAAAATCCCAGTGAAATATAGGTCCAAATATCGCGGCAGAAATCCATGAGAATTGTGTTCAGCCGGCGCACGCCGTCCAAGTGTGCGGCTAACATATCGTGCGGCTCGATCTGCGTCGTGTAGAGCTGCGGCTGCAAACCAAGATATGTTACAAAGCGCACAGAGACACCCGGCCAATCGATCTTTGGGTAGGCTGCAAGATGCGCATTAAAGTTTCCAACCGCGCCATTCATTTTACCAACGTGCGGCAGTGCATTGAGCAGCTGCAGCTGGCTCTCAAGGCGTGCAACAACATTGATGAATTCCTTGCCAAGTGTCGTAGGGCTTGCGGGTTGGCCGTGCGTATGCGAGAGCATTGGCACTTTTTTATACTTCTTCGCCATTTCGTAGAGTTCTAAAATAAGTCCGGACATTATCGGATTGTACTCTTTGGTTCCAAAGTCGCGCACCATAAGTGCATAAGAAAGATTATTGATGTCTTCCGATGTGCAGCCAAAGTGAATGAATTCTGCAAGCGCATCGAGCTTAGGATAAGCTTTAAAGTGTTCTTTAATAAAGTACTCAACGGCTTTTACATCGTGATTGGTTGTTGCTTCAAACTCTTTAACACTCCGCGCATCTGCAACTTCAAAATTTGTAGAGAGCTCGCGCAGCATCTCGACCTCTTGCCCCGCCAGAGGCGGGGTGCCTTTCAGCTTCACTTCATTGCACAAAAAGATAAACCACTCCAATTCGACCTGTACGCGGTAGCGAATCAGGGCGTATTCGGAAAAATAGCCCGCTAATGATTGCAGTGCATGAGCATAGCGACCATCGAGCGGCGAGATTGCGATAAGCGGATCAGATTGCATACTGGGATGCATCTTACGCGTTATCGCCCACAAAGGAAAGTTCTAGCCAGTCGTTTCCGGTAAAAATTAATACGATCGTATCGTTCTGCGTCAGTGTTCTGTCTACCCCTCCAGAAACAAGCACGTTGGCGGCATCTGCTTTAATTAGTACGTTTGTTGCACTTATATTTGTAATAATGAGAAGTTGTCCTTCGGCAGCGCCGGTTGTTGAAATGTCGATGCCATCGGTGGCATCATCCTGGCCCGTTACTTCGACATATGTGGTAGTAGGAGTAAGGGTTTCATCTGCTGCACCGGCAGTACTCATAGTGAGCGTTTGACGACCAAATACAAGTGGACCAAGTGCCCGGGTATCGATTCCGCTTGCACCTAAATTAACTTGATTAGTATTTGTAGCACCGATTGTTACATCGCCATTTGTGTCGCCGGCACCGCCGCGGATGGTGACCGTACCGCCGGTGCCCGTTCCGCCGTCTACGCCACCGCTAATAGTCACACCGCCGCCTGCGGTATTTGTCTCACCACCGCCTCCGCCTGTAATTGTAATGGGGCCACCGTTGCCAGTGCCATTACCTTCTCCGGCTGCGAGGGTAATTTGCCCACCCTCAAAATCACTACTGTCAGTTGGGCCGATTGAGAGTTCTATGTCCCCGGAATCGCGAACCGAACCGACTCCGCCTGTTCCTCCGCCAACGCGAAGTCTAATATCTCCGGTATCACCCCAGACCGCAGTTAACCCTGTTTCAATGAGAATATCTCCCGAATCAAGACCAACGCCGATGCCGGAGCCCAAAGTTATGGCACCACTGCGGCCATTGGAACTATCTCCTGTTTTGAGAGTGAGATCACCGCTTGTTTCTGCTGCATTTGAACTCTGTACCGTGACATTGCCAGTTGTTCCAGCGTCTGTGGTTGTTCCTGAAATAATTGTTACACTCCCCGAATTCGCGCTGGTCTCGTTTGCACTTTGAATAGTGATATTTCCCGATGCGCTTGTGCCGCTGCCAAGCCCGCTGGTAATAGAGATATTGCCGCCCGCAGAATTTCCTCCTGCGCCCGCGCCGGATGTAATGCTTACCGCACCGCCTGTTCCTGATGTAGTGCCACCTGCTCCCGCTGTAATGTTAAGCGCACCTCCGGCGGCGGCTCCACTTCCTGCGGCGCCTTTCAGCGTTAATGCCGGGCCAGCAGTATTTGCACTCGTGCTGTCGGCAATTTGAATTGTTCTCGCAACTTCTTTAATAAATGTAAGCCCGCTATTCACGACACCATTAAATGTAATAGTATCCGTTGCCGCGTCACCCAATGTTGAATTACCGCTAACGGTTAGGTTGCCGTCGAGCGTGCCTGTAAATCCTGTAGCTGCCGTCGTTTGTGTTGTATCATCGCTAAATTTAATTCCGGATGCTCCAACCGTCACGAGTCCGCTTAATGTGGATGTGCCGGTTACACTGAGCGTACCTTCCGTTGCAATATTTGAACTGATAGTACTCACTGCAAAGAGCTGCTGAAAGCTCAGTAAGAAAAAGAGCAGAGAGAACATAAGAACCAGCCCATGAGTTTTATGCAATTGTCGCAAAGTGTTTATTTTTATGAATCTTTTTATTCTACTCTTTTTCCACTTTTTTCTCAATACGTCAAGCTCGGCAGCCCATGAAGTTGTCGATCTTATTCATATACTCTTTATCTATTTTGAAAACTCCTCCTTAACCGCTGCAATAGCCTCTATCACTTTGCTGCGCATCTCTGCATCTTTTAATGCAAAGATTTTTGCGATAGCTAAGGCTACATTGTTTGGATCCAAAACTGCCATTGCCGGTGTGCTACTGGGCATTTGTAAGGTCGAATGAATATTTACCAAGTAATCTGCTTTATCTTTAAAAGGTGGACAGGCAACTACTGGATGAAGTGCCGAACCAGATATCACTCCACTCAAGCCATTGCTCCGTCCCGCACATGTTACATAAACAACATCTTCACGCTTATTCATTTCTTTAATGTATTCAACACACATCTCTGGCACTTTATGGGCAGAAATAACACGGACTTCACTTTCAATACCAAATTTTTCAAGCTCAGCTACGATTTTTTCTGCGTGCGGCTTATCTGAATTGGAACCGAGGAGAATAGGAACAAACATAAGAAAAAATTTAAAGGTATTTTTGAAGATTTTGCTTCAACCGTTCGTGTACATCGCCAGGTTCTGCTTCAAATATTTGGCCGGTGATGAGTTCGTACGCTTCAATATAGCGGCGTGCAGTTTCAACTCTGACCTCATCCGGAATAGAAGGCACCGGACCGTCTCCGCGAAAACCTTGTTCTGCCAGCCACTCGCGCAAATATTCTTTGTCGATCTTTTTTTGCTCTTCACCAGCAGAAAATCTTTTTTCATACTCATTTGCAAACCAAAAGCGCGAAGAATCCGGTGTATGGATTTCATCAATTAATACAATATTACCTTCGCTATCAATGCCCATTTCGTATTTTGTATCCACAAGAATAATCCCCTGCTTTGCGCAGATTTCAACGCCGCGCTGATAGAGTTTGAGCGCTGCATCCGAAATAAAATCCCACTGCTCTTGAGTAACAATTCCGCGCTGTAAAATTTCTTCTGCACTTACCGATTCATCGTGCTCTCCTTTTGCTGCTTTAGTACTTGGGGTGATAATTGGCTTTTCGAATTTTTGATTTTTCTTGAGCCCTTCTGGCAATACATTTCCGCAGAAATTCCGCACGCCTTTTTCGTAGTTGTACCATGCAGATGTTGTGGTAACACCCGTAATGTAGCCGCGTACTACCATCTCTACCATAAGCGGCTTGCACTCTTTGGCCACAACTACATTAGGATCGGGAAATTCGATAACATGATTCCCCATAATGTCGTGCGTTTGTTCAAACCAGAATTTAGTTATTTGATTAAGAACCTGTCCTTTAAAGGGGATTGTAGTAATGATTCGGTCAAAGGCGCTGAGCCGGTCGCTTACGATTAAAATGCGGCGGTTGTCTTTTGTATAATTTTCACGCACTTTTCCTTCGTATTTGATGCCCAACGTAGGAAAATCTGTGGTGTCGAGCGTATGGGGAAGCTGGGCAGCAATAACATCGTTGGGTAGCATTGCGGCACATATTAGCGTGAAAAAAATCTGTATGCAAATGGAATGTGGAATAAAAAACTGTTTTGTGTTATTCATATGCCGTGGCGAAATTCGCAAAAAAACTCGGCCAGGTCTGTACGGTTTTGGGAGCCCAGTGGGGCGATGAAGGTA
>PCVQ01000045.1:0-6424 GCA_002796025.1 Candidatus Peregrinibacteria bacterium CG11_big_fil_rev_8_21_14_0_20_46_8
CCCGCAACAAGCGTTGTTCGCTGCTGGCGACAAAACTATCCGCAGCCAAGCGAGTGAAAGCCTGCACTCACTCCACTGGAACCGGGAATATTAATATAGCTACAACCGCCCGCACTGTTGCCAGTCTCGCTCACCCCTCCGCCACCACTCACAGCGCTGGCATTCACCAAAAGCAGCCAATAATTTGTAAGCGGCAGGTCACTTCCCGCAACCCCCATATTTCCAGTCTCATCAAACCAATAATCGCCGGGGAGCACTAAGAATCCAACGAGTGTACTCAAAAAAGAGTATTCCAAAACTTCGATTTCGCGGCCATTAATGGTGACTCCAGTCGCACCATTCGAAGCAGTCCGCGCCAAAGTTCCAAACTGGTGCCCCGGCCGCAAAAATCCAAGCGGGGGTCCGCCTTCCAATCCAAACATTCCACTGCGAGTATCATACCAGTAACGGCCGGCCGTAGCCTTGTTGCCATATGTTGTCTCCAAATCACTAATCTGTGCCGCACTTAACTTGCCTCCATTAATAAAGACTTCGGGAACATTTTCGGCGGCATTACCAGAATCGACGGCATCCTGCGCAGACCATTCGCGCTCAACATTTACACCATTCTGAATATCTTCATACGAGACCGCAAAATCGATTTTATCATCCAAATACTCTTCCAAATTTCCTTCGCGCTCCTTTAATAAACGCGTGGTCAGCTCAGCCATATGGCCGCGGGTAAACGGCATATCAAAAGCCGCCACATCGAGCGGAATAATATTCGCAGCACTCGCTTTTCGCACACTATCTTCGTACCACACACCATCGGTATTCACCGGAATATCGTAGGCGCGCTGCAGCATAATCAAAGCCTCCACAAAGGTAACCGTTCGGGCAGGTTGGAATGTTCCATCCGGATATCCTACAACCACACCCAGCTCCTTACCCTTACATACAAACGGTGCGAACCAGTCCGCACGCTTCACGTCGGGAAAGCAGTCGGCACCTTGCAGATTTTCAAAACGCGATCCGACAATAATCGTCAGCATCTCGGCGCGATTCATTGTTTTATCGGGGCGGTAGGTGCCATCCGGATACCCATCAACAATCCCCCGGCTCTGGACAAAATCTATAGCCTCGCGATATTTATGACCCGTAGTATCAGGGAAGGCGGCCAGTGCGACAACGGGTAATAGGAAAAGAATCAAACCGGTAATGATGATGCGTATTATTTTCATGCCGATATATTAACAGATCCGCCTCATTTCTGCTTCTTTCCTGCTCTCTTTCTTCCTACTTCCTGCATTCTTGTTTTCTTGTATTCCTTCCTCTGCTATTCTCCCTGCAATGAAACGTCGAATTCCAACCGTCATGGCTACGCAGCACCCCGATAATGCGGGAATCGTGCCCTGGCTTGGAAAGGCTTTCATCACGACACAAGATGAGATAGAAGAGTGCTGGCGCACTTTTTTTGAGCTAGGCTGCGACGAATACATGTGGGACTGGGAGGGCAAATTTGCCGATGAAGCGGTCTTCGAAAAACTGTATCAGCGCTATTTAAAAGATTTTAAAAAGAAGCAGCTTGGGCGTGACATTTTTATGACACTTCGTATTCCCAATATCTGGGAGGAGACGAGTTTTAAATTGGCACGCGCATACATGAGCATGCTGACTGCCGACGATTTTGCAAAAAGCTTAAAGATGCATGCACCGCCCTTTTTTGAGGCGATACTCCCGATGACCACGGCCGCAAAACAGCTCATTCACGTACAAACGACCTTTCAAAAAATTGCAGCATTAAAAAATGAGATGTTTGCAACGCGAGGAAAATCACTCTCTCATCTTGAAATGATTCCCCTCTTTGAGAGCGTCGAGCATCTCACCACATGCGACAAAATTCTCCACGAATATTTTGCACTCCACAAAAAAACATTTGGCAACACGCCGGCCTATTTGCGGCCCTTCATAGCACGCTCCGATCCTGCATTGAATGCCGGACTCGTACCCGCCGTGCTCGCCTGTAAAATTGCAATTCACAAAATGTACGATTTTGCGGCAAAGAAAAAAATTCCGGTGTATCCGATTATCGGTACCGGCGGACTCCCCTTCCGCGGCGGTGCAAATCCAGAAAATATCGAACATACCTGCGAAGAGTACAAGGGCATTCGCACACTCACCATCCAGTCCGCATTCCGTTACGATTATGCACCGGCAAAGGTAAAACGTGCCATTGAGCATTTAAAAAAGACGCTGCCCAAACAAGAGCCAGATTCCATTTCTGCGCATGATGAAAAAGATCTGCTTGAAAGTATTGCAGTAGATTTCATTAAACCATACCGCACTACTATTGAAGCGTGTGCAGAGTTTATTAACAGCATTGCGGCAGAGATTCCATCCCGGCGCGAGCGCGTGCTGCATATTGGATTATTCGGATATTCACGAGGAATCGGAAAAACTCAACTTCCCCGCGCTATCAAATTTACCGCAGCATGGTACTCACTTGGCATCCCGCCCGAAATTATTGGAACCGGCCGTGGACTTGCCGCAGCTGCAAAACGGGGAAAATTAAAAACTATCGAAAAATATTTCCCGACAATGAGAAATGAACTACAGCACGCGTGCAAATATCTAAACCGGGAAAACTTACAATTCTTGGCACGCAAACATCCCGAACTTCAAGAAATCGAAAAAGACATTATGCACATTGAAACAATATTAGAAATAGAACTTGGTCCCAAAAAACCGCACCACATTATCCATCGAAATCTCACCTCTACAATTGTAATGAAGCGCTCGATCAAAGAAGATTTTTCAGCCGAGATTGTAGAGGCCGCGCGCGCAAGAAAGAGTCTAGGGTAATAAAAAAATGTGCCGTAAGCTTTACAAAAATACCTATTTTGGTATACAATAGTACTTAATCATTTAAACAAATAAAAAACATATGCGATTCACAAATGTACACATTGTATGTTCTGCACCAAATTTTCAGGCAATTTTCTTAAACCATGGAGCCGAAGAAATGATAGGCGGCGGAGGAAATTCGCTTGAAAGCCACTCACTAAAGCCACGAGACTATTTTGAAAAACAGGGGCATACGCTTGTTGAAAAAATAAAAACTGCACTCACCACAGAGGTAACACATACGACTCAGGTACCAACAGAGGCTGGCTTTGAACAGTTCAACGATTCCGGAATGATTATCAATTTTATGCGCAATGGAGAAGCTCATCGCGCAGTTTTTGGAGTAAAACTTGAAGGCGATGCATATAATCTAAAAGTGCGCATTGAAAACTCAAAAGGCAAGGTGGTCCGCGACAAGGAGATGCAAGGCATCGAAAATATCCACCGGCTACAAATGATTTTTGCACTGGCGATACCTGAGGCATTTATGCCAGGAAGAGATTCGTAGCCATTGCACCGCAATGTTATACTGCGTGTCCATGGAACTTATTCCTATTCAGACATCGCGGCTTGAAGGCAAGATCGACCTTGCTCACTTCTTTTTGAGTGCAATGGAGCGGGAAAAGATAAAGCTAAAAAATGGCGATCTTCTCGTTGTGAGTTCAAAACTTGTGGCGGTAAGCGAGGGCAATGTTGTCGATATTTCGACCATCGTGCCAAGTGCAGCTGCGAAAAAAAGAAACATCAGCCGCTACGGCACCGGCAAAGAGGATCCGCGAATTGTGGAACTTGTACTGCGCGAAGCAGAGAAAGTTATTCCCGGCAATATGATGATTGCCTTAAAAGATGGCAATTTAATGCCCGCTGCGGGAATAGACCTTTCGAATGCGCCGGATGGCATTGCGATTCTTCTGCCAAAGAATTCATGGCAGAGTGCATGGAAGCTGAGAGCAACTCTCCTTAAAAAACTTAAGCTGAAAAAATTGGGAGTTGCAATTATCGATTCCCGCTGCCAGCCGCTGCGCTGGGGTACAGTTGGAATTGCATTGGGATGGGCCGGATTTGATGGTATTGAAGATGTGCGCGGCCAAAAAGATCTTTATGGAAAGTCACTCAAAGTCACGCGAAAGGCGGTGGCGGACAATCTTGCTTCTGCTGCACAGCTTGTTATGGGCGAAGGTGACGAAGCGCGTCCCTTTGTGATTGCCCGGGATGCACCGGCCAAATTCACAAATAAAAAACCGGATCCTAAAAAAATTCGCATCGCTCCAAGCGAATGTATTTTTGAGGGAGTTTATAATAAACATGTATTATAAGCATATGTTTAGAATTGCTGTCCTGGCATCGACACGCGGAACCGATTTACAGGCCATAATCGATGCAATTAAAAAAGGCACATTACATGTTGAGCTTGCTTGTGTCGTAAGCAACAAAAAAAACTGCTATGCATTAGAGCGCGCACGTGAGCAGGGTCTTACAACATATTTCATAGATCCAAACGGAAAAACGCGTGAAGAATTCGATGCGGAAATGGCTGAAATTCTAGAGAAAGAAAAAGTCGATCTTATTGTTTTAGTTGGCTACATGCGAATACTTACGCCAGCATTTGTACAGCGCTTTCCTAAAAAAATTATCAATGTACATCCTGCGCTCCTGCCAAAATATGGGGGCAAAGAATTTTATGGCTCCAATGTCCACGAAGCCGTACTGCAATCCGGCGATACCGAAAGCGGCATGACTATCCACTATGTGAATGAGGGCATTGATACCGGAGACATTATAAAGCAAGTGCGATGCCCAGTGATGCCGAATGACACACCGGAAACACTCAAAAATCGAGTACAAGCATTGGAAAAAGAGTGGTATCCAAAAGTAATCGCAGAACTCGCTGAACAATAGGCCTCAAAGGAGTGATATATTGATTAGCAAGGTATTTTTTGGTATACTATTCTAATTATTAAAAATAAAAACTAACCCGTAAAGTTATGAAAATTAAACGCCTCAGCACTCAACTTATCGCTGCCATAATTGTCGTCGGTTTTTCTGTAACAGTTGCACTTAGTGCTACAACAATCGACGCGAATATTACAACCGGAGGCAATCTAAGTGTAGAAGGCACATCGACGTTAACCGGATTGGTGACTGTTGGTGCGAACGGTATTAAGTTTGATGATGCAACAACGATGACAACGGCGGCATCAGGTTTTGATGGTGATTTAACAGGAAACCTCACCGTCAGTGGCAATTCAACCCTAGGCGACGCTGCAACCGATACCATTACGTTTACCGGTGTTGTAAACAGCGGACTTACATTTATTAAAGAAGCTGCACGAACAATTCAAATTGGTAATTCAACAACCGCAGACACTGCGGGATCCGCACTCACGGTCCAGGGCGCGGCAGGCAATGGAACTGGTACTGGCGGCGCACTGAATGTAACGGCAGGAGCTGGCGGTGCCACAGGAGTCGGTGGGGCTATAAATATTACTTCAGGTGCTGGTGGAGGAACCTCAGGCAATTCGGGTAGCGTTACAATTTCAACCGGTGGCTCAACATCAGGTAATACTGGAGACATTACCATCGACACCGGAGCACCAACTGAAGGTGATGCAGGTTCAATCACACTTCAAGCACGTGATGGCGTTGGCACAAATCGTGCAGGAGGATCCGTTACAATTGAGTCCGGAGCATCAACGGGTAATGGTGCGCCAGGTACTATCGATATCACTTCAAAAGCAGGCGGTGCATCTTCTGCTGGTGGTGCAATTACGGTAACTGCAGGGAACGGTGGCACTGCAAGTGGTTTGGGCGGATCAATCGCATTAAATGCAGGAAGTGGCGCTGCCGGTAACGCAGGGGGAGGAGCAATCACAGTAACCGCAGGACCAAGTGAAGGCAGCGGAGCAGGAGGTGCTGTCACGATTACCGGTGGTACCGGAAGTGGCAATGGCGGCTTTGGAGGAACTGGCGGTGCGGTAACAATTCGTTCGGGCGGTGCCGTTGGCGCCGGAGGAACCGGAGCGGTGACCTTGGAATCGAACAGCTCTCCATCCGGTGCAACCGGTACAGTGAGCGTTGGATCGGGTGCAACAACAGATGCGGGCGGTGCGACCGGAAATGTTGCAATACAGTCAGGCGATTCAGTTGCAGCTTCTGGAACATTGAACCTTGAAACCGGCAGCGCAACCAGCGCCAATTCTGGAGCACTGATCATTCAAACCGGAGATACAACAACATCAGGAGCAAGCGGTGCGATTACTATAAGAACCGGAGACGGTACAACTGCAGCAGGTGCAGGTGGTGCAATCAACATTGCAGCAGGAAGCGCTGACGGCGCAAACGCCGGTGGTTCCGTAGCAATTTCCGCTGGAACTGGTGGAAACCCCGACGGTGCTGCAGGTACTGTTACTCTGACCGCAGGCAATGGTGGCACCGGTAATGTTGCCGGCGGTGCGGTAGCACTGAATGCCGGCAATGGAACTGGAACAGGAGCCGGCGGTGCAGTTACCTTAACGGCAGGTACAGGAGGAGGTACAGGCAA
>PCVQ01000045.1:6439-15688 GCA_002796025.1 Candidatus Peregrinibacteria bacterium CG11_big_fil_rev_8_21_14_0_20_46_8
TGGCGATACAAATACCAATGCGGTAAATATTGGCGCAGCCAGTTTGGAATCATTTTCTATTGTGACCGATAATGATGCAGCAAACGATATCGCAATTACCGGCAGCGTGGATATTAGCGGTCAGCTGCAAATTACACTGGATGGCGATGCGGTAACAGCTGAAGCGCTTTGCGGCAACCAAGCCGATGGCGATGTAGCGGATACTGCTGATGTAACAATTTCAGACTGTGACGGCGCACCGACAGCAGACTATGCAGAGATGTATCCGGTACAAGATGATGTAGAATTCGGCGACCTTGTTGCGCTTGGCAACAAAACAGTTATGACCGAAGACGGCAAACAAATCGTACAGCTCGTAAAAGCTGACGCAGCGAATGCACAACGTGCAGTTGGTATTGTGTCGAACAATTTCGGCGACTTTACTTCTGCCGGATACAATGTACCGGAAGAAGACAATCCAATGCCGGTTGCACTCAATGGCCGCGTACCGGTGAAGGTAATTAACGAAGGCGGAAAAATTGCTGTTGGCGATTATCTTACCGTTTCATCTACAGCCGGCCATGCGATGAAGGCAACAAAGAGCAGCCGTGTTATTGGTATGGCACTTGAATCGTTCAATCCTTCGATATTTTCACGCGGACGGGGCGAAATTATGGTCTATGTTATGAACTTTTGGTGGGAAGTACCTGCAACAAAAATTGCAGTAGAGCATGTAGATGCTACTGCACCGCGCATGATGCTCGGAGCGGCAAGTGACTACGCGATTTTAAATTGTACAGATCGCACTGCACTTACAATTAACACAGAAAATGCATATGAAGGAAAAAAATTTATTGTATCGGTCAATAACCGCAAAAATCGCACTGGTATCTGTACGGTACAAGATCCACGTGGCAGCCTTCTCGAGTTGCGCCACTACGATGCCGCAACATTCATCTACGACGGAAGCGCATGGCTCTTGCTCAACCGAAGCTAAGACCTGCCCTTCCACTTCCAAAAGTATTTAATTGCGGAGCTCACGTGGATCCAAAAGATTCGGTTGAGCAGCGTAGATACGAAAGAACCTCCCGAAAGACGTTTGTGCGAGTGCAATGCGCGTGCCTTAGGATAATAAACAACGCGATAACCAGCACCCCAAACGCGCCGACAGAGGTCGATATCTTCCATAAAGAGAAAAAAGCGCTCGTCAAAGCCGCGCAGCTCTTGAAAGAGCTCTTTGGAGATCAGAAAACAGGCGCCGGTGACAATGTCGACATCTTGCACTTGTGAGTGGTCAAAATCTTCCATGACATAGTGTCTATATCGCGCCCTAAAACGACCAAGCCTTTTAAGCGGCGTACGCTTAATAACTAAATCGAGGGGTGTCATAAAGCGGCGGCACGAGTCTTGGATTTGATCGTTATAAAAATAGAGCTGTGGCGCAACGATCCCTAAATCGGAATGTTCTTGTGCATAGTGAAGGAGCTTACGGACAGTATCTTTTTCTACAACAACATCGGGATTTAAAATCAGCAGATAATCGCCGCGCGCTGCATCGGCACCGCGATTATTGCCAAAGCCGTAGCCGGTATTGCGCTGCAATGCCACAAGGGTAATTTCTTTTTCTTCGTGCAGCTTTTTAAGATAAGAAAGATTCTCCGCATCAGAGGCATTATCAACAACAATAATCTCTAATTCAAAATCGCCACTGCTCTTTTTAAGAGCCTCAATACAGAGGCGCGTAAGATAGGAACAATTATGGTTGACGATAATTGCTGAAACGAGCATGAGATATAGATAAATTACAGCACATCCCTTTTCGGGATTTTTGCTGTGTTCTTTTTTATCACAAGTTCTGATTTACCATACACAAATGAGCCATCGGGAATATCCTGAGCTACTACAATACCGGCACCAATCATACTATCACTGCCAATCTTTTTCCCCGGCATAAAGCTTGTGTTAATACCCACACGAATATTATTTCCGGTAACAATGCCAAGCTTTGTGCGACCAGTGTCGACAGCTTCTCCTTTAATGTCCACTAAGATATTCCCTTCATCAAGGCGCAAATTACCGGTTACCGTTCCGGCACCAAACGACACATTGTTGCCGATGATGCTATCGCCAATGTAGTTTGTATGTGTCCAGACATTGTCACCAATGAAACTGCGAGCTACCTCTGAGCCAAAACCAATGACGCAGTTATCACCAATATGTGAACCTCGAATAAGTGCGCCGGTAGCGACAAGAGAATTCTTTCCAATATAGACAGGGCCTTGCACCACGGCATTATCTAAAATCCGAACGCCATCGTCTAAAATAACCGGCCCATTCACAATCGCACTCTTTGCTATCTTCACGCCGCGCCCCTTCTTTATTGCATGTGATCCTCGCGAAGGCGAAGTAGGCAAAAACTTCTCCATCACATCCAAGACGTGCCACGGATATTTTACCGGTAACCAAGAAGCATCGTAGACAACAGCGCGATAAGAAATCGCAGCAAAGAGTCTTTGCAGAGCTGCTTCGTACACATCATCATATTTGGATTTTGTATTTTTAAGACTCTGTATCAATGCAGCAGAATCCGGGTGATAGTGGACCACAATATTTACTAAATCACTCGGCTCTTTTCCGGCACCGGGCTTCTCAACAATTTTTGTAATAGTGCCGTCTTGAGTAATCGTAAGATAGCCACCAGGAAAATATGTGCTGACCTTTTTCGCCAGCAGCAAGCCATCTTTACCAGGCCGCTTAAATTTATTAAAGGCTTTATCTTGAACCAGATCATTGCCGCTCAAAACCAAAATCGGCTTACCAGCAATCCATTGTTCTGCAGCCAATATCGCTCCGGCCATACCATCTTGCAGCTTTTTCTGCTCTATAATTGTAATGCGCGCCTGCCCCGCCTTGCTTGCCCCGCCCTGCTTGCCCCGCCTTGGCGGTGGGCGGCGGGCGGTGGCCTTCTTATTTTCGTGTGCAACCTCTCGTAAAAAATCCAAATTATGCTTGCCTCCAACAAGTGCAATATCTGTGTAACCAACCTTCGTCAAAGCCTCCAACTGATATTGAATAAGCGGCTTCCCAAGGAGACGCAGTGCATTTTTGTCGTCAATTGGCGCCATACGAGTCGAGCGGCCCGCTGCTAGAAGTAACGCTTTAAAACCTTTTTTCGGCATTATTGTTGTTCATTATGTAACCAGCTCGGCAAGTTTTCCCTGCTTCACCCCCTCGGCAATTTCCATAGCAATACGCTCGCCAAAACTTATCGGATGACCGTACAAATAGCCGCTGTACGGAGTAGAGGCGGTACCCGGCGAACCCGGAATCCTCATACTCACATCAAAGATTACAATATCTTCCTTGCCCTCTTCGGCAACAACGGCGCCTTGCAATGCGAACGGCCCAATAATTCCGGGAGCGTGCTCCTTTTGCGTAGCTGCAACAAAGCGCTCGCCCATGTCGTAAATTTTTTCTAACAGCGATTCCTTTACCGTAACCGCAACGTGGCCGGTCTCAATCATCTTCACATCAAAACCTTTCTTATGCAGCTGGATTTGATCCCAGGCCGGCATTCGGAGCAAGCCGTCTAAGTTTGTTTGACGACGCATATCGGTACCCATTAACTCAACCTCACCTGCAAATGGTGAATAGAAAAAATTAAAATTCACATGCGCGCCGACAATAAATTCCTCGATCACCGCGTCCTTAATTGCCACTTCCGTAAAATCTCCGGCCGCAAGACCGCGCTCAACAACCTCTTTATAATGATCAAAATCCTTAACAACAAAAAATGCCCGCTCATATCCGCGCGTAGCTTCATTTACTTTAACTAACACATGCCGGTCGATATCTTCGGGCCGTTCAAAGATAATCGGCGTACGAATGCCCGCCTTTTGCAAAAGGTAGTACTGATTTTTTTCCTGATCCCGCTCCTCTTTTTTAAGCAAGGTCCGAGTTCCAAAAATCGGTACGCGAAAATCTTTTTCAACTTTTTCAAAGTCGCAGTAGACCCAAAAGTAACGGTTGTGGATGAAGACCGTATTCATTTTGCGCAGCCGCTCCTGCACATCGCTATCCACCACATCGCCGAATTTAGGGACTACAATAACCTCATCAATACAGCCGAGCTCAGCGCCAGCCCGATTTTCCGCTGCCCGCCGCTTCAAATATTTCTGATACGTCTTTTCGCGCCCTTCCTGACATACCGCCACCGTGCGGAATCCGTGCTTTTTAGCCCCGGCACAGACATCTAAAGCGCTGTGACCGCCAAGCACACCGATGGTCAGCTGATCTTGATCGTAGTCTGCGAGGAGCGCCTGAATGTCTTGAGAAGAGATCACGGGCCAAAGTATAGCAGATTGCACAATGGATATTCGCGAAATTTGACAATATTTATGAAAAACAGTTTTCTATACATTTCGCCGGCGAAATTACAGGTTAAGGCTCGATTAGACAATTTTTCTTCTAAATTGGCAATTGCTGCAATCTTAACAATTAGTGGCCCAAATAGAAATCACAGGCCGTTCGAGGGAGTATGCGCAAAATAATCTGTTGATAGAGGAGTGACTCCGCAATTTCCTAGGAAGCCCGCTAACCTGTAACCTTGACTTATGCTAAAAAATGCTGCGCCAGCGAAGATAAGCCTACCCCAACACCTCCTCAATCTTTCCCCCATCTGCCGCCTCTTTAATATCGCGCGCGATGCGCCGGCCGGTAGACATTGGCACATCGTACCGCAAATCAGTGTACGGCGACCCCTTAATATACAAATTAGTACCCGCAACAATGCGCGCGGAAATTTCAAATACCCAAAATTGCAGATCTTTATCGATAATCATCTCTAAGCAGAACGGGCCAAACAAACCGCCATCCGTAATTTTGCGCGACTCCTCCACAACGCGCTCGCCCATGGCAAAGAGCTGCGGCAGAAGCGATTCTCGAATAACCACCGGAATATTTCCCGTAATGGTATAACTTGTCTTAATTCCAACATCGATCTGATCTTTTGCAGCAATACGGCCAATCGAATCGGCATTCGACTCATACCGCTTATCGAAACTCATAATCTCAAGCTCGCCGGTCAGGCGTGAATAAAAGTAGTGCGCGTACATCGGCACACCCACAATATATTCCTGAATTGCATAATCCTTTTCTTCAGGATATTCATCAATACGCTGCTTAAATTCGTTCGGAGAATTTGCAATAAAGTAGCCTAAGCCGCCTTTGGCGCCATGGAATTTTACAATAACCGGCCGGTCAATATCGTCGGGATTCTTAAAAATCTTAGGTAGCCGCAAATCGGAGTTCAAAAGCCATTCCCGCTCTTTGGTGCGGTCCGACTCCCATTCCAAAATCGCCTTGGTTCCATAGTGCATAGCCTTGAGCTGCTGCACACGCTGCGGCCCCAAATAACTTACAAATGAGCCGTGCGGAATAATAATTGCATTACGCTCAATGAGCTGCTGCTCAATTTCAAAAAAATCTTTGAACTTTTCGATCTCGATAATTTCATCGGCCACGCGGTAACTTTCGTAGGGCTTGCGCTGGTCTTTTTGGCACACAACAATGGTTTCAAATCCCTCATCTTTTGCACCCTTGAGAATCTGCAAAGCCGTGTGGCTGCCAATAGTGGCAATCCGGTATTTTTTAAAATCTCCCTGAGCCATAATAGTTAAGGGAGATTTTACTGATTGATTTGAGATTTGTCCAGTCTTATGCGGCTTCTAACCAATCTTCACATGATCAAAATGGCCAGGCCATTTTCTCTTCTGCTCTTCCCAAAAAGCATTATATTCTGCACGGCCAACACCCTGTTCTGGTCTATTATGGACTACGATACCCGCAGCATTCGCGACTTTTCCTTGCACTGAATCTACTTCTCCCATTTCTTGTGGAAGCAATTCAGGATCTGCTTTAGCGTCGATACTTTCTAAATCATTAACAATTTGTTCGGCTGGACGTACCATAATGAAATTATTTAAAGAGTATTTATACAGCAACATACCAACCGCGCAATAGATTGGCAAGATATGAACCACAATTTAAACGTACAGCAATTTAATGGCGGAATAGCCGTACGCCGCTAAAGACCATTGCCACACCAAGCTCATCTGCGCGCGTAATAACCTCCTCATCATTTACCGATCCACCTGGAGAAACAATTGAGGTAACGCCAGCCTTTGCCGCCTCTTCAACGGCATCGGGAAAGGGAAAGAAGGCATCTGAGGCCATAACCGAACCGGGCACCCGCTCGCCGCCTTTTATTTGTGCAATGGTCACGGCATCCACGCGGGACATTTGCCCTGCGCCAATACCAGTTACCACATAGTCCTCATCAGAGGAGCGATTGGAGCGTTTAGCAAAAATAACAGCATTGCTCATTACGTGTTTGCAGACTTTATTGGCAAAGAGCATGGCGCGAATTTCCTCTTGGCTCGGTTTCTTTTTTGTAACCACTTTTAAATCGCCCTCGGCTACTTCGATAGTATTCGCGCTCTGCACCAGAATGCCACCCGCAACTTTTTTAATGTCGCGCTTTTCAGTATCCAAACTTAACGGTCCGGTCTCGAGCAGCCGAATATTCTTCCGCTGCATAAGCATTTCAAGCGCATCTTTTTCAAAACTTGGACAGATAATAAGTTCGATAAAAATCTTATGATCGCGAATATATTGCGCACATGCCATATTGAGCGGCCTATTTAATGCCACAACCGAACCAAACGCCGATTTGCTGTCTACCTGGAAACTCAGATCAAAGGCGCGTTCAATCTTCTCGCTCGAAGCAACACCGCACGGATTATTATGTTTAATAAAGACAACAGTGGGCCTCTCAAACTCTTTGACCAACTCGAGCGCAGAATTCGCATCGACAATATTATTAAAAGAGAGCTCCTTACCGTGCAGCACTTTTGAATTCGTTACATTGGGATCGTGATTTTCGGGGTTGCGAAAGAAAGCAGCCTTTTGGTGCGGATTTTCCCCATAACGGAGCGAGCGAACTTTTTCGTAATGAAGATCGAGAAGCTCGGGCTGGCCGGTAATTTCGCGCATCCAGGCAGAAATCGCCTCATCGTAGTGCTGTGTGCGTTCGAACGCTTTGCATGCTAAGCGCCGCCTTGTTTCTAAAGCTGTCTCGCCATTTTTTTCAATTTCAGAAGCTACCCGCTCATAATCTGCGGTATCCACAATAACGGTTACATCGGCAAAATTTTTGGCAGCAGCGCGAATGAGAGATGGTCCACCGATATCTATCTTCTCAATTAATACAGCCTCATTTGTTTCACCGCCAGCCAATGTCTCTTCAAATGGATACAAATTCACCACAACTACATCGATCTGCCCAATCTCATTTTCTTGCAGCGCCTTTTGGTGCTCTGGATTATTCCGAACCGCCAAAATCCCGCCAAAAATCTTCGGATGCAGTGTCTTCACGCGCCCATCCATAATTTCAGGGAAGCCGGTCACTTCTGAGACTTCACGCACCGTCACCCCTCCCTCACGCAAATGCTGTGCTGTAGAGCCGGTAGAGATAACTTCGAAACCCTTTGCAGTCAAACGCTGTGCAAACGCTACAATCCCCTCCTTGTTACTCACCGATATAAGTGCCTTTTTCCTCATGTTTGATTATTTGCTGATTGGTTATTTGATTATTATTTGCTATTTGGAATTTGGAAGCTTGTATATTTCACACCCTATCCTCTCCTCCCTTACTAAAAGGATTGCACCGCAAAATCCGCCAGAGCCCTTTTAAAAGGCCCATAATCACGCCGTGCTTCTCTATTGCCTGATACGAATATTCCGAACACGAAGGAGAGTATTTGCAAAATCCTGCCGGAAAAATACCTTTGAGCAAACCATGGTCCGGAGAGAGCGTCTTTTGATAGAGACGGATAAGCCCGAGAAAGGGCTGTTTGATCCAGAATGTAATTTCGCGCCAAAATTTGAGCAGGAAGTTTTTCCACATGCATGACAAAAAAGACCGAAGCTAGTATAAGGTGTTTTACATTAAGTTCAAACAATTGACCTTCGCACCTTTTGAAACACACTCCATATGTACGTGGATACCAGTTGCACCATAGGTTCGGCCGGTGTTACCCATCTTACCAAGGGCCTGACCGCGGGTAACGGTTTGACCATTGCTTACATAGAGTGTCTCAAGATGCGCATATAAGGTCTGCAAACCATCGCCGTGATCGATAATCACATGATTTCCATATCCGCCATTGCAGCCGCGGTCCCATTTGACCTCGCGCGGAGCACAGCCACCAGCAGATTTTATAATCGTACCTTCAGCAGATGCCCATACATCGGGCTTGCTGCGGTTTCCGATATCGAGCGCATAGTGTCCCCGACGGAAGCCCTGGGTCAAATCTCCCTTCGTTGGGAAGATTAAACGCTTACCGGCAGTAGGTGCAGCATTGCTCGCGGTGACTACTTTTTGATTATACGTATCGTAACGCGCATCGGTACGGGTACCGGTACGTGCCGCAATAACAGGTTTTGGCTTCTTACCGCCAGGAATAAAGAGCTTCTGACCTTTGATAATTGTATCTCCATCAAGCTTATTATGCTCTGCAACGATCTCTTCTTCTACGCTGTATTTTTTTGCAATCGCACCGAGTGTCTCTTTCTCAGTTTCAACAACATGGCTTACACCGTCCACAGGCGGAATAGTAAGTGCTTGACCTACCTTTAATATAGAATAGTCGTTTAAATTATTCTCCCACATCACCGTCTGTACATGTACACCATAAAGCTCGGCAATACTGCTCAGTGTTTCGCCAGAAACTACAGAGTGCTTTACAGAATCGGTAAAACCAATACGGCTTACATCTTTACTTACCGGCGATGTCTTTAATATAAAGCCCTCTTCATTAATCATCAGAGGCGGCAACGGCTCACCTTCCTCTTCATGTCCTTCTATAAAATCAGTATCACCAATAAAGCTAGCGGTAAAACCAGTTTCAAGAACCCTCGATGGAGAAATAGAAGTAACAACGAGCAAGGCAACGATAAATGCCATGCTATGACGGGTAAAGCGGCTAAAAGAGTCCTTTACCTCGATACGTGCAAAATGCGCCCGCACACGGTTGCGTCCTAATCGTCGGGGCACCAACAGCTCAATAACATTACGAATGAAATCGAGTGCCGATGCAGAGCGCAGGAATACTCGCTTATGTCGGCGAGTTCGTGCCTGTGCATTAATCTTAAGTGGGAGGGAGTCCTTGTTTTTATCCATAAAGGAAGATATTTGACACGCAAACGATC
>PCVQ01000045.1:15699-17343 GCA_002796025.1 Candidatus Peregrinibacteria bacterium CG11_big_fil_rev_8_21_14_0_20_46_8
TCATATGAATTTTATAGAGTGATCTCATAAAGACAAGCGGGTGAATTTGACGATGCTAGCAAACGTGACCTTATATACTTATCTGAGAATCAGATAGAAATGGGGCGTTTACAGATTAGGGAATATAGAGTAAAATATCTTTTTTGTCAAGTACCCGGCGCTTGCAGAAAAACTCATTTAACGTATAGATCAGACATACGGGATAGGCTTAGTTTGAATTTGAGAGAAGGAAAAGGCAAAAAATTTAAACCAAGGCCAACGCATAAGGGCAGCCCACCGCTCCACGTAAAAGTTATAATCGTTAATTGCGCGCTCTATTTCAGTATGAATCTCTTTAAACTCATGCCGGATAGCATTAAGCAGAACATGATGCTTCTCATCACCTTTTAAAACTTCTAGCATGTGATGGATAATCGTGGTGAACTCCTTTTCTTTCGCAATCTTCTCTTCAAGAGTTTCTATTGATGTTTGGAGATCCGCTCGCAGTTCAATAATGGTCTGACGATTCTGACCAATCTGTTCGCGTGCAAGCTCGAGGAGCAAAGGAACCCTATTCCGGCGCTGCCATAATGCCTCTTCAATTGCGTATGCCTGCCGCTCTATCCGCTGTGCGTGCATACGCAAAACAAAAAAAACAGTTACAAGCGCAAGGACACAAATAATAATGAACGACCAGAGAAGAATCACGGTTAGGAGTATAACACGAGATTGGTCACTATTATTCCTGCTGCTGGCCTAACGCCTCTTCGCGCAATCCGCCCTTTTGACGTGTGCGCCACAAAAGATATTCGCGCTTTGCCTGATTAATTTTTCGGAAGTGATAGTTGGGATTCGGAATACAGTAGTGCGTTTTTAAGACAAGTTCGTTTCCGCGAATGACGGTAATTTCTCCATAATTAAGAATCGTCTTTAAAATTCCCTCCTGGCTCATAGTCACATCTTTCATTTCATGCAGATCGGTTGAATCTAAATTGTGGCGAAAAAAGAGCGTCTTATCTAAATCTACAACGCGCATGTTTGTAATGATGAGTGTGCGTAGAAAATAATTAAATATCTTCACAAAGACATAGTGGAAGTGCCAGGTATAAAAAATAATCGAAAACAGTGCAACAACTTGCAAAACTCGTGGGGAAGTGGATGCGCGCACGCCTGGGGCGGTTGTAATAGAAAATATAAAAATAATAAGAGCAGTCGTAACAATAAAGCTCAGCATATAGTAAAAAATTACGATCCAATGCTTCCGGCAAAAACAGAGCACGACCTCTTGCGGCTGCTGCCCCTTAAAATTACGATTCGTATTATCGACAGTATTCATCATTGGTTGAGTGTAATAAAAAGGATGGTACTTGCCACTGTCCATATCACTGCGTACACCAAATATGCCGCTGCAATCCAATGCAGATGCACAAAGCCAAAAAGCATAGTATATTTTGACTCGTCGAAGCGGTAACGCTTTATATATTCATACAGCCTCCATAAAGCAAAGATTGCAAACAGCAAAGAGACGACGTGCAGGAATATAAAGATAATCCAGAGTGTAGTCATAAAAAATGATGTCTAAGAGATCTTAAATACTAATAGATATTGATGAAAAAGGCAAAAACCTCACTCGCAGATATTCGCTTTTGGCTGGTATTGATACTC
>PCVQ01000037.1:0-1733 GCA_002796025.1 Candidatus Peregrinibacteria bacterium CG11_big_fil_rev_8_21_14_0_20_46_8
TCCGCTTACACAATATCTTTTGTATCGTAAGGTCCGAAAAATTTAATTTATGTCATCACTCGCAGATTTAAAATTAGCACCTGATGTACTCTTTAATGTCGGACCGGTTCCGGTTACAAATACTATGACGAGTGCCTTTGCGGTAAGTATTTTATTGATTATTTTTGCACTTTTTGTTCGGCGTAATGCCGGTATTGTTCCAAGCCGCTTGCAAGTTTTTGTGGAACTTGGCATCGATCTTTTTATGTCGAAATTGGTCATGATTCTCGGTTCAGAAAAGGAGGCGCGCAAATATTTTCCGCTTATTTTTACATTCTTCATTTTTATTCTTGTCGCAAACCAATTTACGCTAATTCCCTTTGTGCAGACTATTGTAACCGAGGAAGGGCTGACTTTTTTCAAAACGCCCACAGCACATTACAGTCTTCCTATTGCATTGGCGCTCATTGCTTTTTTTGCCTGGAATTTTATTCCATTTATTATGGCGCCATTCCGCTTTTTAGGAAACTTTATTAAGCTAGGTGTATTTACGAGAATCCGTTCAATAAAAGATGTGCCGATGGCGCTGCTCGATTTTATGTTGGGAATTATGGATATTATCAGTGAAGGGGCGCGTCTTATTTCGTTGCCAACACGTCTCTTCGGCAACTTAGTTGCCGGTGAGCTCATTATTGCAATAATTTCCGGTCTTTTCTTTTATACGCAGTTTTTTGTGCCGATTCCTATGATTATTTTGAGTATTCTTTCGGGATTAGTACAGGCATTTGTATTTGCCTTGCTTACTTTGCTCTTTTTGAGTACCAATGTACGCAATGTAAAAAACCATAATTAATTATTTTTTAACTTTCCTTAATTTATGGAACCAGCAGCAGCAAAATTAATCGCAGCAGGAATCGCCATCGGTCTCGGCGCTATCGGTTCAGGTATTGGTGAGGGTTTGATTGCAGGCCGCGCCCTAGAAGCTATGGGTCGCAATCCCGAGCAGTCAGATAAGTTGCTTACCAACATGATCGTTGCTATGGCCATCGACGAATCGACTGCTATTTACTCGCTTGTAGTGGCACTCATTATTCTCTTCGCTTTCTAACATGGAAAACCTTCTGAAGCTGGGAATCGATCCCATCAGCATACTCGTCTATATTTTGAATGCCGGTTTAGTACTCATCGTACTGACCTATCTCTTGTATAAGCCGCTTTTGCGCTTTATCGATCAGCGGAGAAAACAGATCGCCGATAGTGTAGAGGAGGCGCGTGTAATTCGTGATGACTTTTCTAAACAGCTTGAAGAGAGCAGGGAAGAGAAGAAGAAAGTTGAGGCCGAGTTGCGCACCGAAATTACTAATTTGCAGAAATTTCTTGATAAAAAGCGTCACGAGCTGGTTGCAGAAATGGAAGCTGCCCGTACAGAGATGATGCAGAAAGGCCATGAAGAGTTAGCGCAGCGAAAGGCCGAACTTATTAATGAAGTAGAAAAGGATATTAAGAGCATTATGGGAAGAATTATCTTGGAAGTTGTGCAGAATAAAGTACCCGAAAATGTTATTACAGAAAGCATTCAGGATGCCTGGAAGCAGCATGCAAAGCATTAATATTTATTGTTTTATGTTAAAGCCCGTTATTGCCGCCGTTCTCTATGAAGTAATTCTTGTGCTCAGAAGGCATAGTGATTTTTTTGGTTTTGATGCTGAGCAGCGGAAGAAGATTTTGGGCGAGAGCGCTCTACCTGTAGAGCT
>PCVQ01000037.1:1838-12249 GCA_002796025.1 Candidatus Peregrinibacteria bacterium CG11_big_fil_rev_8_21_14_0_20_46_8
ATTGCAGCAGCAATTACCAAGTACGGTGAATGTGTTGGAGATATGCCATACATCGTTGTTCAGTCTCCGCGCGAAATAGGTTCAGAATTGCGCCAGAGTATTCGTGGCTCGCTTAAAAAAGAATACCCGCTGAGCTTCCCTGTTTTTCAAGTTAATCCCAAACTTATTGGGGGCCTTCGTATCTTTAAAAACGGAACAACGTTTGATTTTTCGTGGCTCAACCGTATCCATAGCTTTATTAACTTTTAATCGCATCCTATGGCTCAACAAACACTCAACAATTTTTTGGCTCAGCTCGAGGCCGCACTCCAAGAGGTTCCTGCTGCCGGCAAGCAGGAGGAGAATCAAGGCATAATCCAGTCGTATAAAGACGGCGTTTTAAAGATTCAGGGTCTCGGCAATTTAAAGATGAACGAGCTTGTCACCGTGGAAGGTACAGACACGCCCGCGCTCGTGATGAACTTGGAGCAGGACGCGTCATATGCGCTTGTGCTCCAGAATAATCCCGAAATCCGCGAGGGTTTGTTTGTGAAGTCCACGGGCAAGTTTCTCTCGCTGCCGGTGAGTAATGAGATTTTGGGCCGCGTGGTGGATTCGCTCGGCGCGCCGCTGGACGGCAAGCCGGCGATTAAAGCCGACAAATATATGCCGCACGAGAACGTTGCGCCAAGCGTGATGCACCGTAAGTCGGTGCACGAGCCCGTGCAGACCGGAATTGTGGCGATTGACTCGCTTGTGCCCATTGGCCGTGGTCAGCGTGAACTTATTATTGGCGACCGTCAGACCGGTAAGACTTCGGTTGCGCTGGATGCGATTTTGAATCAGAAGGGCAAAGATATGCTCTGTGTCTATGTTGCCGTTGCACAGCGCGAATCCAAAACTGCGCAAGTTGTGCAGAAGCTCCAAGAGAGTGGTGCGCTGGAATACACGGTTGTAGTTTCTGCACCGGCTGCATCATCTGCAGTTATGCAGTATTTGGCGCCGTACGCCGGATGTGCCATTGCAGAGTACTTTATGCAGCAAGGCAAACACGTGCTGGTCGTATACGATGATTTGAGTAAGCACGCGGTTGCATACCGTGAGATGTCGTTGCTGCTCCGCCGCCCGCCGGGACGCGAGGCGTATCCGGGCGATGTTTTCTACTTACACAGCCGGTTGCTGGAGCGTGCCGCAAAGGTGAATGAAGCAAACGGCAGCGGCAGTATCACCGCACTTCCAATTATTGAGACTCAGGCAAACGACGTCTCCGCCTACATTCCAACAAACGTCATTTCTATTACCGATGGTCAGATTTTCTTGGAATCGAATCTCTTTAACAAAGGTATTCGTCCGGCGATTAACGTGGGTATTTCGGTATCGCGCGTGGGCGGTGCGGCACAAACGAAGCTCATTAAAAAAGTATCCGGTACGGTAAAGCTCGATTTGGCGCAGTACTATGAACTTGAAGCGTTTTCACAGTTTGCTTCTGAGCTCGATCAAGCAACGAAAGATAAGCTTACCCGCGGCCGCCGCGTGGTAGAAGTGCTTAAGCAGAGAGAGAATCATCCATACGCACTCTGGCAGGAAGCCATTGTATTGTATGCCGCTACAAAAGGATTTTTCGATCCGATTCCGGAAAACGAGGTTGGCGGAAAAATTACGGCGCTCTTTGCCCTTATAGAATCGAGTCATCAAGATCTCATTAAGATGATCGACGAGAAAAAAGAACTTACCGAAGAGATCGAAAAGCAGATGAAAGATATCCTAACTAAATTCTTTTCCTAATGTCCGGCTCACTTTTAGAAATTCGTAAAAAGATCGGCAGCGTACAGAATACGCGCAAGATTACCAAGGCCATGCAGCTGGTTGCGGCGAGCAAGATGCGTCAGTTTCAAAAGCGCGCGCTTAGCAGCCGGCAGTACGTGTGGGATCTGCTCGAAATTTTAGAGAACAATTTGAACAGTCAGTCGACCAGTTTGTTTACCGAAGAGCGCGAAATGGGAAAGACGCTCTTTATTCTCTACACCTCAGATAAAGGTTTGTGCGGTCCGCTCAATACTAAAATTATTAACGGATTGTTTCGCTCTAAAGAGTGGGGCGCCGTGCCGGAGAGCGAGCGTCTGCTTTTGACCATTGGCAAGAAGGGTCACGACTTTGCAAAAAATCGCGGTATTCCGGTTGCCAAGCACTTTATTGGCATTCCGGAAAAACTATCTTTTTTTGACAGCTTGAAAGTGATCGAGAGTATTTTGCATTACTGGGAGGTCGAAAAAGTGAAGGAGGTATTTGTAGTTGCACCGCATTATAAAAATTCGTTTACTTTTTATCCGGTGATGAAAAGTTTTTTGCCTTTTACCCAAAAGACAATCGAATCGGCAGTTGGTCATTTAGAAGAGCACGAGCGTCCAAAACGCAAAAAGCGTCCTAATGATTTTATGTATTTTGAGCCGGATAAGGGTTTGGCGCTTGAACATCTGTACCGGCAAATGGTACAGGTACTTTTTATTGAAGCGTTTTTAGAGTTGAAGGCATCAGAGTATTCCAGCCGTATGATCGCCATGCAGAGTGCAACAGATGCGGCTACGCGTATTACGAATGATCTTACTCGCGACTACAACAAGGCCCGCCAGCAGGCGATTACAAACGAAATTGCAGAGCTTATGGGAGCGAGTGCAGCTTTGTAAAGCTTTCCAAGCGCCTCCAAGCACCAAATCCCAAATAATAACTAAATAACCAATTCAACAATTAACCAAATTCCCATGTCCACCAAAACTCTCACCAAAGGCAAGATCGCACGTATCATTGGCGTGGTTGTCGATGCCTACTTTCCAAACCATATTCCCAACCAGCTTTCTGCGCTGACTGTTGAGGGTCCAAGCGGACCGGTAGTTTTGGAGGTGCAGGCGCACCTTGGAGAAAATGTGGTGCGCGCAATTTCCATGTCTACAACCGACGGCTTGTCTATTGGGCAGGAAGTTCTGGACACCAACGAGCCGATTTCTGTGCCGGTGGGCAAAGAGACTCTCGGACGTGTATTTAATGTAACCGGAGATGTGATCGATCTTGGCGAAGAAATTCCAAAGCAAGTTGAGCGCCGTCCAATTCACGCAACACCGCCGAGTTTTACGGAACAAAATCCAAAGGTAGAGATTTTTGAGACCGGTATTAAAGTAGTCGATCTTTTATGTCCCTTTATTAAAGGAGGAAAGGTCGCGCTCTTTGGCGGTGCGGGTGTGGGTAAGACGGTCATTATGCAGGAGCTGATTCACAATGTGGCGATGTCGCATGGCGGCTACTCGGTATTTGCCGGAGTAGGTGAGCGAACGCGTGAAGGTAACGATCTTATTCATGAGATGAAAGACAGCGGCGTTATAGACAAGCTTTCGATGGTATTCGGGCAGATGAATGAGCCGCCGGGTGCGCGTATGCGTGTGGCGCTGACGGGTTTGACGATTGCCGAAAAGTTTCGTGACGAGGGGCGTGACATCCTTATGTTCATCGACAACATCTTCCGCTTTACGCAGGCAGGTTCCGAGGTATCGGCACTGCTTGGGCGTATGCCTTCTGCAGCCGGCTACCAGCCGACACTTGCAACCGATATGGCGGCACTGCAAGAGCGTATTACTTCTACGAAAAAAGGCTCTATTACCTCTGTGCAGGCGGTGTACGTTCCTGCCGACGATCTTACCGATCCGGCGCCGGCTACAACATTCGGACACTTGGATGCGACGATTGTACTTTCACGTAAACTTGCTTCTATGGGTCTCTTCCCGGCTGTCGATCCGCTCGATTCCAACTCGACCGCGCTTAAAGAAGAGACGGTTGGCGAAGAGCACTACATGGTTGCAACACAGGTCCGCCAGATTCTTCAGCGCTACAAAGAGCTACAGGACGTTATCGCAATTCTCGGTATGGATGAATTATCCGAGGAAGATAAGCAGGTTGTAAATCGCGCGCGCCGTATTCAAAAATTCCTTTCTCAAAACTTCTTTGTTGCCGAACAGTTTACCGGTACACCGGGTCAGTATGTAAAAGTTTCGGACACCGTGCGCTCATTTAAGGAAATTTTGGAAGGCAAGCACGACGAGATCGATGAACAAGACTTTTATATGGCGGCAAGTATCGAGCAAGTTGTTGAGCGGCATCATACAAAGAAGGTAACCAAGAAAAAATAATTCTTTCCTATGCGCACATTTGAACTGACTATTCGCACTCCATACGAAGATCTGTATGTCGGCAAGGAAGTTTATACACTCTCTTGTGTTTCGCAGCAGGGTGCTCTGCAGATTTTTGCACACCATGCCTCGTTAACCGCTGCCGTAGGATTTTCAATCGTGCGCGTAAAAGACACAAAAAATATTGAAGAGTCGTACGTTATCCGCAACGGCGTCTTGTTTTTTGACAATGCCGAGAATAAGGCAATACTCTTGGCGCTGCACGGCGAAGCAAAATCAGAGCTGAGCTACAAGACCGCAAAAGAGTATCTCGACTTTTTACGTGAGTGTTTAGACAAAGGCGAAGACCTCAGTAAATATCACGTCTTGTATTTAGAGGGCGAAAAATTGGCGGTTGAGGAGCAGCTGCGGCAGGTCTAGCCAAAATTTGACAGAATTTTGATTTGCGCCTATATTTTTCTTAATGAGCCCACCGGAAGGATTAAAAGAAGGTAAAAAACCTGGATGGTTAGAAAGAAAGCGACCAGAATGGCATAGAGAAAAAGCTATTATTGGCGAAAATAGAGATAACGGTTATCCGCAGAGCATCGCAGTTAAAATTAGAGGATTTGTTTTATCTGTTTTAACTATGCGATATAGTTCGCCACCGTCACCACTGCGTCAGTTGGGTCCTTTAGAAGAATCACCCGAAGCCAAGCGCGATCCGCATGACGAAGAACCGGATTTTGAGGCTTTATGGCACGATTACGCCGAAACTATTGCAATAGCACGCACAGATGAAGAACGTGCTTTAGATGTACCGACTGCCGAAAAGGCGATTACCAATCTCAAACGTCTGAATGGTTCATTTGTAGCATTAGCAAATAAAACAATTGCTGAATTGTCTGAAGTAATTCGTAAAGAAATTATTTCTTTGCGCGAGACGCAATCTGCACTACAAGCAGAGAAGGATGCGCTGACGAGTGATAAAAAAGGTGCTTTAAGCCCAGAAGAAAGTGAAGCTTACGATGCTTTAATTAAAAGAGTAGATAAATTTTTAGCTGCAAACGCCAGAAATATTTGGAAAGTTCAATATGTTACTGTGGCATTTTTAACTGTGCACAAGTCTTTGGTTGAAGCTCTTGCAATAGGCTCCGAAGATCTTGTCGCTGCACAGGCCGAATTAGAGCGGCGGGAACTTTTGGAATCTCATGTAGATATAATTGATGAATTAGAGGAACGTGTACAAAGACATGGATTTTTTGCAGATGTGCGTTTGCCCATGCAGTTAGCAGCTCGTGCACAGCGTCTCGAAGGAATTTTAGGTGCTGTTATCGAACGCCATGAAGGGCATACGGCGGTACTCGGAGAGGCCCTTTTTGGAGCCGCAGATCCAGTTTTGAGTGGCATGCGAGAATTATCCCCTCAAGGTAAAGGCGGCGAAGCGGCTTTTGATAAAGCTATTGATACAGTTCGGAGTATGGAGACACGGATAAGTGGATTGCTTGGTACAGGGCAAAAAGAATTACCGGCCTTAACAAGAGGAAATTCGGCTTCGGATGAAGATGCTGGCGCAACTATTCAGCCAGAAGAAGCCTATGGTACTCTCGAAGCATTGGAGGCTCGTTTAAAAGCTGTTGCGCGTGGTCTTGATGCAGATAAGACTCCAAACGATGATGCCGATATTCTTTAGGCTATTAATTTCACGCGCTTTCTACTTGTTTCAAAAACTCCCCAACCTTCACCGTCTTCTGCTCTTTTGTTGCGTAGTCGCGCACGTTTACGGTGCTCTCGTTTTGTTCTTTTTCGCCTACGACCATCATGTAGGGGATTTTTTCCAGCTCGGCTTTGCGGATCTTTTTACCGAGGGTCTCGCTTGATGCATCGACTTCTACGCGTACACCGGCTGCGCGCAGCTCGTCGGCAATTTTTTGTGCATAGGGTAAGAAGGGATCCGAGACCGGCAAGATTTTTGTCTGCACCGGTGCGAGCCAGTAGGGGAATGCGCCGGCAAAGTGCTCGATAATAACCGAGAGAAAGCGCTCGATTGAACCCGCAATAGCGCGGTGTACCATCACCGGCCGGTGCGGTTTGTTGTCTTCTGCATCGTACTCCAGCTCAAAGCGCTGGGGCATTACAAAGTCGATTTGAATTGTTGCGAGCTGCCACTCGCGTCCAAGTGCATCTAAAAACATAAAATCTAACTTGGGCCCGTAGAATGCGGCTTCGCCTTCTACGCGTTTAAAATTAAGTTCTTGCTCTTGTGCAATTTCTTCTAAGAATTTTTCTGCCTTATCCCAATTTTTGCTCTCGCCCAAATACTTTTCCGGCTTTTCGGGATCGCGCACCGAAAGCGAGACCCAGTAGGTATCGGTTCCCCACATGCCAAGCAATGTATAAAACTCTTTAATAATTTTCACAATGTCGCCCGAGACTTCTTTAATTTGATCTACGGTACAAAAGACGTGCCCGTCATCTTGCGTAAGCGAGCGCACGCGCGAAAGACCGAGCAGCTCGCCCGGCTGTTCATCGCGGTAGTTGGTCGTAACTTCTGCCATTGGCATCGGCAAGTCGCGGTACGAGCGTCGCTGCGACTTATAAATCTGTGTGTGGTGCGGACAGTTCATCGGCTTCATTACAAACTCGGTATCGTGTTTGCCCTTTACATGAAAAAGATCGTCTTTAAATTTATCCCAGTGGCCCGAAGTCTCGTACAGATCGCGCTTTGCTATGTGCGGAATCCAGACATTTTGGTAGCCGTAGCGCGACTGAATGCCTTGAATTGTTTTAATAATAGTATCGCGTAGCAGCGTGCCCCGTTGCGTAAAGAGCGGTAGTCCGGCGCCGACCAGCTCAGAAAAAGTAAACAGTCCCAGCTCCTTCCCGATTTTGCGGTGATCCCGCTTTCGCGCCTCCTCCAGCTGCATCTCAAATTTTTTCAACTCCTCCGCGCTCTCAAATGCTAAGCCGTAAATACGCTGCATCTGTGCATTATTTTCATCGGCTTGCCAGTATGCGCTTGAAATAGCACTCAACTTAAAACTTTTCGGATCGATCTCTCTGGTGTTCTCAACGTGTCCGCCCTCGCACAAATCCACAAAGACCGCCTTGCCATCCGCCTCGCGTACATTTTCATAAAAGCTCACCGTATCCACGCCCTTTTGCTCGGCAAATTTTTCGACCAGCTCGATCTTGTACGGCTGCCCGATTTTTTTCAAAAACTCTTTTGCCGGCTCGAGCGGCTCGTCGCGCCGAACAAAGCTCTGATTCTGCTGCACAAATTTCCGCATCTTCTTTTCAATCAGCTTCAAATCCTCGGGAATCAGCGTGCGCGGCAGATCAAAGTCGTAATAAAAGCCGTTGTCAGTTACCGGCCCGGTACCCAGCTTTGCTTCCGGAAACATCTCCAAAACCGCCTCGGCCAGCATGTGCGCCAGCGAGTGCCGAATGTTGTAGAGGTGCGATCCTTTTTCTGCTTTAGACATCAGGAGAGATTGTAGGGGAAAAGATCGTGCACGCCAAGGCAAGGAGGCGAAATCACCATATTATAAGTTTTATACGACAAATTGAGGTTTTGACGAATTTTTCGCTGGCGAAATTACAGGTAAGGCGCAGATTAGAAAATATTTTAATTAAATTGGCAAAAATTTTCCCGGGCAGAAAATCGCCAAATTTAATTTTTATTGCTTCGATTGTCGCCGGCGAAACGCTGCCCAACAGGTTTGCACTACTCTCTCACGTGAGAAAACAATACGAGAATTATAGAATCAGGCAATCAAGCATCGTCCAGAGAAAGGTCATAGAGTTTGCCAAATTTAATAAATATTTCCTGGAATGTTCCCGGGAACATTTGCTTATAGATATTGGACTGAATTAGAATTTTATGGTATAATTTAATGTCATGACACTATCTGGAATTTTACAGGTTATTGCGGCATGCACCTTCTTGGCCGCATTTCCGGCACTCGTATGGGGCTATATCTTTTACCGTAAGCAGCCCGAAGATCGGCGCCATACGCTCCTTACCTTTGCCATTGGCGGATTGGCCGTTTTTCCAATCCTTTTTTATAAGTGGTCGTGGAAGTACTTTCCAAGCATTAATATTTTGGAGTACGCGCGTAATTTTGAAAATGATCTCATCGGCATTAGTGGATTTATCCTCATTCCGCTGAGCGTAATTATTACCTTTGCATTTGTTGGTGTTATTGAAGAAATCATGAAGCAGTCGGTGGTACATGCCGTGGACGACAATCGCATTCGCCACATCGACGATTCGATTATGTTCTCTATTCTCGCCGCCCTCGGCTTTAGCTTTACCGAAAATATTCTCTACTTTTATACGATTTGGATGGGCCAGGGGGCAGAACATCTCCTTATTCCATTTTTGTTCCGCTCGGTTTTTAGTACCTTTGCGCATATTCTCTTCTCGGCAACGTTCGGTTATTATTATGGTTTGGCTCACTTTGCTTCGCCGCTGCTGCAGAAAGAACTCACCAATTCCAAGTGGAGTTTTTGGGACTGGTACAACAAGGTAGTCAAGTTCCGTACGGTGGAACTTTTTCACGAAAAAATGATGTTCACCGGTTTATTTTATGCCGTTGTGCTGCATGCCGCTTATAATATATTTCTCGAAATGAACTGGACCTTCTTAATGGTGCCATATCTTGTAGTCGGTTATTTGTATGTGAGTCATCTTATGAAAAAGAAGGAGAATCATCAGCAGCTCGATCTCTTGCTTCAGGGTGAGAGAAACAACAAATGCGCTCCCGGCAAGATCGCATGCACGTTGCGGAAGTTAGTACCCAAAAGCGCGGAGGCTTAACGAAAAGATATTAAATTTCGATTCCGGACTTTTTTGAAAGTTTCTTTTTAGTGTTTGCCCGTCTGCCACCCTTGAAAAAGCCGATAATCTATGCTAGGGTCACGATTACGCACTATGAAAGACGCAATTATTGTGAAGGGAGCCCGCCTTCATAACCTAAAAAATATCACTGTACAGATCCCTAAGAATAGCCTTACCGTTGTTACCGGTCTTTCGGGGAGCGGTAAGTCATCGCTCGCCTTCGACACTATCTATGCTGAGGGGCAGCGCCGCTATGTCGAGTCGCTGTCTACCTATGCTCGACAGTTTCTTCAGCTTATGGAGAAGCCGGATGTCGACAGTATCGAGGGCTTGTCGCCTGCGATTTCTATTGACCAGAAGACAGCGCCGCGCAATCCGCGCTCTACGGTTGGCACAGTTACCGAAATTTACGACTACTTGCGTCTGCTTTTTGCAAAAATAGGTCATCCAAACTGCTACAAATGCGGGAAGCCAATTGCACGCCAAACTGCGACGCAAATCGTTGAGCATATTGCCAATTTAGAGGAGGGGATGAAGATTATTCTCCTTGCTCCAATTGTGCGCGATCGAAAAGGATCGCATGAAAAAGCTCTCGAAAAAATGAAAAAGGAGGGATTTGTACGTGTGCGCATCGATGGTGAAATTTTCAGTGTTGTCGATATGCCCACATTGGATGAAAAAAAGAAGCACTCGATCGAAATTGTTGTCGACCGTTTGGTGGTAAAAGAGTTTGGACGACAAGTTAAGAAGCTAAGCTCCGGAGAAGAGATCGAGCTGCCGAATCCTGCACGTACGCGTTTAGCCGATTCTGTTGAGACTGCTTTAAAATACGGCGAAGGTATGATGGGCGTTATGAATCACGATACCGGGAAGGTAGAAATTTATTCAGAAAATTTTTCCTGTACCGATTGCGGTATTAGCTTACCGGAAATTGCTCCGCGAAGTTTTTCGTTTAATAGTCCCCACGGCGCGTGCGAAGAGTGTCACGGTCTTGGTACAAAGCTTAAGATCGATCCTGATCTTGTTATGCCGAATAAGAATTTAACGCTTGCCGAGGGCGCAATCATGCCGTGGTCTGCAACTACTTCGCACTTGAGCTGGTATAATAAAATTTTGGAAAAAGTGGCTAAAGCCAATGGGTTTTCTATGCACACGCCTATTAGTAAACTCGATGAAAAGGCGATCGAAATTATTCTCTATGGCGCAGACGGTAGTTCAAGTTTCGAAGGTGTAATTCCAAATTTGGAGCGCCGCTACCTTGAGACCGATTCCGATTATGTACGCAAAAAGATCGAACAGTATATGCAGATTTTAATCTGTCCGGTTTGTAACGGTAAGAGGTTGCGCCCCGAGGTGCTCGCCGTAAAGGTTCAAGAGCGTTCAATTATCGATGTTACGGAATTATCTGTGTTGCATGCAAAGGATTTTTTTATCA
>PCVQ01000049.1 GCA_002796025.1 Candidatus Peregrinibacteria bacterium CG11_big_fil_rev_8_21_14_0_20_46_8
TCAATCTTAAATTGAGCAAGATGGAGGCCGACATTGCAAAGATGATTTTGCAAGAGGTCAGTCATCGATTGCAATTTTTGGAAGATGTCGGACTTGGCTACTTAACGTTAGACCGTGCGGCAAACACCCTTTCGGGAGGTGAGGCACAGCGCATCCGTTTAGCAACACAGATCGGCTCGAAGTTGAGCGGTGTAATCTATGTTTTGGACGAACCTTCGATTGGCCTGCATCAAAACGATAATGCGAAATTAATTAAAACACTTGTTGAACTGCGTGATCTTGGCAATACCGTGCTCGTTGTCGAACACGATGTCGATACGATGTTGTCTGCTGACTACTTGCTCGATATCGGGCCGGGTGCCGGTAAACATGGCGGGTCGGTTGTGGCTGCAGGAACGCCAAAAGAAGTTATGTTAGACAAGAATTCTGTGACTGGACAGTACTTGTCCGGTAAGGCAGAAATTGCAACTCCTGCAACCCGGCGCAAAGGAAGCGGTAAGAAAATTCAAATTGTCAGTGCCACTGAGCACAATTTGCAGGATGTTACCGTCGATATTCCATTGGGTGTCTTTATTGGAATTACCGGTGTATCGGGCTCTGGTAAGTCGACCCTCATTAACGATATTTTGGTAAAGTCGGTTTCGCAAAAGTTATATAAGTCACGCGCGCGTCCTGGAGCACATAAAGAAATTAAAGGTATCGAGCATTTAGATAAACTTATTAGTATAGACCAGTCGCCAATCGGACGCACGCCGCGGTCGAATGCTGCTACATATACCGGTGTCTTTACCGATATCCGTGATTTATTTGCGCAGACGCCGGAAGCAAAAACGCGAGGATACAAAGCAGGACGCTTTAGCTTTAATGTAAAGGGCGGCCGCTGCGAGGCTTGTGCCGGTGATGGTTTGAAGAAAATCGAAATGCACTTTTTGCCGGATATTTATGTTCCGTGTGAAGACTGTAAGGGGCGCCGCTATAATCGTGAGGCGCTTGAGATTACATACCGCGGCAAAAATATTGCCGATGTTTTGGACATGACAGTTTCCGAGGCGCTCGAATTTTTCGAGAATATTCCTTCAATCAAAACAAAGCTTACAACATTGAGCCAAGTTGGTTTGGACTACATTCATCTGGGTCAATCGGCAACAACGCTCTCTGGCGGTGAGGCTCAGCGTATTAAATTAGCAACTGAGTTATCGCGCCGCGCAACCGGCAAAACGCTCTATGTTTTAGATGAGCCCACGACCGGTCTGCACTTTGATGATGTAAAGAAGCTCCTCAGCGTCTTGCAAGAGTTGGTTGAGCGCGGAAATACCGTGCTGACCATTGAGCACAATTTAGATGTTATCAAGTCCGTAGATCATATTATTGATTTGGGACCCGAGGGAGGTGATAAAGGAGGAGAGGTGGTAGGATTTGGTACTCCCGAAGAAGTTGCCGGTATAAAAAGATCACTCACCGGTCACTGGTTAAAGAAGATTGGTGTCGGGCAAGCTTAAACTACTGGTGGCGGAGGTGGTGGCGGCTTGGGCTCGGTCGGATTTGGCGTAGGTTCAATAGGACCCGGCGGAGGAAAGGGGCTTGGTGGTGGAGCAGGAGCGGGCGAAGGAGCTGGTGCTGGCGGCGCTGGTGGATGCGGCGTTTGTGCAGGTGTTGGTTCCGGCGTTGCGGGTTCTGGTGCTGCGGGTTCTGGTGTTGCCGGCACCGCTGCGGGCACAACTGGCGCAGATGCAGGGCTTACAGAGGCAGGTACAGGACTCGGCGGCGCTTTCGGATCGGCTTCCCACCAAATTCGTGCAGGCTCACTGCTGACTTCTTGTTGCGGCGTACCGCTTTGTGGCGGTTCAATCTCTTGCATAACATTTTCTTGTTTCTCTCTTCCTGTATCCTGCTTGCCTGCTTCCTTTATCTCCTCCACATGATCTCCCAAGTGCAGCCGCTTGCTCTGAAATGCACGGAATTTTTCGAGCACTTGCTTTTCGGCTTCTTCAATATTGATGCCTTTCATCGGGAATCCTGCAGCTTGCGCATGACCTCCGCCATCAAACATTGTCGCCAGTTCGCTCGCATCGATACTCGATGTTGTGGTCCGAATGCTGCTCTTTACTTCACCATCTTTATCTTTTAACAAGAAAATAATTTCTGCATTCGGCGCATTGCTCATCAGTTCATCAATCACACCTTCGGTCTGATCCGGTGACGCTCCAATCTCATCAAAATCTTTTTTTGTAAGTACCGACCATACCATTTTATACTTCATGTCGTGTTGGATTTTCGTGAGCGTGCGGCCCCACAACCGGAGCTGCGAAAGTTGCTTCGTCTTATAAATGTGCCGGATAATTTCTTGTTGGCGCGCACCAAAGCCAATAAGTTTTGCTGCAATTGCAAAGGCATCCGGCGTGGTATTTGGATTTTGAAAACTGCCGGTATCAGTAATAAGACCCGCCAATAAAAGCGTTGCGACATCTTCATCCATCAGCTTTTCGCCCAGCGCTTCAATAATCGGCAGCAGCAGAACCGTTGTTGACGGTGCCATAATATCCACCAAATTTATTTTTCCAAACGAAGAGTTACTCGCATGGTGATCGATATTAATTACCGGCGCCAAGTGCAGCAGCTCCGGAAAATTTTCATAAATAGAGCCGAACTGTGAAGGGTCCGCGGCATCTACTGTAATAATGCAGTCATATTTAAATGCACCGTTTTCAAAGCTTACATGGTCTTTGTCTATGGTTCCGCTTTCCGGCGTTACAAAAATATTCACTTTGTTACCTTGAATTTCGTGCCGTACATTTTTTACTTTATGGTCGCGGCAGTCGATGCTGATTACAAATTCTTGCGAGGCATCGAGCGTTTCAGAAATCGCTTTAATCGAAGGAAGAAAGTCGTAGCTGTGCGGAATTTTTTCTTCTGCAACAACCGTTACATTTTTGCCGAGCTTTTTGAGTACAAGATATAGACTTAAACTTGAACCCAAGCAGTCGCCATCGATAGGAGACGATGGAAGTATAAGAATATCCTTGCTCTTCTGGAGCAGCGCTACGATATCTTGTTGTGTTTGTGTAAGTCCCATCCTTATATTATAAAATAATTTATATATTTAGTCAAGAATTAAGCTTAAGAAAATGGGAGGCAGCTTATCAGAAGAGTACCTTCGCGTAAAGCATGGTTTCATCCTGATCCGTTCCGTGTGGTTTTTTGTTCGACGTGCGTATATTTTTCCTTATACTAAAGCCATGGAAGCATGCATTAGCCACTATAGAGGCATCGATGGCGCATATGGCGAAAGTGTCGATGCTGCTATTGGCAAGGCGGAGTCAAAAATGGGCCGGAGTTTTAATAACGGCAGAGTTTTAAGTGTCAGTGAGATGGGCGATGCTGCGGGAAGATGCCATATGGGCAGCAGCCGGCCGCTCGAATATCGTGAAGATATATTTGGATTGAATCCTGAGAAGCTGCGCGCGCTGAAGGACAGCGTGAAAAACAGCGCGGCAAATGATGAAGCCGGCTTGGATAGCGCCGAACCGCCTGCACTCTCCGTTGAGCAACAATCGATACTGACGCATGTACTCGTGCATGAAGCGGTTCACGATGGCCAAGACTGCGACGGCACCGGCTGCGATTTTGAGGGCGCCACCGAGAGGAAGGCCTCACGTATTTCCGGTCACGCGCCGGTTGCGGCCTATGCCGACAAAGTGCGAGCCGCAAATGATATGGCAAGCGAAATCGGCGAATCTACTTTTGAAAAAATTGTGAGCGGACCGAATGCAAAAATTAACGCAATGCGCGAGTATGTTGCGGCGCGTGTGAAGAAAAATGGTGTGGAAGATTTTGAACGTGCGAGTGCTGAGGCCGAAGCGCTGATGCAGCGCGCGGCGTAAGTAATGCTGTTACAGCAATATTGAATGATTGCGCGCCACTTGATTAAATCTGATTCGGTGGTATTAATTACTCACGTGAGTAATTAATTAATCTTTTTATATTTTTGTAAATGTCGATAACTTATCAAGACTATATTGCCTCAGTAGAGGCAGCGACGGATGAAGGCAGGATTATTTTTGCTGATTCTGCGACGGCACCATATGGTCCGCCAGATGCTTGGGGCCATCTCGATCTGGATCCGATGCATGGCAGAATTGGAAGTTGCAATACGCGGCCGCTGGATAGTACGGTAAAAGCATTAATTGAAAATTTTGCTCACGAAGGCATGCGCTGCCTTGAGGGAGGCGCAGGTCTTGGGCGAGGTGTGTATGAAATAAATCAAATTGCAAATGCGGCCGGTATTCAGGATATCGAGATCGATACAGTTGCGCGTACGCCAATTGCGCCAGACATTGCGGTAATGAAAGGTGCTCTTGAAATAATTCGTGTTATCAAGACTAGATATCGTGATGTAGCTGAATCTGATTGGGAGGATTTTTCGAGCTATCTCGAATGTAACGGGCATGTGATTCTTTTGGAACTTTTGTGCAAAGTGCAAAATATTTTGGGTGTAGATTTTTTGAGAAAAATATCGAGTCCATATGTGCGTACACAATACATCGGTTCATTTCCTGAAGATATTCAGCCGGAGGGATTATATGATTTTTATTTCGATGTCCTCGGGGCCTTTGAATATACCGATTGTCCTGAAGTCCATTTGAGGGTTCTTAAGAACATCGTGAAGCCCAGTGGTGCTGCAGTGTTTGATTTTGGTGGCTGTGTAAAGAGGTCAGAAGCATTGAGGGTACTGGCTGATGCAAATCCCGATGAACTTTTTTTAAATAATCGTGTACCGCGCCATGGTCTTTGGCAGATTGTCTGGCTGCGTCCAGAGCATCCATTAGCGCGCTTTTTTCGTGCACAAAAAGATGAGCTCGGGTATGTAAAAAAGCGTCATGCACAAAATAGATGGGATATTTTTCCTATGCATGATTTCATTCAGCATGCAGTCGCTAACACTTAAAATCAATCATTCGCAGTTGCAGCGATCGGCGGCCCTGCCAGATGTTTTCATCGAGTTCGGCAACAATGTCGATGGGTGCGCCGACTGTTAATTGATTGGCAAATGCGCCAAGGCGAAAGCCGATGCAGTCCAGTGTACCTGCCCCGCCTTGGCGGTGGCCCGAGCCGTTTGCACCTGCCCCGTCGTTGGCGGGGCGTACACCGAGTTTTAGATGCTTTTTATCTGCGCCAACGGTTTTAAAATTTTTCACAATCAAACCTTCACATAAAAATCTTGGATGTTCATTGCCTGCACCAAACGGTTGAAAACTTTGCAGTAGCTCATAGGTCTGCATTGTTATGTCGTGTTGTGCAAGTGCGCACTCAACTTCTAATTTCGAAGGTATATTGAGTGTGTGTGCAAATTCGTCCGCAAATTGCTGCACTTTTTCTTTAAATTTTTCGAGGTGCATACGTTCAACTTCAAATCCCGCTGCAGCTGCATGGCCGCCAAAGTGTGTAAGATACTCCCGTGCTGCGCCCAGTGCATCGACAATATTAAAGCCCTCTACCGAGCGGCATGAGCCGATCGCGCTGACTTCACGCTCTTCCATAACAATGGCGGGCTTACCATATGTCTCTACGATTTTTGCGGCAAGAATGCCGATGACGCCGGCATGAAATTCAGCATGATGCACAATAATTATTGGAAGATCTCGCTGCACATCGGCCTGTTTGCGCACAAGCTTCATCAATTTTTCGGTTAGCTTTTGACGCTCTTTATTCAGCGCATCTAAATTTTTTGCAAGTGCGTCGCTTTTATCTTCCCCGTGAAGCAGAAGGTTCAGCGCATCGTTTGCATGACTCATTCTGCCTGCCGCATTTAAACGCGGTCCCATTAAAAACCCAATGTCTTGGGTATTAACTACGCCGTTTACTCCTGCAATTTTTTTCAACTTTGAAAGTCCGGGCCATCGTGTTGTATTCAGTACGCGCAATCCCTCTTTTACAATATAGCGGTTCTCGCCAATGAGCGGACCAAAGTCGCCGATTGTCCCGATGCAGGCAAGGTCGAGCATTTTTTCTACCTCTTCTTCGTGATTTTTTGTTCGCCGCATCAAGAGCGCCTGTGCAAATTTTAGAGCGACTGCGCTGCCCGTAAGTTCATCAAAAGGATATCCGCTGTTTGGCAATTTGGGATGCAAAATTGCATAGGCATTTGGAATTTTTTCGGGCACGGTATGGTGGTCGGTAATAATCACGTCCATACCTTTTTCGTTTGCCAGCGCAACTTCTTGAAAACAAGAGATGCCGTTGTCTACCGTAACGATAAGTTTTACATCCAGCTTATGAAACGCCTCAATAAACTTGGCGCGCAGGCCGTAGCCGTCTTCTATGCGGTGAGGGAGCCGGTATGAGATATTTGCACCCAGTTTGGTGAGTGTACGCATAAGGATTGCAGTTCCGGTAATGCCGTCTAAATCGTAATCACCGAAAATCATAATGCGTTCGCCGCGTTCAATGGCAGCACCAATGCGCTCTACCGCGCGTTCCATGTCACGCATTAAAAAAGGATCGTGAAAGTCGCGTTCGCGGCTCGGATTGAGAAATCGTTCTGCGGCATCTTCACTTGCCAGACCACGGTTGTGCAGTAGTTTTTCGGTCAGACTGAGTGATGGTTGGTTATTTTTGAGCTGCCAAATTTTGTTGAGAACGGACATTAGATTGAGTATAGCAGAGGGCTCGTTTTGGTTGATTTGAAGGGGAGGTGTGGTATACTAATTGTGACGAGTCTCTCCGGAATCCCATTGAGAAAAGATCCCATGCTGGGGTCTTTTCTTTTATACTGCCGGCAAAGGTGGAGCTAGGGGGAGTCGAACCCCCACCGAGAGATTGACGAGTCTCTCAGGATTACCACTATTAGCCCCATTTTGCCGACAGTAATTCCACTTTTATCAAATCCACATTACAAATATCTAAACTTTTTTGTATAAAAAGATGAACGGAATTTGCCCGATCTCATCGCTTCACCCATAAAATATCATCATACCGTTTAAACCACGTCATCTGCCGGCGCGCGTAGTTGCGGCAGTTTTTTTGAATGAGTGCTAGTGCCTGCTCGCGCGTAATCTCTCCATCTAAAAATTCTAAAGATTCGCGATAGCCTAACGAGCTCATCGAAGGCAGCTGGCGCGAATATCCCATTGCTAATAGTTGTGCTGTTTCGTCAAACAATCCGTGCTCTACTTGCTTCTCAGCTCGTGCATCAATTCGCTCATATAATTTTTCCCGCTCCCATACATATCCAACTTTTAACACATCGTATTTCGGCGGACGCATCTCGTCGCGTTTTGCCGAACCGCTCGTCATTGCAATTTCCAAGGCGCGCACTACATAGCGCGTATTATTTGGATGGAACTTTGCCGCAGAATCGGGATCCATTTCTGCTAATCGGGCATGCAGTGCTTCTGGCCCTTCCTGGTCGAGCTCTCTTTGTAAACGTGCTCGAATCTCTGGATTTTCCGGTGCCAGCACAAAGTTGCGCGTGACTACATCGATATACAGTCCCGTTCCGCCAACTAAAATCGGTACCTTACCGCGTGCCAAGATAGTATCGGCCGCCGCTTCTGCCATTCGTTTAAAATCGCTTACGGTAAAGCGCGCATCAGGGTCGACAACGTCCAGAAGATGATGCGGCACGCCGGCGCGCTCCTCTTCGGTAATCTTGGCAGTGCCAATGTCCATATGTCGATACACTTGTCTGCTGTCGGCTGAGATAATTTCACCATTAAAGCGCTGTGCTAGCTCAATTGAGGAGCCGGTTTTGCCGGAGGCAGTCGGCCCCAAAATGACAAGTAATGGCCGTGCATGTGCCGCAATGTGTGCGGCAATTTGTTCATGTATGTGTTGCTCGGTGTACGTTGTCTCCATTGGCTAAAAATGATATAATGTTTCAATACAAAATAAAAACAAAAACTATGGAAATTCCAAAACGTGCGCCGGTCCCCGCCGATCCCAATAAAGCAATGGAGAAACTCAACATCTCTCCCGCTCAATTGAAGCAATTGCAAAAAGAGGTTGAGAAGTCGATCGAAGGACAGGATCCGCAGGATGTATTTATTGAATTTGAAGAAAAATTAAAATATCCGGCAGGTACTCCGGTTGAGCGCTGGATTCAAAATGGAGACGGCAATTGGGAATCGCTCTCGGCAGAAGAATATCGCGCACTTCCCCTCGAAAGACGAAGGGAGGCTCTGTATTTTCGTGCGGATGATAAAGATGTAAAAGATATTTATTTGCACGACTATGCCGACGTTATGATGTTGCAGGCGATTTTAACGTCGTATGAAGATATTGATCCCGGGCCGCTTGATGGTAAGTGGGGTCCAAAAACTCAAGCAGCGCTCCTTGCATGGCAAAAAAAATACAATGCAGAGTTGAAAGAAAGTAGCGATAAAAAGATTGGAGAGGATGGACAGTTTGGTGCAGAAACTTTTGGAGCAATGCAGAAGGTCTTCGGTAGCTCTACCGATGGAACTGCACGCGAATTTCAAGGTGAGAGTGAGGCGCGTCCGCCCGCTAAGCCACGCGTTGAGCCGCCCGCACCACCGGCCGAACCGAAACCTCGTCCAAAGCCCGAACCGAAACCTCGCCCAGAACCCGAGCCGCAGCCCGAAGAGGAGCGTGAAGAAGTCGATCCAAAAGCAGAGACTGAAGCACTTCTCAAGAAGCATGAACTCTTTAAAAAAGGCACGATTATTAAGACAGATGATGGATATAAATATCTCTTAAGACATGCTGGAGAGACATATAAATTTCCTGTGCCACTTTTCCGTGAAGGAAAAATTATTGTTGGTGTTACAAATGGCAGCACAGTGGCATGTCGTTTTAATCTTAAAACCGATAGTGCCGAAAAAATTAATGCAAAAGTAGCCGAGACATTTAAATCTTTATTGGAGCCATCGGCTAAAAGACGTGCAGATAGAGCAGATATTGATATGGACGAGATGGAGGCCGAAGCAGAATCGGGACCTATTGGCGGTAAACGAAAAATTGAGGGAAAACGTTTGGATGATGATCCAAAATTTAAAGAAGCAGTAAAAAAATTAAAGAGCATTGCCGAAGGTTCACATAAAGAAGTTTTTCTTAAGGTTGGAGACAGGTATCAATTTCGACTTCCATCCGCTAAGGCGTTTGAAATTCAGCTTGTTCCCAATAATGACAAGATTTTTAATGTCATCTTTTTTGAAAAGATTGCTGGAAAACTGAAAAGAGACAAGGTTGAGCTCAATTTTGATGACACGGCGGAATGGATGAAAAAGAAAGTTGGCCATGCATATGCAGGTTTTGTTTTAAAGTCTGCTCAGTAGATTTTTATTTTAATTCTGTATGTCAAAAACTTCCGAAGCTCCCTCTTTTAGCCCAGAAGAGCCCCCAAAACATGCCGCGCTCGAAAAACTTGGAGCCGAATTTAAAGAGGCGCTCATGGAGAAAAGTTCGGGCGAGCTGTTGCGCGATTTAGTTGATGATCTTAAATTTAAAGATGCGCCGGATGCAAAAGTGACACTCACAAGCGGCACGTCAACAATTTTGCTTCAGGCGATTTTAACAAAAGAGGGATGGGATACGCGCGGTGTCGATGGTTCATACGGGCCAAAGACGCGCGCAGCTGTTGAAAAAATGCAGCGTGATTTAGGCATCGGTGCCGATGGTATTTTTGGCGCGAAAAGTTTGCGCGCACTTGCCACTCATTTAAAAATTGATTTAGAAAAATTAGATGAGCCGCGCGCAGTAATTGTTGATGAAGAAACTGGAGCGCGTCATGTCTTTGCGGAGCAAGCGCAGGATTCACACATGAAACTTGAAGTGCACGGTGAAAAAGGTTCTCCGGTCCCTGAAGTTGAGTATCAACCACCGCTTGAAGATCCTATTCAATGGCCGGATGAAGATGAAATTAATCAATATCGTCGTCAGTTAAAACAAGGCGGTGTAACGATTAGTGGTGATTATGATCCGGCAGAGGCGGCGCAAGAGTATGGCGAGCCGCGCGTAAGCGTAGCCGGGCAAATTGATGTTCCCGTGCAAACGCCTAAACATAAAACGCGCAAGGAAAAATTGAATACTATAAAAAGTTATATGGGAGAGAGCGGGGGAGATGACAAAGGCCCGATTGCCGAATTTGTTGACGATGACGAGAT
>PCVQ01000016.1 GCA_002796025.1 Candidatus Peregrinibacteria bacterium CG11_big_fil_rev_8_21_14_0_20_46_8
TCCAGCTCCAGCTGGACCGCCACCAGGTGGTATGCAGCAGCCATCCCAGCCTTCACCGGCCGGAACTCCCTCACCAATGCCGCCGCCCCCACCTGGCACACCGGCTCCAGCGGGTGTGCCACCAGCACCGCATGTTCCCGGTTCACCTCCTCCAATGGGGCAAACTCCCATGCCACCGGCTGGCGGAATACCACAGGGCGGAACACCAGCAGGCGGAAATCCGCCACCCCCCCCTCCACCGCCTAGCCCTCCGGCAAACTTTCAGCTTGGGCAGCTCATTCCTCAGGATTTGAAAATTAAAGTTCCTGCACATTCGCTGCAGTTTGATGAACAGTATTTCTTGCGTTTGCTCGCCGGTTCAATCTCTCTTACAAAGGACGAAAAAAAGCGCATAATCGAGTCGATTCCAAAATTGCGCCAGGAGCAGATCGACGAGCTTGTTCGCATTTTTGAAGAGGAGAAGCGAAAATTTGCAGAGCTTGGACAGGAGCATGTTCCTCAACTCGAAAAACTTGCACGACAGCATGCGGAAGAGTGGAAAGATCTTGAAATGGGTGAGGAGCAGCAGGTAACAGCAAGCAAAGATGAAGAAGAGGCTGAAAAGCTCCGAAAACAGATGGGGCTTCAGTAATTTCACTTCCTAACGCTTCAATAATGCTTAGCCGTTTGGCGCCACTTCTCGTAATAGTTCTTTTGCTCGCTTCATGTGGAGCTCAAGAAAAGGAGCAGCATGCTGCATCTCAAGAGCGCAATGCTTCTAAGATTCAAGTTGAGCCCGGCACTGCGCCCATTGAACAACCGACATCATTTGAGGATGGAGATGTATACTTTGAAGCTGCCGCAGCCGGTGATGCGTCTCTGTGTGCAAAGATTTCAGATGCGCAACTTCGACAAAATTGCGCCGATGATTTGCGTTGATTGCCTTTCGCATTTTAGCGATAGCAGCTTGCAACGGCACTTACCGTAAAGCGGTCCGAAGCAGTAAAGCGTCCGCCAAAGCGTGCGTCTACACGGCATGTGGGTGTACCGCTGCTTGTTTCAATGCGCGAAAACCACTCAACATCGCTCGATGTTGGCGGAGTTCCTCCGGCAAATTGAAAATCAGGCGTACAAAGTACCATAACATCGCTAGCATTTCCGCAGCTCGCGGTCGAAGTTTGCCACTGGCTGTCATTTACTACGACACTCTGTCCGCTATTTGTAAAAAATGAGGGACGGCCCGCCGCAGGTGTGCCGCCGCCGCTCGTACCGCCGCCGGTTCCGCCTGCAGTAACGTCTACGCCGTTAACGCGCAAGCTTCCGTTAATAGTAATCTGGCTTTGATTGCCTGGTGTGCCAACTGTTATTGGCCCATTCACTGTTGCGTCTCCACTGACGGCAAGGTTTCCGCCAGCAACACGGACATTACCGCGAATTTGATGATCGTTGCCGGCTTGGCCAATGTTTAATGGCTGAGGTGAACTAATAGTGCCGCCCACATAGACGCCGCCAGTTGCAAAAAAATTGCCCGGCTCTTGTGCGCTGTTCCCATAGACATAGATATCATCATAGATAACAAGCGGACTGCCCGGTGCGGGGGCGCTTGCGGGCGGTGTTGTTTGCGCAAAAGCAGGAGGAGCAGGTGGCGTGAAAGCTTGGGAGCTCACGATGCCTTGCCGAAAATCGTTTAAGCCGTGCAAAATAAGATCGTCTGCAACGTGAACCGGTCCGTTTTCATTCACCCAAACCGGAGCATTGATGCCTGAAAAACTTGGAAGTGGCTGATTGGCAGAGCCCGGTGTGCCTGTACCTGCAGGAGTGTTAGGGCCGAGCTGAATACCATTTGCAAGAGAAAAATTTGCAGGATCATTTTCGAGATTGCGGACTGCACTGCCAGCTAGCGCTGGATCAGGCAAGCCTACTCTTGTACTTGGTGCTGTTTGTGCAGAAGCCAAATATGACATATGCAAACCGAATGCCAGCCCAAATACGACAAATGTCGCGCCAAGCGCACGCAGCTGTGATTTTGTAAGTTTTCGGATGAGTTTCATAGTATTTATATCAAACTATTATATCAAGAATTAGTGATTCTGTAAACTTATGGCGTGTAGCAAACAGCAGTTGCCGTGACGCTAAAATCACGGATATCTTCATTCTTTTTGGCGTTGACGCTGCAGCCTATTGCATTGCCGGAGGCATTTAATTCGAGATCTTTAAGGATTGTGAACGATCCGGGATTTACTCTTTCTGTTTGGATATTGCTTTGCGCTTCGCATGAGATAATAACTTCATTTCTGTTTGCACAGCGTGCTTCAGATGTTGCCCATTCATAGGTTGTTGTGCCTCCGCCAAATAATCCAAGAAAACCGCCACTGCTTGTAGTTGTTGCAGTTGCAGCGCGTCCGCTCACATTGCGTAATGTGCCGAACCGCGGCGGTGCCGCTTGCGGCAGCATAGTTGCCGGGTTTAATTGTGTGCCGTTGAGCGTAATGCCTCCATTAATAACCGTGTCGCCTAAGTTAAGATCGCCGAATACTTGCATATTATCAACTGTTAACGTTCCATTTGAGAGATTAAGATTGCCGGTAAGCTGATGCTGCTGGGGAGTTTGCTGATTTGTTGCGCCGATATCCAGAATGCCGGTACCGCCTAGCTGACCTCCGATATTTACTTCCCCCTGCAGCCAGAGCTGTCCAGGCTCTTGTGCCGGACCGCCGCCTGCAATTTGCAAATTGTCAAAAAATGTAACCGGTGTGGAAATTTGCGGAAGACGTGGTGCGCCGCTGGCAATAGGCGGTGTAATTACTTGGGCCTTTCCATATTGTGCTGCATCGTCGAGTGCGCCCAAAAGATTTGCGGTTCCGTACTCTGCGGCTGCCACTAGGCTTTCGGTCGTACCTGACCAGGTTCTGCTTGGAGCAAAACCTGGTGCAGTTTGACATCGATTATTAACCCACTGGCAGTGACCATGACCGGTTGTGCTTCGCTGATTGCCGCAGTCGCCCGAATTTGTAACCTCTTCACATTTTGTGCGGCAGACATCTCGTTCGAGCGAAACAGTATTTGGACCAGGATTCCACCTCGTTGTATCACCAACTTCACAGAATGCTGGTTGATCCGGAAAAGTTCGGCTTTGCCCATCGCAATCATCATCATAAGCCCGTCGGTCGTAGCAAATTTGTGGACTTCTGCGTATTCCTCCGGTACATGCAGGTATACGTTTAAGACTTTCCGGAAATGGATTTGGAACAAGAATAGTTGAATTAGCATCTGTTGTTATTTGTGTAAGAGGATAATCTAAAACATAACCGCCAGTGAGTCCTCCATCACAAAATAGAAGTGCTTCTACAATGAAATTTGCTGTTTCTCCCGGGCGGACGCGTTCAGTAATATTGAAGGTAACTGGATTGTGTCGTTCGTTATATCCAAGAGGAATTGGTCCGGCAATAACATTACCATTGCGTAATAGGCGTAGTTGTCGTGTATCAAAGCGTCCTAGAGTATCTCCATCAATTGTATTTTCTGGTGTTTGTGTTTTTTGAACTGTGACGCTTGTAATTGTTACCTCACGATTTGCCGCTTGTGCGATAAATTCTAGTACTCTTTCGAAAGCACCACCGCTGAAACGTGTGCCCGCTCTGCGATAGTGAAGTTGCTGTTGTATGCCGGCACTGTCATAAATATCTTGTCGCGTTACAGTTAATGTTGATGGGCATGCGACATATGTACGCGGACGGTCGGGTTCATTAAGAATAATATTAACTGCACGACCATTGCTTGTTGATGCTACTACGTCACTTCCTCGTACAATTTTAAAATCGAGTCCGTTTGGGAGTGTTGGTAGACATGTCAAGAGCGCTTGCAGCCGATATTGTGCTTGCGTTGGCACTATTGGTTGAGGTGAACTAAAGCTAATGCGCTGTTTTACGGTTTGTGACGGTGGCCGTCCAACAAATATTTGTCTAAATGATGCCGGTACCGTGAGCCATCTATTTTGCGTTCTGTCGAACCATTGAATACGCATACGACTCGGCCCAAGAATCAATGGCAGCTGATTCGAATAGTTCAAAACATCCAGATCGATTTGTGAAATCCTCGAACTAAAATCTCCAGGATCACTGCGAACATTAAATTGATAGAGCGTTTGATAATTATTTATATCGGTACCGGCCTGCAGTGTATTTGGTTCATTTGCAGCTTCTCTTGTAATGGTAATATTACTTGGAGGACATGGCTGCGCAGTTCCAAGCGACTCCGGATATGTGAGACTTAAAGACGTTGCGGAACTGCTGACATCGCTGCGTTGAAGAATAAAGTCGCCTGTGCCGCTGCCGCACTCCGTTTCTCCCATAAGTTGAAAGCCAAATGTACCGATATTGCCGCCTCGAACTGTAAAATTTTGAAATGTGATTGGATCAGAAGGGCTACTTTGCTGACGCACGGGCTGCAAACGTGTTATGCCTGGCCCAAAAATATTATTACCATTATAAAGATATACATTTCTCAAGGGCCGTGTCAGTCTACTGTTAGCGCTTGGGCGGAACGTGAGACTCTGTATAGTTAAATTTGTGGCCGGTGCAGCAATTGTAAATGCTCCGATTTGCTGGCCAGCGAAAGCAGCTGGTCTATTGTTATAAAATTTTCCGGCAGGATTAGTATCGTTTCGGTTGATAACAAGAGGCAGTGCAGCTGTTACCGCAAAAGGCCGGGACGCACAGTTGCTGGCCGTTGTTTCATCGGATTCAGCAATCGTATTTGTACTATCTGCACAGATTTCAAATATATAGTTTCCGGCGACAGTGTTGCGCCATTGAAAACTCTCAACTTCGTTGCCGGTTGTGGCGGCTAAATTTCCAGTTTGTGTGGTACTCATAACAACCGGCGTTGTACCATTGAGAATACGGAAGCGTGTGGTCGTGTTTGTATTGATTGCAAGATCTCCAACATTGCGTACCGTACCGCTGAAGCTCATTGGAGTTCCGGCCACCGCTGTACTTGGATTCGTAGTCAGTGTATCGACAATAAGATCTGCACGTGCTGTTGTTATGACGCTAAACTGTTGCTGTGAACAGTTATTTGTTTCATCTGCTTCAGCAATATCATTATTAATGTCGGCACAAATTTCAACCGTATAGCGGCCCACGGCATCTTGCTGCCAGCGTGTTGCTGCAGTAGATGTGCCATTCATTCGCAATATGCCGGTGCGCGAAATTTGTTCGGTATTTGCTACTACCGCTCCTGTTGTATTATTTATGATTCTAATGCGAGTTGTACTGTCTGCTGGTAATGTTTGGCCCCTATTAATAACTCTTCCGCCATATACCATACTCAACTGATTAAGAATCGGAGTAGGTGGATTTGTGATAACAGCATCGATAGTTAAATCTGGCGGTGCAGGACAGTTTGGAATTGTGCGTGAATTTGTATTGGCTTCTGTATATGTTTGTTGAGCCGCAGTTGATAAAATTCCAATTTGTCCGGCATTCGTAGGATGTGCAAGTGAAAAATCGGTTGCAAGCCCGCTGGCGTTACATTGTATGTCACCGCGGATGCGGTATTCGCTCGGGGTATTGGTGATATTCGGCCAGTTCCCATTTGGTATAAATGAGAAAAAAGTTGCGTCAGCTCCGCGCTGAGGGTTTCCTGTGAATGTACCATTGATCTGCTGCCATGCCGCATTGCTGTTTGGTCTCTGTTCAAGCCGCATCGATTGAGCAAGTGCATTAATTTCAGCAGCGTTTGAAAGGTTATTATTTGTGGTATAGAGTTGTAGAATTGTTATTTGTTCATTTGCTCCTGCGCTTGCCAACTGCGCAGAGAATTGAAAAAGAATATCATCACTACCCGTGAACTGCCGTGATTCACTTGCGGTTTGACGAACAAAGTTCAAACTATTGCCGCTCGTGAAGTTAACAAGACAAGGATCTCCAGCTTGCGGTGTTGCTTGCGCGCGAACCACACTTGTATCGTTAAGATTATTAAATGTTGCTTGGAGACCGCTCTGCGTTGCGCCGACTTGGGTGCCGTTTTGCAGGTGTGTCCATGTAACGGTGCCGTTAAAGTTTGCGGGCTGAACGGTGATTGAAAATGTTTCGATAGTTGTTCCGCTTGCAAAAAAGCCGCTCGGTGGGGATGCAGCGACTAGGCCGCTACATGCATTGATTACCGTAGGGGTGCTGTTTATAAAGCCACTGCCCACATCAACTATGCCGTGCACCACAAGATCGTCGGCAATTTGCGCGGGACCTTGTTCGCTGAGCCATACCGGTGCATTGATCCCTGCAAAGCTTGGTAAGACACCGTAATTTGCTGGATTCCTCGAACCTTGAGGCGTAAAAGGACCCAGCTGTACGCCCGAAGAGAAGTCGAAACCGCCGCTTTGAAGCGGGCGAATTGATCCTTGCGCATCTAGCGTATTGGCAGGCAGCGGAGCATCTGCATTGTTGCGTACCGAGTTGCGAATCGGCGGTAAGTTATTTTGTGCAGAGACACTATTTGCGCCAAAGATTCCAAGCACAAGAAGTGTTGTACATGCAATGCTCCATAGCCGTGATTTTGTAATCATCCAAACATTTTACCAATTTTCTCCTTTACTGTAAATCCCTTTCTTCTTCGATCACAAACTTGATGTTGTCCGCGATATTGGGAATCGTTGGTGCCCAAATAGGCCATGTCTTAATTTCGACACGTGCGATTTCATCGGATTGACGCTGTAAATAGGAGAGTGCCTCATCTACTTTGAGTCCGGCAATATGGTCGCTAATTTTTTTGAGGAATCGCCGGCCATTTTCTTGATCTTCATCAAGCTCATAAATTTGTATGGCCCGCATGGTTGTGGTGAGGCGGACTTTTCCGGCTTGTACATTTTCATCCAAAAATTTGTAGGTGAAATTTTCTTCATCGATTGAGAGGATTTTTTTGTCCGGATCGGCACGGTTAGCAATTCTTGCTTTTAAGCGCTCAACAAGTTCGGAGCGATCGAAGGCAATCGAGCTGGCGCGATAGGTAACGGTGACTTCAAATTTTTCTGCATTTTGTCCAACGAGCGTTGTGTCGATTTTTATATCCGGCTCGCCGATTTTAATCACATTACTATCACTGAGGAGCGAAAGATTTCTCCGTTTTACAAGGTTATCTTCTGCAAGAAATTTTTGCAGATCTTCGACTGCCCATGTTTTAAGTTCGCGAAGCACTTGTTGCTTGGCGGCATTAATATCTTCTTCACTGACAATTTTTATTATCTGTGTAATGCCACCGCTCATCGGTGCCTTGCTCTCACCGGTAAGTTTTTCTCTGTTTTCCGAATTTTGTAAGCCGGGTAAGAAGAAGGTAGTCGGTCCGATATTTCCGCGCGCACTAATTGCCTGGTTGTTTACATCAAATTCATCGGCTATTACTTCTACATCCAGTGTTCCTGGAATTCCGCCTCGTGTTGGCGGGACGCGTACCGCTTCTTGAATGCGAAAGATAAGACCGTCTTGTGTTTGGAATCGTGTGCGTGCAACAAGATCCCATGGTGAGGTGCTCTTATTTGTTATGGTGATAATACCGCGTGCATTTTCTCCCTTAAATTCTTTGCCGGTTGCATTGTACGAAAAACTTCTGGTAAATGCGGGAGGATTTACCGGATAGCTCGCAACTACTATGTTTTCGTTCCGGCTGCTTTCTACAAGTGCGCTATTGCGCACTGCGTCGGCAAAGGTCACATTAAATGATGCATCGAGCACGCTTGAGCGTGGAGTAATGGTAATAGTCGCTCCGGGCAGCGCAATATAGGCGACAGAGAGCAGGAGTAAAACCGTTACGAGTACTAAGGTAAAAAGCGCCTGCTTATTTGGGGTGACTACAATAAAACGCCGCTCCATTTTATCTTTTTTGCGTTTTCGTATGCGCTCACGAATATTTTGAATAAAGTTCTGAAACGGACTCGTTTGCGGAGACTGAATAACTTCTGAAATTGAAATTTTTTTCTTGCTGAGCCGGACAGGTTTTTCGCCCCGGAGTGTTTTTGGCGGCAAGTCAGTTTTGGCTGCGTTCTGCTCAATAAGCTTTTCGACACACGGGAGGCCGGCTTTTGTAACAAGCTGCATGCCCTGCGCATCGGCGGTAACAATTACCACCGTTTTTTTGAGTTCGTGAATTTTCTTTTTAAGGATTTTAAGATTAATAAGACTTTGCAGCACCTGCGCGCGCTTTGGAATCACTATTGCAATATTTGTACTCGGAAGCTGTTTAATGCGATCAAAAATGTTTGTGATCTCATCGTCTATTTCCGCATAAATTACATTTTCGGGCACAAAATCATCTTCGATGTTTTGCGGAAGCCCGCTGATTTTAGTTTTTTTAATCGTAAAGCGTGGCCTCAAATTATCCATAACTTATATTTGCATTAGGCGAATGACATTTTTCAAAATTCTCGTTAAAAGATGTTCCTCACTTACATACTCAAGTCCAAGTTTTGCAAGGGCTAACGGTGTAACATCTTCGGGTTTATCGAGTTGCTTGGTCTCATCACGAACGCGAAGAATGTGACGTGGATTCAGCATACTGATGCTTGGAGTTTTTGCAAAGGGGAGATGCTCACTCCACTCGTACTGTTCGAGCGCCTGTTTTATTTGCGGCAAGTGCGCTGCGCCGCCACACAGTACGATTTTAGATGGTAAGACTTCGACATGGTAAAACTCCGACAGCGAAAAGACGACGCCTGCAATCCATACCTCGCTGTCGGCATCGAGCGCCTCGCGCACAATTTTTTCGGAATTTTTTTCGAGCTTGCCGAGCGAGTAGGCAATCTTAATATCTTCCGCCTCTTGATACGAAATGTTGAGCGTATTCGCGAGGCGTTTGGTAAAGGTACGGCCGCCAATGGTAAACATTTTTGTTCCTTCCAATACGCCGTTACGCACCACGGCAATATCCGTTGTGCCGGCTCCGATATCCATAAAGATTCCATTTAAATCAAAATCCTCTTCGTTTTCTAGACTTCGCGCTACAGCAAAAGGCTCGGATGCAATCGCGATTAGATTCATCTCGAGCTCGGCAGCGATTGTTTGCAGTGCGCCATAGTGGACCAGCGGCGCAAACGAATTAAAGATAGAGATCTGCACTTCTTTACCTTGAAAGCCGATTGGATTTGCAACGCGATAGCCATCGATGCGCACATCGACAATGGCGGCGTTTACTAGTTTTACATCGATTTCATTATAGCCGGTATCGTAAGCAAGCTGTGCGCGCGTCTCTTCAAAAGATTTGCGCTGTACCTTGTGGATAATATTTTTGAGTTCACCAAGATCGATTTTTGCTGCAGGATCTTTACGTACATAGGTCGTGCGGTTCGTCATTCCTTTTACAAGCTCGCCGGCAATGCCCATGATGAGATCGGTAGGGTAGAGCTCGGCAGCTTTCTGTGCCTCTTCCACTGCTTTCATGCAGTTCTCAATAACACTCGCAATATCCATAACTGCGCCGCTCTGCATATCGCCCGGTTTTTGGGTAACACGTCCAATGGCGCGCACGGCAATGGCACCATTGCTATGTTCGCACACCAAAGCTTTGACAACTTCCGTGCCAATATCGAGTACGATGAAACTTTGTGTTTTTTGGCGCGTTTCGCGCCGGAGAAGTTTGAGCATTGTGTGAATTACGCTTTATACCAATCTTTTGCATCGTCGTGGGTTACGCTGCGTTTTGTGCGCTGCGCGTATCGGTCCAGACCGAGCTGTATAAGTTCGCCGATAAGTTTTGGATACGTTAGGCCGGAGGCAAGCCACATGCGAGGATACATGCTGATCTTAGTGAAGCCCGGAATAGTGTTGACCTCATTGAGATAAATCTTGCCGCTCTTTTTTTCGAGCAGAAAATCGACGCGCGCCATGCCGCTGCACTGCAGTGCGCTAAAGGCTTGAATCGCCATTTTTTGTATCGTCTTTTTTTGCGTTGCAGTAATAGGGGCCGGTACGAAGAGCTGCGATGCAT
>PCVQ01000006.1:0-4625 GCA_002796025.1 Candidatus Peregrinibacteria bacterium CG11_big_fil_rev_8_21_14_0_20_46_8
CGGACACGTCCCATAATATCCTGAAATTTTGCATTAACATCTTCTGCTGGTGCAGCATTGGAAATCTGAGCATCCAGCTTCGCTCCCGCATCTGTGGCACCTTGTTGAGGAGGCGGCACTGTTACTGTGGCGATAGAACGCGGTTTTTCCGGCTGCACCTTTATCTCCTTCCGCTCTCCGCTCATCACCCATGCCACTGCCGCTGCTACTGCAGCCGCAACAAGTGCGCCGCTGACGCGCCATAAGCGTTTGCGGGCCCGCTCGCCCGGTGCGGGCGGCAAGCTATGGGTCTCGATTCTCCTTGGCGGAGGGGTATTTGATGGTCTACGTGGGGGCATAAGAGAGCATTGAACAATATTTTATATAAAAATGCAAGGCCTACGCAAAGTTTCATAAGTAATTGCATATTCTCGTTTCATTTCGCCAGCGAAATGAAGCATTCCATCAACTTGACGCGCACCACCTTAGCACTCTATAATAAAGAGTGCCAATTTAACCTGTTAAATTCCTCATAATCACACATTATGAACTTCTCCAACTACACAGAAAAGGCAGCTGAGGCCCTGCAAGGCAGTTTGGAACTCGCAGGTAAACTGCAACATCAAGCGGTTGACCCTTCGCATCTGCTCCTTGTCCTCCTTAAACAGGAAGATGGCTTAATCCCCACGCTGCTGCAAAAACTCGACGTGCCGCCCGAAGGCGCTGCGGCCAAAATTCAAGAGGCGCTAAAAACTAAGCCCAAAGTTGAGGGCGGCGAGGGCGCATATATAACAACCGATCTTAAGAAAGTTTTGGATGCTGCACAAAAAGAGCGTGAAAAGCTCGAAGATCAGTATGTGAGCACCGAGCATCTGTTTTTAGCGCTGCTTGAAAATAGCGATGTGAAAAAAATTCTGCCGCTTTCGCGCGATACAGTTTTAGAGGAGCTAAAAAAATTACGCGGCGCACAGCACGTCACCGATCAAAATCCGGAATCTAAATACCAAGTACTCGAAAAGTATACACACGACTTCACCGCAATGGCACGCGAAGGAAAGATTGATCCGGTAATAGGCCGCGATGAAGAGATTCGCCGCATAACGCAAATTCTCAGCCGGCGCACAAAAAATAATCCGGTTTTGGTAGGTGAGCCGGGCACGGGGAAGACGGCAATTGTTGAGGGCCTCGCGAAAAAAATTGTAGATCGCGATGTGCCCGATATGCTGAAAGAAAAGTTGGTTTTGGCCCTGGATTTGGGCGCAATGATTGCGGGCACCAAATATCGCGGTGAGTTTGAAGATCGTTTAAAAGCAGTTATTAAAGAGATCGAAAATTCGGACGGGCGCATTATCCTATTTATCGATGAGCTGCATACGATTGTGGGCGCAGGAGGTGCAGAGGGCGCGATGGATGCCGGAAATTTATTAAAACCTGCACTAGCGCGAGGAAAGCTCCGCACCATAGGCGCAACCACGCTCAAAGAGTACCGCAAACATGTTGAGAAAGATGCGGCCTTAGAGCGGCGCTTTCAGCCGGTGATGGTCGATGAGCCCTCACAAAAAGATGCAATATCAATTCTGCGCGGTATTAAAGAGAAGTACGAGGTGCATCATGGCGTGCGTATTCGCGACAATGCAATTGTTGCCGCAGTGGAGCTGAGTGCACGCTACATTGCTGACCGCTTTCTGCCGGACAAGGCCATAGATTTAATGGATGAAGCATGTTCTGCACTACGCATAGAGATCGACAGCAAACCGGCCGAGCTCGACAGGTTGGACCGCAAAATTCGCCAGCTGGAAATTGAGAAAGAGGCGCTGAAAAAGGAAAAAGACAAGGCGTCAAAAGAGCGAGCCGAGCTTATAGAAAAAGAACTTGCTGAGGAAAAAGAGGCGGCAAAACGGCTCGAGCTTCACTGGAAGCAAGAAAAAGATTTAATTGAGGAAATAAAAGCGCACAGCAAAAAAATAGACCAGCTGAAAGATGAGGCAGCACGTGCCGAGCGTGAAAATGATTTACAGCGCGTGGCAGAAATTAATTACGGTGAGCTGCCTGAGCTCAACAAAAAAGTCGCGGCCGCAAAAAGTAAGCTCGAAACAATTCAAAAAGATACTCCCCTGCTCAAAGAGGAAGTTACCGAAGAAGACATCGCACGCATTGTCTCACGGTGGACCGGCATACCGGTAAGCAAGATGCTCAGTGAGGAATCGCACAAACTTGCAGAGATGGAAGATGAACTCGGCAAGCGAGTCATTGGTCAGCGCGATGCGATTCGTGCGGTATCGAATGCCGTACGCCGCAACCGTGCGGGCATAAACGAGCCGGGCCGGCCGATTGGCTCGTTTATATTTCTGGGGCCTACCGGAGTTGGTAAAACAGAGCTCGCCAAAGCGCTCGCCTCTTTTCTCTTCAATGATGAAAAACTGCTTACGCGCATCGACATGAGTGAATACATGGAGAAGCATACGGTTGCCCGTTTGATAGGTGCGCCGCCGGGTTACGTCGGCTACGAAGAAGGCGGCCAGCTTACCGAGGCCGTGCGCCGCAAACCATATACGGTAATCCTGCTCGACGAAATTGAAAAGGCACACCCAGATGTTTTTAATGTCCTCCTGCAAGTGCTGGATGACGGCCGCATTACCGACAGCAAAGGCCGCACCGTAGATTTTAGCAACACGGTGATTATTATGACGAGCAATCTTGGCTCGGATTTAATTGCACAACATGCAGACAATTATGAAGAGCAACAGCGGGCAGTGCAGGCGCTTTTGAATCGCACATTTAAGCCGGAATTTTTAAACCGCATCGACGACATAATTACCTTCCAACATTTGGATGAAAAAGAAATTGCTCAAATTGTCGAACTGCAGATGCGCAATGTAGAGCAACGCTTAGCCGAGAAAAAAATAACGCTTAAACTCAACAAAAAAGTGGCCGCGTATCTCGCCAAGAAAGGCTTCGATAAGACCTTTGGTGCCCGTCCGCTCAAACGTCTTATTCAGAATGAAATTCTCGATGAACTAGCAATGCAAATTATTGAAGGCAAGATACAAGAAGGCCAAGAGGTGCAAATTGACGAAAAAGAAGGGAGATTAGTGATAGTCGAGTAACAAAATTTTTTACTTTGCCTCTTGCTTCACCTCTGCCGGCTTATCTTCAACATGGTAAAAACTCCGAATACTCTTCTCGGTCCCGAAAGCCACATTTTTGGTACCGCACTTTGCACAACGATATACGTACTTTTTCCCTATCTTAATACCATCTACTAAATCGTGACAGTCTTTACAGTAGAAAACTATTCGTGGTGTTACTGCAGTAGGTTTTTCTGTTGTCATATATATAACGCTCGCTGGCGCTCAGTCGGCTCTAATTGCGAGCCTCCTTCGCTGGCTCGCGGTCGCGCCGTGCGCTCCATATTAAAATCTTATAAATCAACACGCCACTGCTGCGTCGATGCCTGGCGTTTGTGCTCGTCTTTTTGTTCGACGCGCTGACGCAATGACTCCTGGTGGCGATCACTCGTCATAGTAAATCCTTCGAGTTGCCGGCCGCGTACAACGGGCATAACACGCTTACGTTCGGGCTCTTGCGCAGGAGATTTTGTCGTACCGTGATCACGTTCGCTTCCTTGATAAACAGGCCGCTCAGTCATACCGGGAGTCTCATTACTCTTGACCGCATCCATTTTAATTAACGGCTCAAGCCGGCCGATTTCATCATTATTTTCACGCTCCATTTTGTGCTGCATATATGCTCCAACAAAGAGCGTGAGTGCAGAAGCAAGTGCAATAATCATTCCAAAACGGCTCTCTTTTAATGTGATATTTACACCAAATTTCGGATGAAAATAGATCGAATTTACTAAGAAAAGAAGCAGTAATGACTGTGCACTTGCAATGAGATGAAGTACACCTTGGGGGATCGGCAGACGCACTTTATGGCCCCGTGCCTGCTGCAGCGCAACAAAAAATGAAGCTCCGCCAAAGAGCAAAATTGTAATCCCAATGAAGGAAGTCGGTCCGGTAACTCCTAAAAACTGATCGCCAACACGGTACGAATCGAGATCGGCATACCAGGGTAAAAGTGCCGAAATAACCAATGCCAAGCTCGAAACAAGAACCAATTTGTTGTGCCACGGCAACTTACTGAATGAGTAGCGGATTCGTTCAAAGTCCATAGAACATGGGGTTAATTCTAGCCCGAGAATAGCATAAGACAGAAGACAAGAAAACCAGTACTATACGTACATGCTTATAGGTATCGATATCCGCACCGCTTGCGGCGAAAAACAGGGTAAGGGTTGGTACACTTTTCATCTGATAAGAGAGCTCTTACGGCTTGACAAAAAAAACGAGTACGTGCTCTATTCTGATAAAGTCACGGCTGACTGCGCTGAATTCCATCATGCCCATATCAAGATACTGCCTCAACAAGGATTATGGTGGCACCTTGCAGTAATGCGCGATTTTTTGAGCCGGACCGAACGAATAAAAAAAGAGGCACTCTTCTTTGCACCAACCAGCTATATAATCCCCGCCTTAATTTCTAAAAAAATCAAGACGGTTATAACCGTGCACGATCTCGTTACTTTTTTAAAAATTTCGGCGCATCAAACAAAGGCGAGTTTTATTGAGAAAACTTTTTTACGG
>PCVQ01000006.1:4656-14405 GCA_002796025.1 Candidatus Peregrinibacteria bacterium CG11_big_fil_rev_8_21_14_0_20_46_8
CGAAGCAGCGGCTGATATTTTTTTTCAGAAACCAGCCGACGATACAGTGCAAACAATACGCAAAAAATATTCTCTGCCAGATAAATTTATTCTTACTGTAGGAGGACTGCAGCCGCGAAAAAATATTGGCCAGCTTATCGATGCAACAGAATTTCTAAAAATCCCTCTTGTCATTGTTGGAGGTACCGGATGGAAATCAGAAAAAAATCAGGCGAAAGTTGCAGCAGCACAACGGGTGCAGCACCTTACTGACTGTTCTGCAGAAGAATTAGCCGCACTCTACCATATGGCAACACTCTTTGTTTTTCCTACTCTTTATGAGGGGTTTGGAATTCCCATCTTAGAAGCTATGGCTGCCGGCTGTCCGGTTATTTGTTCGAATACAAGTTCAATGCCCGAAGTTGCCGGCGATGCTGCCATTTTAATTAATCCGCAACACACCACCGAATTGCGCGATGCTATCCAAAGGGTATGGAATAGCCCGGATATGCGGCAACAGTTGCGGCAAAAAGGATTTGCTCAAGCACAAGATTTTAGCTGGAAAAAGTGCGCACAGAAAACGCTTGGCGCTTTTAATCTGATATAATGCAAGCCATGTCAAATAATCGCATTCGAAAAGTTGGAATTATTGCAAAGAGCAATATCGGAGAGCGTGAAGATTATGTGCGGCAACTTATTGAAGAGTTAAAAAAACGAAAGATTGAAATCATGTACGACAAAAATGTCGCACCGCTTGTCAGTAAAAATATCGGCTCAACTAAAAGTACACTGCTGGCACGCAACGATATGGTAATTGTGCTCGGAGGGGACGGCACACTGCTAAAAACTGCGCGAAACGCTCCGCAAAAGTGCGCCTTAATTGCCGCCGTCAATATGGGTACGCTTGGTTTTTTAACAGAATTTGCACCAAAAGATTTGTTGAAAAAACTTGGGCCTGTATTAAAAGGTAATTTTTTTACCGATGAACGAATGCTGCTCCGTGTTACCACATACCGCAATGGAAAAAAATTCCACACCACGCTCTCTCTGAATGATGCGGTTATTAACCAAGGAGGATTTGCACGGCTTATTACATTGAAAGTAGAAATTAATCAGCGATTGCTCGGCAACTTTCATGCCGACGGATTAATTTTAAGTTCAGCAACCGGTTCGACCGGACATGCGCTCTCTGCAGGCGGGCCAATCGTGCACCCGCGCTTAGACAGCTTTATACTTACGCCTATTTGTCCGGCAAAGCTCAGTATGCGGCCAATTGTTATTCCAAGCGACCGGCAAGTGAGCGTAAAAGTAGAGACAGAGTGGCGCCGTGAGCGCAAACCGATTGTACTTACTATCGACGGACAAATTACGCTCAATCTCCGCCGCGATGATGTAGTACGCGTACGACGATCAAGCCGCTCAATCCATATGATTAGAATGAACGAGCACAACTATTATCCGGTGCTCCGGCGAAAGCTCAATTGGGGAGAGTAAAATTCAACTCCGCGTCAACTTTTGCGTGATGTATTGAGTCAAACTCTTTTTTGTTACGCCACATCGCTTATCCCTTCCACTACCGCCTTAATTCTTCGTACTCCCGCTGAACACGCCTGTTCTTTCGTAATTTTAAAGTGCTTGAGCACGCCGGTGTGTTCGACGTGCGGGCCGCCGCAAACCTCTTTGCTGTAGTCGCCCATAAAGTAAACTTTTACCTTATTGCCCATGCTCGCATACTTGTCATCAAAGAGGCCGATAGCGCCGCGCTCTTTTGCCTCATCGACTTCCAGCACTTCAAAGTGGATCGGCAGATCTGCTTGAATTTGCTCGTTCACAATCGCCTCGACTTGCTTAATTTGCTCGGGAGTCATTTTGTCGGCATGCGAAAAGTCGAATCGCAAACGCTCTTTGGTAATGTTTGAGCCCTTCTGAAAGACATGATCGCCAAGGACATCACGCAGCGCCTGGTGCACCAAGTGCGTTGCAGTGTGATGCATCTTACACTGCTCAGAATGATCGGCCAGACCGCCGGCAAACTTCTGCTCGGCACCAACGCGCGACTGCGCTTGATGCTTTTTGAACGCTTCGTTAAATTCGTCCATGTTGACGCCATCGAGACCAAAGTTACGGCCCTCTTCCGCAGTCATCTCCGGCGGAAAGCCGTAGGTTTCAAAGAGGAAAAATGCATCTTCGCCGGACATGACTTTCCCTGCAGCCGATTGGCCGTCGTATTTTTTTGCGATTAACTTCTCCAGCTCGCGCAGACCGTTTTGAAGTGTACGTCCAAACTTTTCTTCTTCGCGCTCCAGCTCGGTCAAAATCCTATTTCGATTCCGCTGCAACTCGGGATAGTGCTCTTTATATAGATCGATATAAATCTTTGCGATTTCGTGGGTAAAAGCGCGCTCAATGCCAATCATTTTTGCGTAGCGGATCGCGCGGCGAATCAAGCGGCGAAGAATGTAACCCTGATCAACATTTGAAGGGGTAACACCGCGATCATCACCTATAATAAAGGTCGCACTGCGCAAATGGTCGGCAATGACACGTGCACTAAATTTTAATCTATCATTTGGGCTATCAGGAATTTTTCCATACTCATGGAGTACACCTGCAATACTCAATATTTTTGAAATCGCATCCTTAAACAAATCCGTCTCAAACGGCGAGTCCACACCCTGCAAAATTGCCGTCATGCGCTCCAGGCCCATGCCGGTATCCACATTTTTTTGCTTCAACGGTTCGAACTTTCCGTCGGCCGTCTTAAAATACTGCATGAAAACATCGTTCCAAAATTCGACGTAGCGGCCGCAGTCACATGCGGGCGAACATTTATCGAGCAGCTCCTTTTTCAGCGCATCGCTCACCGGCTTATGCACCGTCGGATCAGGGTCTCCAACAACATCGTAAAACATCTCGGTATCCGGACCGCACGGGCCGGTCTGACCGGCCGGCCCCCACCAGTTCTGTTTTTTTGGGAAAAAATAGATGCGATTCTCTGGAATGCCGAGCGAGCGCCAGACATCTGCAGACTCGTCGTCGCGCGGAGCGTCATCATCACCTTCAAAGCACGCAACGGAAACGCGGTTAATATCGATACCCAATCCTCCTTCCTCCCACGGTTTGGTAATGAGCTCGTAACTCATTGTAATCGCCTCTTTCTTAAAGTAATCGCCCAGCGACCAGTTGCCCAACATCTCAAAAAAGGTAAGGTGCGTTGAGTCGCCAACTTCATCAATATCGTCGGTGCGCACACACTTTTGCGCATCGGTCAGGCGGTTACCTTCGGGATGCGGCTCTCCCATTAAATAGGGAACCAGCGGATGCATACCTGCGGTGGTAAAGAGCACGGTCGGATCATTCTCCGGAACAACGGACGCACTCGGAATCTCCTTATGCGCGTGCTGCTTCACAAAGAAGTCGATAAACTGGCGGCGAATTTGATTTGCGGTTTTCATGTGGGGTGTATTTTAGCAGATTTTGGTATAGTTTCCACCGTGGCAAAACGAATTACAATGCAAAAGCAGCGGGCAAAACGGTTAATTTTTGGCGGAGCCATCTTTATCGCCTTTGTGGTGAGCTTTTTGTCGTATACGGTGGTGCGTGTGCCGGGCTTTAGTGAGGTACTGCCGGCAGAAGAGACGGTTGCGCTGGTTGAATTTCCTGTTGCTGCGGTGCCGGAGCTCGTTGTGCGCATTGAAGATACGCTTAAAATTTCCTGGGAAAATGAGATTAAGCCGTGGGCAGGTCAGCGGGCCGCGGTGGCTTTTTTGAAAACGCAAAGGCGTGATGAAGCTGAGAATTCTGCTCCCTACCCGCTCAATCCGCTGCTGCTCATACAAGTTCAGTCCGTTGAGAATGCTCTGAAATTTGCACAGACATTCCGCAATACAAGCGGGCGCTTTGAACAAATAGTAATCAATGGGGTTACCGCTTTTTCCACCCCGAACACGCACTTTGTCTTTTTGTCTGACAATCTTGTTTTTGCACCCACACGCCAAGATTTAGAGCTCATTGTGGAGCAGCAAACCGGTTTTGAAAAACTCCTCAGCCGCGACAGGGATTTTGCCAAAATTCAAAAAAATATCCATGGCGAGTATCGTGCATTTTTCCGGCCTGAGGGAATTGCGCGATCTGCAGCGCTGCCGTTTATTAACTCTTTTTTGACCCGTGCTGCTGTTTTTGTGCCTGAGTACAAGGCAGTGGGAATCGGTGCAAATGCGATAAAAATTACCCAGCTGCCGGAAAATACGAAGCCGCAACAACCTGCCGCAACAATTTGGCGCGGCGAATCATATGCACTGCTGGCACAAGAATTTGAAGAATTTGAAAAAACACCGTACCGCGCCGAGCTGCTGCCGCTGCTGCCGCCCGAACCGGAATTTCTTGTGACCGGCCAAAATTTGGCACGGCATATTATACAAGGTGGCGAGCAAGCACGCACAGTTGTGAAACAATTTGGAGAATCATATTTTCCGTCTATCGATCTCTCTGCAATCGCGCCAAAATTCTTTAGCGGCGAATTTGCTTATGCTGAAGATACAAGCCGCCCCGCCGATCGGTGGGGGGCAAGCAAGAAAGTTTTTGTAGTACAGACAGCCGGTGATATTACAAAAGAAGTTTCTGCACTGCGTGAGGCCTTTAGCAACGCGGCCTCACAACGCACTACAAAACGCCGCGCCGTAACCTTGCCTGACGGCAGCGAAGCATTCGAGCTTGTTCCGAATCCGGATGGCGTTAGCGCAAGCCGCTCAACATATCGCGACATACCGATCTACGAAGTTACCTACGGCAACAATGATAAATTTTACGACGCAGCAACGGAAGATCTGTGGATCGCGAGCAACAATCTCATCGCGCTTCAAGAAATTTTATCGCGAAAATTCACCCAGGAAGAATCGCGGCGCACACCCTCAGAACAGCCCCGCCCCGGATTCTTAGGCAGCGAAGCCTACAAAAATTTCCTTCAGCCGATTCTCAAAAACCCAGATTTTATCGGCTATTCAAAGAAAGATGGATTCGGCTTCGGCATCTCTAAACGGACTTTTTCTGAGCATATGGAGGCAAGTTTCATCTTTCGTTAAGCTGCTTCTTGTTCTTGCACTTGCTCAAATCGTCCTCGCAGATGCTTAATAAGTGCCTTTATGGCAGGATCCCTTCTATTGCACGGAATTCTTCTTAAGCGCTCTAAAAGGGCTTTATCAGAACTAATCTCTTCTCCAAACCAGTCGCGCTGTGTACTACTCATACGATGCACAACTGCTGAAGGAGGCGTGACATCGGGTGCGGCTGCTCGCACCAAATGTAAGCTTACATCTTCTTTCATTGGGTGAGTAGTCGGCCAGAGCGTATTCATAGACTAAGATATTACACCAAAATAGGCATTTGTCAAAAATGATACAATTTACAGGTGATCTTCCATGATATTCGACAGCGCTTCTCAGATCGTATGCTCTCGTTGCGTGGGCTTTTGGGCACCGCAAAGCAGCCCCGCATTGTACAGCGCTCTTTGCACTCACCGCAAAATGCGGGCGACGGCATACTTCACAAGATAAAAAATCGCAACAATACGCTCATCCTGCCGACGTGGAACAGACGCAGCGACCTGGTCCGACAGCTTGGCATCCTGTTGCTCACCGGCTTGGTTATCCTTATTGGCATACAAATCATCCATCTCTCGCAGCGCGGAATTCAGCTGGAACAGACAACGAGCGCAAATATTATTCAAGGCTTTGGCGCGATTGCGCAAGGTGCAAGCTCCATAAACGAAAAACAGTTTAACGATTCGCAGGCAGCATTCTCACGTGCGCAACAGCACTTTGCAGATGCACAGCAGGATGCTTGGTTTTTACAGCCGGGCATTGTAACCAATTTATTTTCTGATCCGCGCTTAATTACTGCGCAAAATGTTTTACGCGCCGGCACAAATCTGGCCCATGCCGGTGCCATTTTCTCAAAAATAAGCAGTGAACTTGCAACCATGCCGCGCGCTTTTTTTGCCGCACAAAATGTCTATTATGGAAGTTCGCGTCCCTCGCTTACGGCAAGATTGAGAAACAATCTCGAAGAGATGCGGCAAGCAGCCACACATCTTACGCTTTCGGCACAAGCACTCGAAAATATTCCCAAAAAATTTATTCCTGTAGAGCTGCGTGATCAGCTTGATTTTGCGCAGCGCGCCTTATATGCATTTTTAGAATTTCTTAACACGTTCGAAGAAGATACTCCTGCAATGCTCAAGCTGCTTGGCGATAGTGCACCGCATACTTTTCTAATCTTATTACAAAACAATGCCGAGCTGCGGCCAACCGGCGGATTCATTGGCAACTACATAATTGCTGAAACAAATGATGGCTATCTTACTAAAAACGAGATGTTTGATGTCTATTTTTCTGATCATCAATTAAGCGAGATTGTAGAGCCTCCTGCGGAAATTCGGCACATTAACGAGCGCTGGTATCTGCGTGACTCAAACTACTCTGCACACTTCCCACTCTCTGCAGAAAAGGCTGCATGGTTTTTAGAAAAAGAGAATGGCCCGGGCGTCGATACCGTTATTGCGATCGACAAATCTCTGGTAGAAAAAATGCTGACGCTCACCGGCACTATTCATGTGCCGGAGATCAATACAAATGTTTCAACACAAAATTTTACAACAGTTATGTCATTTCTTATTGAATCTAAATATTTTGGTCGCGAAGACCCGAAAGTAATTTTGAAGAACTTTTTGCCGGCCTTCCAAGAAGAGCTTTTTGCAAAAGTGGATCCCCTGACGCTCGCTGCACTCCTTCGTGATGCAATTACAGAAAAACACATTCTCGCCTATTCCAAAGATCCCGATGTGCAGAGTTTTTTTGAGCAACACAATCTTGCCGGACTTATGTACAAACCGGAGCCCAATGAAGATTATCTGAATATCGTGCACACCTCAATCGGCGGTAACAAGAGCGACGACTACATGAGTGAATACATTTTGCACGACACCTATTTAAATGCCGATGGTACGTTAGAAAACGATTTAACAATCACGCGCACACATCTTTGGAATGCACAAATAGAACAGGATATTCGCCGCACTACTGCCGCAATGGGTTTTGGAGAAATTTCCAATTTGCTTTATTCGATTTTGGGACGCGCAACTAATTTTCACCGCCTGCGTATTTACGTGCCAAAAGGCAGCGAAGTGATTTCTACCAATGTACCGGATTTAGAAACGAAATTTGATGAAGAAGTCGGCCTTACCTACTTTGCACTCCCATTCCAAGTGCCGCTCTCAAGTTCGGCCTCGATAAATATTCGCTACAAACTGCCGTTTACTATTAACTTTAAACCGGCAAATGAGTATCGGCTAACTGCACAAAAACAGGCAGGCCAAGAGCGCATTACACTACAAAAGAGAATCTTTCCGGAGCGCGGCATGCAAGAGTACACCTCGTATCCTGAGGGTAGCGAAGATTTAGAGGGTATTTGGAAATATGAAGGACCGTTTACCGGCGACCTTCAATTGCGAAGTGTGTGGGGCAAGTAAGATTTAAGCTTAGCCGACTCGCTGCTCGTAATTATCATCCAATAGGCGTTGAATACGCCCGCCATATTGCTCACACCATCTATTAAGAACCTCCTCTAATAATTGCACATGTCTATCTTGCAGACGTTCGCGCATCTGTGCGCGCCTAACATCACCAAGAATCTTTTCCCGTACATCGTGCGCTGATGAACATAAAGAATTTCTACCAAGCATATCGCGAATGGAACTCGCTACGACATCGCCCCCGGAACCTGTCCCCTCGGCAAGGCGTAATCCGGCTTCCAAACTTTGAGCTAACGATTTTTTCGCTGCTTCGGGCGGACACTTTAAAGTATCAACAATAGCACTTAAACATCTCATCACCAATATAATAATTAAATTACAGCTCCCGTCAAGTACCAGTCCCCAGCCTCCTCAACTTTAATCTGCACGAGCTCGCCGATCATTTTTTCCGTACCTTTAAACTGCGTACGCTTATAGTGCTCCGAGCGGCCTTCCAAACGTCCATCTTCCAACACGCGCTCAACCAAAACTTCGACGGTTTTGCCAACAAAGCGCTCATGCCCCTCACGCGAACACTGCTTCAAAATCTCATTTAATTCATGCCAACGCTTCTGCTTTATTTTCGACGGCACATCATCCTTCATCGTGCGATGCGCGGCAGTAAATTTTCGCATTGAGTACTGCGCAATAAAGGCCATATCCCAGCGAATCTCTTCGTACAGACTCAGCGTATCTTCAAACATCTCTTCGGTCTCGCCGCAAAAGCCGACGATAATATCGGTTGAGATCGCACAGTCAGGAATGTGCTCGCGGATCTTTGCAATACGGTCAAGGTAGCGTTCGCGCGTGTACGGGCGATTCATACGTTTGAGCATTGCCGTAGAGCCGGACTGAATGGGAAGATGAATATAGGGCATCTGCGTCTCGAGTCGCGCAACCGCTTCAATTAAATCATCGGTCATATCTTTTGGATGCGGCGATGTCCAGCGAACGCGTTTAAGCCCACGGAATTTCATGCGATCTAACTCCTCTAACAGGCGCGTAAAATAGATCTTTTCGCCTTTTTTCAGTGGCGCAAAGCGCTTAGTAGCTCTGTCATCAAATGACAAACCATACGAATCTACCGTTTGGCCCAGCAGCGTAATCTCTTTACATCCCCGCGCAACCAGCTGTTCGCACTCGTCCAAAATTTCCTGCATCAGACGGCTCTTTTCGCGCCCGCGCGAAAACGGCACAATACAAAAGGCGCAAAACTTATCGCAGCCGTACGCGATTGGTACAAAGGCCTGCACAGTATTTGAATATTTTGGATTAATCTTAAAATAATTCTGGAGCGTTCCGGCATCAAACTCATCTGCAGCCTCATTTAAATCCAACTCAGGATCGAGCTCGCGCAATAAATCTGGCAGCTTTTGCAACTCATTAATTCGAAAAGTAATATCGATCTCTTCGTAATTTTTTACAATCCGGTCTTTTTTGCGGCTCACTTTCGATGACGACTTGCGCACCATACAGCCGGTAATACCGATCTTCAATCGCGAATTCTTCTGCTTAAGCTCCTGAAAGTGAGGAAATAAACCGTACACACGATCCTCCGCCTTTTGGCGAATCGCACAGGTATTTAAAATAATAAAATCCGCCTCGACCTCATTTTCAGTGGGCGCATAGCCGATCTCTTCTAAGAGAGAGGCCACACGCTCCGAGTCCGAGTAGTTAAACTGGCAGCCAAATGTTTTGACGTGGTATTTAAGGCGCCCGGTAGAATTTCTTGTCGCTTTACCACCGGACGCCTTCATTGTAATCATTGCAGATTGCATCGTGGAGCTATCTTACTGGCAATCACCGCTTGCTTCAATAGAAGCAAGATCAGGGTCGGAAGCAAGATTTCCCATTGAATGCTGGCCCGTGATGGAGACACCTAGATCTCCAGTCATACACTCATTTGGAAATGGCGCATTTGGCCTCTGTTCTGGAACACGTACTGTAAGTACACGAGCATTTTGACCTTCGCAAACCTCTCTCAAAAAATCAGCATGAGCAGCTGGATCTAAAATTACTGCCGCCTCACCTCCAGATTGGCCATTAATTCTACCTTGTGCTCGTATGGGGTCATCTAAATTAGGGTTAAGCCGCTCACTTTCCCAGCATTCACGAGCTGCCCGCATAATTCGTGCTGCAACCTCTTGGCATTCAAAAACAAGCGACCAAGGCTGACCAATTTTAGGCTCGAGGCATTGCTGTA
>PCVQ01000069.1:0-9397 GCA_002796025.1 Candidatus Peregrinibacteria bacterium CG11_big_fil_rev_8_21_14_0_20_46_8
AAGAGTTCGGCCCCGCATTCAAAGGCGCCGCGCTTGTTGTTATCCCAAACATTTACGAGGCGCGCGATACAGCAAAAGATAAGCGCAGCGTCTCATCTGGCGCACTTGTTCAGGAACTTAAAAAAAATAAAATCAATGCTATCGATGGCAAAGGCATGGAGCCAACACTAGCATATGTCAAAACCCATCACAAAAACTGCGACCTTATCATTACCATGGGAGCCGGAGATGTATCTTCAATTGCGCAAAAGCTTATTGGGTAGAGAGAAAATCCATGTTAGAGTTTTCAATTATGGATAAACTACCCGAAGGCAAAGGTGATCTTGAACGGACAATTGAAAGCTTGCGAGAAGTAGCGGCGCGATTTCGCGCATTAGGCAGTGAGGCGGAAATTGCCATGGCACAGCAAAATGCAGCGGACTCAAACGCCAAGCTCCGAGAACGTGCAGAAATGATTGTTGCACTTCCGTCACGACTTCAAGAGGTGCTTGCGGGATTAGATAATTTTAACCGCACAAAAATAGCAATGCGGCTCAATGCCTTTGCCGCATTGGCAAAAAGATCTTTAGATGAAAATAACTATTTTGGACTAGGCGTATTACTCAGCATACGAGGTGATACCCAGGGCGACAAAAATCTCCTTGAAAAATTAATTGAGGAGCTCGAGTCGCAACACTAAAGCACCCTCTTCCACATAGTCCCTTCCGGCCCGTCTTCTAATTCTATGCCGCGTTTTTTGAGTTCGTCGCGGATTGCGTCTGAGCGGGCAAAGTCTTTATTGGCGCGTGCTTGCTTGCGTTCAACAATAAGTTCTTCGATCTCTTCATCAAGTCCGTCATCATTTTCTTTTGGCAGCACCGCCAAAACGGTATCGATTTTTCGAATAAACTGCAGTGCTGCATTGCGCTCCTCACTAGTCAGCGATTTTTTATCCAACAAAATATTCATCTCGCGCACGAATTCAAAAACTGCAGCCAGCGCGCGCGAACTTTCAAAATCATCATCCATAGCCTCTTCAAAAGCTTTGCGTGCCTTTTCAACAAACATCTGAATATGCCCAAGATTCGCATCGGCCGGTGCAGCGTATGTTTTTAACCGGCGCACAAAATCGTGCAAGCGCCCCAAACTTTGCTTTGCCGATTCCAACAACCCGTCATTAAAATCCACCGGATTCCGGTAGTGATTCGAAATTAAAAAGTAGCGCACCACCAGGGGATTATACTTTGCAAAAATTTCCTCGATCGTGAAAAAATTCCCCAGCGACTTGCTCATCTTCTCTCCGTCCACACGGATATGCCCGTTATGCACCCAGTAATGCACAAACGGTTTACCGGTAGCCATTTCGCTTTGCGCGATCTCATCCTCATGATGGGGAAAAATCAAATCCGCGCCGCCACCATGCATATCAAATGTTTTACCCAATAAATCCATGCTCATTGCAGAGCACTCGATATGCCAGCCCGGCCTGCCACGCATGCCATTCGGCCCCTCCCAATCGGGCTCCCCGGGCTTTGCTTTTTTCCACAATGCAAAGTCCTCGGGATTTTTTTTACTCTCATCAACCTCTACACGCGCACCGGCGCGCAACTCATCCAGTTTCTGCCGCGACAACTTTCCATACTCCGCAAATTTTCCAACCTCAAAGTAGATTCCATCCTGCGCCTCGTATGCCACATGCTTCTTCAGCAACTTCTCAATTAAAACAACCATTTGCTTAATATACTGCGTTGCCCGCGGCTGATGATCGGACGGCAGCACATTCAAAGCCGCGTAGTCCGCGGTATACAAAGGAATAATTTTTTCTGCCAGTTCGGCCTCAGTAATATTCTCACGCGCAGCACGCTTAATCATCTTATCTTCGACATCGGTAATATTGCTTACATACGTGACCTTGAATCCCTTATACATCAAATAGCGCCGGATCAAATCCATACTTACCGCAGCATAGGCATGCCCAAGATGTCCACGGTCATACACTGTAGGGCCGCATACATACATGCCGACCTTACCTTTTTTTAATGGCTGAAACTCCTCCTTTTTCCGCGTGAGCGTATTATAAATTTTGATTGTCATATAATGCGTAATAAGAGCGAACTGATAATATCAATTGCAAGATAGGCGAAAATGGGCGAGAGGTCGAGCACACCGCCAAGCGGCGGGATGTAGCGGCGGAAAAAAGCCAGAACCGGCTCAGTGACTTCGTATATAAAAGTAAATATCGGTCCGCGCGGCCCAATCCTCAGCCAAGACATAATAACCCGCGCAAAAATCGCAAAGATAAAAAGACGCGATAAAATAATAATGAATTGTTCAACAAAATCGCGAGCCATAGCGAGTTGCATTGTAGCACAGAAGTATAGTAAGCTCGGTTACCAATTTCGTTAATCAAAATTTTATGGAACTCGCTGATAGACTTGCACCTTATGGAAACCGTGCGGACACAGCAACTGAAGCACTCAATTCTCACAAAGAAATAGAGAACCCGGCAACTCTCATCGATGCCATTCGAAATGCATTGAGAGGATTTGTAGATCGAAGATACCAAGAAGAAATGAGCAATCCCTCTGCTGGTATGGATATATTAAGCCGTGAAATAGAGGCGTGGGATGGTATTGAGTACAGTGAATGTGCAGAACAAGCAGTAAGCTTAGCCCAAGAAATAGGAATAACCGATGAAAAAGTCCTTCAGCTTGTTAAGGAATTCGGCTTTCATCATGGTGCTTTGTTAACGCAACTGGAAATCGAAGACCGGCGGGACCAGCAGGCTGAACATAGAAGATTGTCTGAGCCAGTCGGCGGCTCCGGATTTCCTGGAACCGGCGGCACCCCACACCTTTGGGACTGGGACTGATTACCGCTTCAGCCGCCGCCACACTCCACCTCCCAACAGCGCCGCAACCGCCATCCCAACAACCCCCGGGCCGTCGTTCGGCGTAGCCGGCGGAAAGCCTGCTTGCGGGCAAGGTCCCGGTTCGCACAATGCAAAATTACTGCCGTTTCCGGAGACAACTCCGCCATTTTGCAATAAACCATTGGTGCCCTGTAAGCTGTCGGCCGCTCCATTTAAGCCGTCCGTAAGCGCTAATGGAATTCCGACCACGACATCGCTAAAGTTATCACCCTCATTGTCATTAGCATCTACAGCAAGTACTTGAAAATAATATCTTGTGCCCGGCAACAAACCCGGAATTGTCCAGCGCGTACTTTGGTCACGAGTGGTGGCAATTTGATTGAGCGATTGCAGCTCTGTGCCGTAATAGATACGGTAATTTTTAATTCCGGAAGCGGCTGTAGCCGGTGACCACGTAAGGGTGATACTGCCAGGACCCGGAGTTGCAGAAACGCCTTGCACCTTACTCGGAACATTAAACGCAATAGTATTGCCATCGCCTGCGCCAGCACCACCAGCGCTCGTATCGACCCGAAGTGTTCCGGCTTCTAATGCCGATGAGACATTTCCAATTCGATCAGTCAAAATTACATTAATTGCATATGAACCTTCGCGGCCAGGCGCAACTAAGGTACCCACATATGTACCAGGGTTGTTTGGATCGGGATCAAGATCGGTAATAAAGTCACCGACCGTTGCCTGTACGGCAGTTAAATCGGTATCGGAACGAATCGTCAATTGCACATCTGCACCCGGCACTACAAAATCATCACTCAAATTTACATCTTCAATCTGCGCAGGCGTAGAATCTATGGTCACGGGAACCTCGGCAGAACGCGCTCCATTACTCTGAGCCTGAAAAAGATGCTCACCATCAGTTAAAAGTGAAGTCTGAAAGCTATACCGGCCATTACTTGTTGCCTGCACCTGACCTATTTGCTGGCCATTATCAAAAATAAGAACCGTTGCATGCGGCTCTGCTTGCCCCGCAACTTCCAAAGTATTTACACTATATGTACCGGTTGCAGGCTTTGTAATACGGATAGTGCCGCCGTCTTGATTACCTCCGCTGCCAGTCACTTCAACGATACGCCGGCCATTTATTGTATCGTCATCAGCATCCTCAACAATTAAGCTCTGCTCACCGGCAGTGCGAAATGTGAGTCCCAAATTAAATGTCTTCACACCTAAGTCGGTATCGCGAAATGTATATTGCTCAGGCACTTGAACATTCGGATCGGTCGAGCGAAAGCGAACCGTGCCGCGATATCCCGGTACCACGTCTCCAAATGCATCTACCGCACGAATGCGAAAACTAATCGTCTGATTCATCTGCGCGGTAGCAGGAAGATTTTCGATCTCAAATGAGGCGACCTGTGTTGCTGCCTGAGCAACGAGTACGCGCTCATCTCCGCCCGAAGCGGCCAGTGCAAGACTTCCAATACTCTTTCCGCCAACTTCGAGTGATGCCCGCATTGCAATGGTTGTACCAACTGTCTCATCAGTTGCTGTTAAGACTGCCTGCCCCGGCTGACGCAATGTCACTACAAAGCGCGCAATACCATTGCCGTCAGTCGCGGCACGGTGCGGCTCAATACGATCATCCGGGCGGTTACTTTGCAAACTCACTTCGTGCAAGGGGAGGGGATTTTCAAATTCATCAACAATCCGGACGATTACATCTCGCTGATTTTTCATCACTTGAACCGTAGAAACTTCTGCACTCGTCTCGGCAGCATACACATAAAAGGATGCACGATCATCGGGATTATTTACATTGTATAGTTCGTACCGGCCGGCACGAGTTGTTACTGCTTCATCAATTACACTCGAAATTTTACCGCCCGGCCCGGCAATAGCTTGTATCTGCTGCACATGCTTGTTCGGCTGAATTATTTCAAATGCTACCCGATCATGAGGCACGTACTCGCTTCCTTTTAGAAGCGTTTCAAATCCAGCAACGGTATCGAGTACCGAAAGATTTGCCGCACGCGCAATCACGGGCCCGCCCAAAATTCCTGCAAAAATTCCGATACCAAATATAAGCGCAAAAACTTTATTTTTCATTTTTATTTTAGAAAATGTAATCTATATATGGTACCTTTTTTTTAAACAGATGGCAAACCTCCAAAAACTTAGCCAACTCCGAAAACAAGTCGAACGCATCGATAAAGCGATCCTAAAAAAACTCGGTGAGCGCTTTTCCGTAACCAGTGAGATTCAAGAGCTCAAAAAAACGTTAAAAATGCCGGCAACGCAATCAAAACGCGAAAAAGAGCTCCTCGATGCCTATTTGGAGCTTGGAAAAGAGCTCGGTGTTCCCAAGTTACTTATTAGCCGATTTTATACCGAGATCTTCTCATTCGCTAAAAAATATGGTAATATGAAAAGATGGAATTATCGCAAAACCAGCAAGAAAGTGAAAAGCCAATAACGATATCGATCAGCATTCCAACGAATGCATACTTCATGTCGGGCATCCGTGACTTCACATTTTCACTTATAAAAAATATGACGCAGTTCTCTGAACAGTGGGCGTACCGATTTCAAGCTGTAGTCGATGAATTAAGCAACAACGCGATCGAACACGGTTCCAAAAAAGATGAACATATTACTATTATCTTTACCGCCGAGCCTCAAAAAAGCATTCAAATCGCGGTTGAAGATACCGGTACCGGCCCCGAAAAGCTCAATGCAGAACAGATGAAAAAACTTGTTGCAGAAAGAAGCCAACCTGGATATCCTTTTACCGAAATTCGCGGCCGGGGCTTGGCAAAAATTGTTGCCGCCTGGACCGATGAGCTCAAATTCGAAGACTTGCCGAACGGCGGACTGCGCGTGAGTGTAAAAAAACTTCTCAAGCAAGAAGCCAACGCCGCCACACAAGGCCAACAGCGTGCTCAAGCGAGCTTCGAAAAGCAAGATCCTACTCATGTTGTACTCTCCTAATCTAACCCACTTACTCCATGGCTCAAGCTACAATTACTGTTGAAGACGTCGCAACTCAGGCGGCAGGCAAGACGGTCAAACTCGTTAAGTTTGCCGGTCAGCTCGATGAGAGTAATGTCGATGATAAAGCAAAAGAAATATATGCGATTATCGAGAGCGTACCTCAGGGACTCTTTCTCATATTCGATTTTTCCGAACTCGAATATATGAATAGTAAGTCGATTGGTTATTTGACCGATTGGTATACAAAACTCACCGAGCGCCAAGGCAGCATTATTATTGCTCAAGCAAAACCAAACATTCTGGATATTCTTCAAGTTGTAGGACTTACGCAGCTTATAAAAAGCGTAGGCACGCTTGAGGAAGCAAAGGCTGCGGTCGCTCAGTAAAAAAATATATAAAATATGGAAGATAATCTTATTCCATTTACGGCAAGCATTGGCCTTGCGGCTGTTCCGGTTGCAATTTGGCTCCGGATTATTTGGAAGCGTACCGAGGGCAGCGGCCTCTATATAAAAACATTTTTATTGGGGACCCTTTCGGTAGTGCCGCCAGTCGGCCTCTTGATTCTTTTTGACCGCCTTCCACAATACGACGTATACGCATTTCTTGAACGCACAGTTATGAGTGCCGCACTGCTCGCAGTAGCTACAAATGCGGTTGTCGGAATTATTGAAGAGATCGGTAAAAATATTATTGTGCGTGTCATCGACAAGCGCCATCCGGAGCACGTACAGACGTTAAACAATGCTCTTCTGCTGAGTGTATGCGCAGGGCTCGGCTTCGCATTTGTAGAGAATATTTTCTACTTTTACAACACCTGGATAAGTCCGCAGTATGGTACCGCGGATCTCTTTACAACATTTGTATTCCGTTCATCGTTTACCGTTGCAGCGCATATGATTTTTTCGGGGATCTTCGGTTACTACTTTGGCCTTGGAAAATTTGCCGGTGACATTAGCGATCTCGAGCGATGGCAGGGGAGAAATCTTTGGTTACCGCGACTTATCGGCAAACTTTCGGGACGCATGAGCTTCGAAGTCATTCGCGAATACTATAATTGGAAAGGATTGCTCATCGCCATGGGCATGCACGCACTCTATAATGCATCATTCGATTTGGAATTTAAGCTGCCCTCAATTCTCATTGTTCTTGTCGGTGCACTAATGATTACTTATTTGCTCAACCGAAAATCGGGGCATTTATTATTTAGCGTTGGTAAACGGCGGGCTTCGACTATGGCGGCAAATGATGAAGAAGTTGTATTGGAGTTGTTAGGCATGTGGATTAAAGAAGGAAAATTTGATGAGGTCATTACTACTTGTGATCGTCTCTTAAAACGCGATCCAGATAACAATGTAGTGAAATTATTCCGTGAAAAAGCACGCGATAATAAAGATATTACGAGTATCTATGCAGCATTAAAAAATGTTGTTAGAAAAAATAAAGCGGGAGAGACTATCGCTGTAAAAGCATCGGGCGGCAGAGCACTTGCACCCAAAGATGAAGCGGTTGTTATTGAAGCGCTGGAAGTTTGGAATAAACAAGGAAACTATAAACAAGTCGTAGAAGTTGCACAGCGTTTGCTCGCACGCAATCCCAATAGCGAACATGCCCAAATGCTTTTGCAAAAAGCTATGAAAAAAGAAAAAATCGAAGCGCTTTTTAATGCAATGACGCGTGTCTTTGGTGTCGAGGATCAATCGTTCGATCAACAGAGTGGATTGCGGCAGTTAGCACAGTGAGGTATTCTGAATGCATGAAACCTAGAGTTGCGATTGTTTGTGACTGGCTTGTTTCGCGCGGAGGCGCGGAGCGGGTTATTGAAGAACTTGCAATGCTGTATCCCGAGGCACCGATCTACACTACTATTTATAATGAAGCGGAGCTGCCGGAATTTAAGGATCGCGATGTTCGGACGTCCTTCTTACAACGCGCACCTTTTTCAAAAAGCAAGCACCATCTCTATTTGCCGCTCATGCCATATGCCGTAGAGCAATTTGATCTTTCTGAGTTCGATATTGTTATTTCGAGTGCGCACTCGGTTGCCAAGGGAGTCATTACTAAGCCCTACACTATGCATGTAAGTTATTGCCACTCGCCAATGCGCTATTGCTGGGATGGATGCCATGAATACTTCGAGCGCTTTGGCCTAAATTGGGCAATGCGCATACCCGCACGTCACATTCTCCATAATATGAGAATTTGGGACCGGGCAAGCGCTGATCGTGTTGATTACTTCATTACCAATTCGGAATACGTTAAAGATAGAATCGCAAAATACTACCGCCGAAAAGCAACGGTTATACATCCGCCGGTAGATACGAGCACATTTACTTTGCCCCAAAATATAGAGGAGCCGGGACAATACTATCTCGCAATTGGACGGCTTACCCCTTATAAGCGCTTTGATTTAATTATCGATACCTTTAACGAGCTAAAACTTCCGCTTTTGATTGTCGGGACTGGTAAGCAAGAGGCCGAACTTCGCCGAAAAGCCGGCCGGTTTATTACCTTTTTAGGAAAAATTTCAGATGAAGAACTTGTACGGATGTACCAGAAAGCAAAGGCGCTCATTTTCCCTCAAAAAGAAGATTTTGGCATCACTCCTCTCGAAGCTATGAGTTGCGGAGTGCCTGTTATTGCATATGGCGAGGGCGGCGCACTGGAGACTATAATTCATAAGAAAACAGGCCTGCTCTTTAAAGAGCAATCTCTTGACTCATTAAAAGGTGCTGTTTTAGCAGCAGATAAAATACAGTGGGATAAGCTCTCTATTCATGCTCATGCAGAAAAATTCAATAGAAAGAATTTTCAGGAAAAATTCCAGCGCCATATCGATGAACTTTGGGAAGAATGGAATAAAGGAGTCATCCCGCAATTTGAAAATTTTACAGATAGGGAACAGATAAGCACAAAAAAGGTGAAAAAAGATTTTGCCGACATGCAAATTCCACAGAATCGTTAGAATCATCAGATACCAATGACAGCCATGATATTGACAGAGAGGCAAGTTTTTGTATATAATCGCCTCCTTTAAACCTGATAACACTATGATGCTCAAACGATTCTTTGCGACTCTTTCACTCGGTGCGATTCTTTCTACACTAGTAATCGCGGCACCACAGGCAGGGGCTCAGAGCTCGACCGATGCAACGGTTAACCGGGTGAGTCCCAACATTGTCAATTTTGATCCAACTCGCGGAGAAACTGCACAAATTCAGTATCGCGTAACAAATGGGACAGCCCGCGATCTTACGGTTGATCTTTACTTTGCCGCAGCACCGCGAGCAGAGGATCCAGGTCAGTGTAATAGAAGTAATAGATTTTTTGTTGGAACCATAGATGGTCCCGCTGATCGAGCGCCTGGTACCTTTACTGCTTCATGGAATGGATTACTTCGGGACGGAACACCTGAAATTCAAGGTACCTACTGTTATCATATTCAATGGGGCAATGCTCCAATCGGTGCACTTGGATTTGTAGATGGCTTAATAGAATTGCGGCGTGACCCGGTAGTTGTAAATCCGGGAGGCACCGGAGGTACGACTGGCGGGG
>PCVQ01000069.1:9431-19185 GCA_002796025.1 Candidatus Peregrinibacteria bacterium CG11_big_fil_rev_8_21_14_0_20_46_8
TAACAACTGCTGCAACTGGAGGTCTCTGCGCAAATCCATTTGGTTTTATTGATGCTCAAGCAGACACGACAACCGTTGATCTCCGCACAAATTCATTAGTAAATATTACATATAAAGCTTGTACCGCAGTGCCAGCAGGCAACTCGTTTTCATTTGGAATTTATGATGATCGGGGCGTACCGGTCTTTCTTTCATTTTCGCATAATAGAGGAGTGCCTCAAGGATTTATTGGCACGCTCTCTTGGAATGGACAAAATAACAATCGCACCAATGTGCAAGCAGACAAAACCTATTTTTACAAATTTAAAGTAAACGGACGCGATGATGCGGTTGGCTCGATTCAAGTCATCCGGAGCGGAACCACCCCCCCACAACAGCCGCTTACCATACAATACACCATCTCCCGTTCAACGATTCAGGTTGACCCGCAAACTGATACCTCGCTAAACAGCTCAACGATAAGCTTTTCGGCAAATCGTACGGTACAGCCGCAAAATTCATTCCGCGTCGTTCTCGACCAAGGTCCAAGTATTACAACTCCACTGCAACTATTTGGCACAAACAGCTCATTTATTACCGGAAGCGCAACGTGGAACGGGCTTATCGGTGGACGAGCAGCAGCAGAGGGAAGTTATCGCTTCTCATTTATTCTGGACGGTACCATTATTACTACCGGATTTCTCACCGTACAGCATGTCACTACACAGCCGCCTGCACAGCCTCCAGTCATTACCGATCGCGGACCGGATCCGGCAAGTTTTCCGATCGCTGTTGGCACGCAATTTCGTTTTCATCTCAATCAAGCTGCGACGGTACAACTTCATATTTTCGAACCAGTTTTTAGCGGTTCACGCTTAGTACGCACAATTACTGCAAATCGTTCGGCTGGCGAAAACAGCATCGCGTTTGATGGCCGCGACCAAAATGGAGGGCTCCTTGGAGCAGGCACATATAGCTATGAACTCCGCGCAAGCAACGCTAATGGACAGGCGACACCGCGCACCGGCACCTTTCAAATTACTTCAGATGGCGGCAGCCAAGCTCCCTTCATTACCGATCGTGGACCGGATAAATCTATTTTTGATCCAACGGTCGGCGAAATTGTAACGTTTGCATTTGATGTAAACCGTGCAGCCCGTGTCGACTTTTCTATTTTTGATAGCAGCGGACGCTTTGTGCGAAACCTGCTGACTTCGAGCCAATCAAATAATACAAGTGCGGGGCGTAATACTGTGGTATGGAATGGACGGGACAGCAGCGGCAACATTGTAAACCAAGGAACGTATGACTACGTTATTTCTGCTATCGGCGGCAATACCGTACGCGGCACAGTACGCGTTGATGACAGAGGAGCAGGAGGTGCGTTCGAGATAAGTAATCTTCGCGCATTTCCTAATCCTTTTGATCCTCAAGAAACCAGTGAGACGGAAATCCGCTTTGATATTAACGATCGCGCCCGTATCACTGTACGGGTTATTGATCCGCGCACCGGCGATACTATCCGGACACTCGTATCTGACCGGCTATATACCGATCGTAACATCACTGTTCTGTGGGACGGCGAAAATCGCTTTGGCAATCGCGTACAAGATGGCCAGTACAATGTTATCGTTGACGGACGCAGCGAACGCGACGGTTCATTTGATAGTAAAGCACTTATCATTGTAATTGATACTCAAGATGGAGGCAGATTCAGAATCAAAGATCACTCGGTCCATCCATCTACAATTAATCCACGCAAAGGAGATGTTGCTACCATTACTTTTACGACCACACAGCGCCCAAGCGATGTACGCGTAGAAATTGTCACCGAGTCTTCTCGTGCCCTTGTTGCAAATCTTCCGGTCGAAGAGCTAAGCAGCAATGTATTCCGCGCGCGCTGGAGCGGCCGCGATTTCTCGGATAATAAATTTGTAAGAGGCGACAGAACTTATCGGTATATTATTACCGCTCGCCGCAGCAACGAACGAGATACTGCAAACGGAACAATCTTTGTTCAAGATCGAGATGATAAAAAACCGATTGGGGATTGCGGCAATTTTAAAGATGTACCGCGAACCCATCCGCTTTGCGAAGCGATTGAGTTTGTTGTGAAGCGCGGCATCTTTAAAGGCCATTCGGATGGAACGCTGCGTTTGAATAATGTAATTCAACGCGCTGAATTGCTCGCAGTAATGATAAAAGGATTCCGCTTCCCTGTTGCAGTTTACGATGAGCGACGGGATGGTGACCTCGGATTTCCCGATCTTCGCAATAAGACGCGAGAATGGTATATGCCATTCCTTAAAACAGGTCTCCGTCACCACTTGATGGTAGGTTATCCGGACGGACTCATGCGGCCAGAGCGTACTATGAATACTGCGGAGCTCTATCTTGTCTTCTTAGAAAGTGCGTTAAAATCACCACACGCCATTGCAAAATTCACGATTGACCCTACTGTGCGGCGGGCACCATTTAGAGATACACCACTTACGCGCGAAACCCGGTGGTACATACGCTATGCTCAATTTGCGCGGGAAAACGGTTTAGTTCGTTCCGACTTCTTCCATCCTGCAGAAGGTATTACACGCGGACAAGTAATTAAACTAATCTTTGATGCGCATCAAAAAGGTCTCATTATCTTCCCGGATGAAGGCTACTACGACGACTGGAACGCCGAAGACTACTACATTTACTACGAAGACAATACTTCGTATGATAACTACTATTACGACGACTACTACAGCAGCGATTATTATTATGATGATTATTCTCGCAGCGACGCCTCATACGATAGGAGTTATGAGGCACAGTATGAAAGCCGCGACCGTGAGCGCGATTGTGACTGTGAGCGGGATGATAATCGCCAGCAGGATACTAGCAACAGACCTCGTCCTGCCTATAACGAACAACTGTACAGCCGTGATGGATTCGGCAACTTTGTTAAAGACCGCAAAGGTAATTACTTCTTAAGAAACGGTAGATTCTACGAGCTGTAGAATCTACTTTTCTTTTTCAGCGTAATCTTTTACAAAGATTGCTACACCCGTAGCAACCGGCACTGCCAAGATCATTCCGACGACTCCCAAAAAGTGAAAGCCAACGAACATTGAGAACATGACAAAAATAGGGGAGAGTCCGACTGCTTTTTGCATAACTACCGGGACCAAAACATTATTTTCGAGCAACTGCACGATATACATCAAAATCGTCATCCAAAGAATAAGAAAGAGCGACTGATTTGCCACAATCGGCAAGGCAATTGCCCACGCCACAAAAGGACCGGCATACGGAATTAATTCAGTAAGTCCCGCCACAAGTGCGATTGTTGCAGCATATTGCACCGGCTCACCGGTTGCTAGTCCAATAATAAAAAATCCAATATAGACCAAAATTCCAACTGCGAACATCAAAACCACCTGGCCGCGGAGCCAATAGCCGAGCTTCTGCTTAATAATCTCATTTTTTTCCTGAATATATGCGGCATACCGTGATGGAAAAAGTGAAAGAATAAACTTATTGATACCATCTTCATCAACAACCATTAAAAAGGTAAGCACAAGAATCAAAGCCGTATTGAAGAAGCCATTAAAAATAACAACAATAGCGTTAAAGACATTACCTGCAACATTCGATAAGCGATTTGCTGCATCGAGCAAGACATCTTTATAATTTGGTAATTGTGAGACATCGATACCTTCAAAAAGATCTTGAATGCGCGGTCGCAAGCCTTCCATAAATTCAGGCAAGACAATTTCGCCCCTTACAATATTTACAATAAATTCCTGGGCACGATTCGCAATTTGCGAGAGCTCCGTTGTGATAATTGGCACTAAGTTCGACAGCATAAAGCCGAGTACTACAAATGCCGCAGCATAAATAAGCAAAACACCAAGTGCCCGCGGAATTTTTCGTGCTTGTAAATAATCCACAAGCGGATCAAGGGCCGAAGCAAAAAAGAATGCGATAAAAAATATCACTAGAATCTGACGAATCGCATAGAGAAAGTAGGTGAGGGCCAGCAGAATAACGGTAAGACTGATAACCTTTGCAATAGTTGCCGACGAAACAACAAATTCGATTTTTTTTGCGTCCTCCTGAGGTTTTTTCGGCAAACGAGACGGTGCAACTTTCTCCTGATCATCCCTTTTCTTTTTTAATGTTTTTACTCTACCGGTAAATTCACGTAAGCGCTTGTGGATCGAAGAGAGAAGGGGAGCCATATTCAAAACCGGTTAAAATATAACAATTTATAAGAGTAGTATAGCAGACTATAAAATAATGATGCGCAGCGTCTTTACAATAATCTCCAAATCCAAAAATAGAGAGCGGTGCTTTAAATAATAAAGATCATACTGCAATTTTTTATGTGCATCTTCGGCCTGTGCGGTAGGCTCGTGCAGTTGCGCCCAGCCCGTAATGCCGGGGCGCACCCACAATCGCTCTTCATAAAACGGCACTGCTTCATTGAGCTCTTCAACAATTGCAACCTGCTCGGGACGCGGCCCCACAAAGCTCATATCTCCCCGCAGTACATTCCACAGTTGAGGAATTTCATCGAGATGAGTCGAACGGACAAATCGCCCGACCAGCGTTATCTTTCCTCTCTTCATCGAGCGGAACTTATTAATTACAAAAGGCTTCTGCAGGCGGCCAACACGCGGTTGGCGAAAAAAAATCGGAAAGCCGGAATCGAGAATAATCGCAAGAGCCACAAACGGAGCCAATACGAGTCCAACTGCAGCCAAAAAAAGACTTAGAGCAATATCGATGCTCCGCTTAGCAAAAGAAAAAAACTGTGCACTTTGCGCCTGAATATTAAGAACAAACCACCGGTTATCAATTGCGGATAGAGGGATTCTCTTGAGACGCTCCTCGTAAAAGTCGACAAAATCTACAACGGCAAAAAAATCACGTGCAAGCGGACGTATCAATTCACTTACAAAATTTTCGGAATGCTCATGGCGAAAATCAACAACGAGCATATCTATCTCTTTTTCGCGCAAATCATGAATCAAGTCGCGCGTTGGCTGACGCTTCCAAATAAGGCAGCGGTAGCCCCGCTGAGGATGAGACTTCATATCTGCAACAAGCTCTTCTACATCTGTGCCTTTGCCCACAACTGCAACACGAAGCGGTTGTAAAGGAACAATTCTGTTAAAAATCGCCCGCCAAATAATCAGCACCAAAGCACTTACAAATAGTGTTACGAACAGGACTATTTTGGGGGTAATTGCGAAGAAAGGCACAAAATAAAATGCGAGAATTGCGATGAGCGCATTTGTACCCAAAAGTGAAAAAAAGAGTTGAAAAAAGGGACGGTCGTTTTTCGCTTTACGAATACCGTACAGTCCTCCGACATAAAAAATCATCATCCAGAGCGCAAAAATTATGCCAAACTGCCCCAGATTGAATAAAAAATCCTCTTGGGCAACCGAAAAGTCATATCGCACTACCAACGCAATAAAGAGACTCAGAATAATGACGAGTGCGTCACCTATGAAGAGAATGAATTGCCTTCCTTGTTCTGCGGAACGTGGCATCAGCTCGTAAGGGCTACTTGGATAAAGTTAACAATGATCCAGGCCGAAAGCGCTATAATTAAACCTACAATTGCATGCATGAGTGTTTTTTTACCCTTCTCTTTATCCTCGGTAAGTCCGCCGATAACATAATAATATCCGCCGAGTACAATAAACAGAAGCGCCACCACACCCGCAATCTGAAGCAAGAATTGAACAAGATATGTTACGAAAAAGGGGAGCATAAAGAGGCGGATATCGCCGGTCTTTATGGCACAACCAAGATGATTTGCAAGCGCTTCACGACGACCGTCGGCAGCTTGAATTCGCTGCTGAAATACCGTGCGGCTTCGAAGTGCTGCGGCCGTCTCTGGTGAATCACAGACAAAACCGCCGCTCACACTTGGCACAATTCCCTGCGCAAGGGCCACCGGAGCAAAGAATACAGAAATAAGAATACCGCCGATAATGCCTCCTATGATAGCGCCGCGCGCAAAAAGCCGTTTCATTAGCTGTAGTATATCATAATATTCACGTACAATACGTCCACATGCTTCCAATAGTTGCTATTATCGGCCGCCCGAATGTGGGCAAATCTACTCTCTTTAACCGTCTGTGCGGAGAGCGCATTGCGGTGACCTCCGAAACTGCCGGAACTACACGTGACCGCGTGTATCATGAAGTTCTGCTCAACCGCCGCCGCGCGATTTTAGTGGATACCGGCGGCATGGATTTCGTAGACCGTTCGGGTAATGAAACTAATTTGGAAGAAGACATTGTGGGACAGGCACGCGTTGCCATAGAAGAGGCCGATATCATTGTTTTTTTGGTAGATGTTAAAGAGTCTATAACAGCAAATGACCGCGAATGTGCCCAGCTTATCCGCAAATCGGGTAAACCGATTGTACTTGTTGCACATAAAGTTGATAATCAGAGAAGCGAGGCACATATTAACGAACTCTATGAACTCGGGCTGGGCGAAGCCGTGCCTGTGTCTTCTGAGCACAACTGGGGCATCGACGAATTAGAGCGTGCTGTGGGGAAACATATTCGTTCACTCAAATTTCCGGCAGCGCCGCCGGCAGAAAAAAATACCTTACATCTTGCAATTGTTGGCCGCCCGAATGTCGGCAAATCATCTCTTTTGAATGCACTGCTCGGCCAAGAACGGGCCATTGTTTCGGATATTCCGGGCACAACCGTCGACAGCATCGATACCGAATTAAAAACTCCGGAAGGCTCCGTTGTATTAACCGATACTGCGGGCATTCGCCGGCGCGGACGCATCGAACGGGGCATCGAAAAATTTGGTGTAATGCGCTCCCTGCAATCTATTTCGCGCTCCGATGTTGTCTGTCTCTTAGTAGATTGGAGCGAGAGCATCACAAATCAAGATCTGCATGTGAGTGAGTTTGTACTCTCTGCCTATAAAGGGATGATTGTGGTTGTAAACAAAATTGATTTAATGGAAGAAGATGAGGAGCAGCGCACCGAATTTCTTAATCTGCTGCATTATCGTATGAGCTTTGTAAGCTGGGCTCCGGTGCTCTTCATCTCTGCGGCGGAGAAAAAAGGAATCAATAAAATTCTGCCTCTAGCACGAAAAATTGCAGAAGAGCGCAAGAAAAAACTGACCCAGCGTGAACTTGATATGTTCCTAGAAACAACGATTAACGCGCATCCGCCAAGCCGCAGCGGCAAACGAATTAAATTTTATAAAGTAGAGCAAATCAGTGGTACGCCACCGCTCTTCCGCTTTACCGTAAATCATCCGGAACTCATCCACTTTTCCTACAAGCGCTTTTTGGAGAACGAGCTGCGGCGTTTATTTGGATTTGACGGCACGGCGGTGAGGCTGCAGTTTTGGGAAGTAGGCACATAACTACAGCTCATAGCTCACCTTCACCTTCCCGCCCTTTGCTTTGATTTTGCGGATGGTGATTTTTTTGATGGCGGCCAGTTGCATTACGTGCGTGCCGCCGCACGGCATGCCAAAGTTTCCGTAGAGTACTAAGCGCGAGGGCTTTCCTTTGGGCAAATTTTCGGGTACGTGCCGGCAGAAGTTATGCATCTCTTCTACGGGCATAAAGCGAATTGTGGTGGATGGATTTTGCGCAATAAATTTGTCGCATTCCTCCTCAATAGATTTCATGAGCTGCTCTTTGTCGCAATCCCCGGGCAGTTCGGCATGATATTCGTCATAGGCTTCGCCCGGAAAGTGGTGACCTTTTGACGGCACCCAATCCATACCGAGCTCGATGAGCGCTTTATCGATCACATGACCGGCCGAGTGATAGCGCGAATTCAACATGCGGCGCTCGGCATCGACTGTGCAGTGAACCGTGTCGCCAGCAGCAAATATACCGTGCTCAAAATGCCCAATGTGATGAATTATGCCGTCGACAAAGCGCACTTCTTCCACACGAAAGCGCGCGCCGTCTTTTCTGATAGCACCTTGATCGTAGGGCTGACCACCGCCTTGGGCGTAAAAGATTGTTCGATTCAAAATCACGGTATGCCGCTCGTCTTCACTTTGTTCAACCGCCAGCACCGTAGCATCCGTCTCCAGCAATTCAAAATCCTTCATATAGAGCAGTTCGGTATGTTGCATATCTAATCATTAACATTTACTAACATGAGTATTATGCTTATTTACAGATAAATCAAGATATGATAGGATTTTATCGTCAACAATTACTGTCGATTAACTCACATCATGATGATTGAAAAACTTCTTCAGCTCGGCTTCTCAAAAAAAGAGGCGGTCGCATATCTGGCACTCCTGGAATTCGGCACCCAGCCTGCAAGTGTTATTGCTAAAAAGACAACACTGCCAAAGGCCACGGTTCTTTTTCTCTTTGAAAACTTGGCCAAGCGCGGCTACATCCGCAAATCGAAGAAGGGGAGAACACAGTACTTTTTTGCAGATCCGGCCGACTTAGAAAGTGCAACGCAGCAAGAGCTGACAGCCCGCCAGCAAACACTCAAAGAAACAATTCCGCTGCTTAAAGAGTTCCGCACGCCATACAGCTCTGAACCAAAAGTGACTTTTTTTGAAGGATTGCAGGGCTGCCGCAAAGCATATTCGCTTATACTCCAGAGCAGCACCGAAGTGTGTGAGTTCGCAGCGCACGACGACCTCATGAAAATGGGGAATGATTTTATGAACGAATTTATGCAAAAGCGGGCGCAAAATAAAGTTTTTATCAATGTTGTGTGCGCCAACACCGAGCTCCACAAAAAATTCCGCAAACTTAACAAGCAGCATCGGCGCGCAATGAAGGCATTTTCACCAAAACAAGGCGCACTGCACTCTTCAATCGCAATTTTTGAAAATAAAGTTCTGCTCCTCAATCTCTACCACGATGCATTTGCAATTCTCATTGAGAACGAGGAGGTTGCACAGACGCTTCGGACGATTCATACACTGGTGTGGAACGGGAAGCAGGTGGCGTAACAGGACGATGAGCGCGCTCTGGCTGTGAAGCATTCCCGGACGTCTTCATTACCGCGGCCTGCGGCTTGAGCTTCAGTAAATCCAAAATCATAAACCAGCTATACCGAATCAGCGCGGGAATATTTTTAAATCGCAAAACCACACTCACCAAACTCTTATGACGGTCTTTGCTGTCGCAAAACTGATTTAAAAAGCCATCCTTTTCTTTTGCTATGAGCTCAAAGAGCGCATCAAAGGTCCGATTCGTTTTCATAATTTCCCAAATCCAGCGGTAGAGCACCTGCTTTTTATAGTAGCGCATCAGGCGGTTGTGCTTCTGCATCTCCGCATGGAATTGCGAGAGTGTGTCGCGCTTGCCGCTCAAATATTGAGGAATCAACCGGCCTGCAACCATTCCTGAAACCACTGCGCCTTTAATCCCGTCCGCCGCAAAAGCGCCGCAAAAACCTGCAGCATCGCCGATTAAAAGTGTCGGGCCGTCCTCAATATTTTTTAGCGCACCGCCGATAGGAATCATATGGCCAAATGAGACAACGCACTTTTCCTCGTCCATACGAATCATGCCGCGCTCCTTCAAAATCTCTATAAAGTCATCGACTTTTTTCAATTCACGCGCATCGCGCATCTCTTTCGCCAATCCTAAACGGAATGCATTGCGGCCATTCAAAATGGTAGGAGAGAGCCAGCCGCCGTATCCCAGCGAAAACTCGCCAAACCAGTAGTGATAAACCGTGCTCTCTGGCCGGGGCCCAAAGGTAATATCGCCATAAAAAACTTTCTCCTGCGCAGCCAAAAA
>PCVQ01000056.1:0-1716 GCA_002796025.1 Candidatus Peregrinibacteria bacterium CG11_big_fil_rev_8_21_14_0_20_46_8
TGACATTAGAAATTTGACATTAGATATTAGAAGTTTTTATGATTACCCGCATTCTCTACAACGAAGAAAAAGCTGCCTATGACAAGGCTGTCCGCCACCCGGTTCAAACTTGGGCTTGGGGAGATTTTCAGATCAGTCAGGGACACAAAGTTTACCGCCTGGGTATTTTTGATCAAAAGAAAATGGTGGCCGGCTACTCCCTCTCTTTTCACACCATCCCCAAAACTTCTCTAAAAATCGGCACCATTCTTCGTGGTCCCCAAATTGACGCTGATATGATTAGCAATGTTCGCAAAATTGCCCAGGATGAATCGGCCGTTTTTGTTAAATTTGAGCCGGATGTTGTCGCCAAAGTCTATGATTCTACCCTTAATCTCGATAAGGAATATCCCCAAAATCTTGATTTTCCGGGGTTGACTGTTTCTCCCAAAGTCGCTTTCTATCCCCATTCTTTTGTTATTGACCTGACTCTCTCCGAAGAAGAGTTGCTTTCCCGTCTTCAGAGCAAAACCCGTTACAATATCCGCCTAGCCAATCGTCACGGGGTCACTGTCTCCCGGGAAACCCACGATTCCGGTTTTGAGATTTATCTAAAACTGCTAATGAGTACCACTCAGCGTCAGGGATTTTATCTTCACTCTGAAAACTACCACCGCCAGCTCTGGCAACAGTTAAAAAACACCAATTCCATCGACATCCTTTTAGCCTCCTATCAGGATGAAGTTTTAGCCGCTTTTATGTTATTTCGGAACTCTGATCGTCTTTTTTACCCCTACGGTGCCTCCTCTGATAAAAAAAGAGAAGTCATGGCTCCCAATTTACTAATGTGGGAAACCATTAAATACGGCCAATCTTTAGGCCTAAAATCTTTTGATACTTGGGGTTGTTTGGGTCCCGAGGCCAAAGAATCCGAAAACGGCTTTGGATTTCACCGATTCAAACAGGGTTATGGTGGTCAACTGGTCCAATTTGTCGGCACTTATGATCTGGTTATCAATTCTCAATTGTATAAAGTCTACAATCTCATCGATAAATACCGCTGGAAGCTACTCCGCCTTAAAGCCAAACTTTTTAGGTAAAATACACTATGTTCTCAAACGTTATTAGTGAAGCCGATGTTTTGAAAGTGGCCAAACTGGCCCACATCAAACTTTCTCCCGAAAAAATTGTCATTTTTGCCAAACAACTGGAACCGATTTTGGAATACTTTGCCAAATTAAACCAAGTCAACGTCGAAGGCGTTGTTCCCACTTATCAGGTAACCGGCCAAAAAAATATCCTCCGCCAAGATTTTATCGATACCAAACGGATGTTTACCCAAGCCCAATCTCTTTCTAACGCTCCTCAAAGTAAAAACGGATTTTTTATTACTAAATCCATTTCTAAAAAATAATGCTTCTTGATAAATCGATTTTAGAATTAGCCGCCGGACTAAGACAAGATGAATTTACTTCCGTTGATCTGGTTAATGAGTGTTACGACAATATTGCCAAATATAATGACAAGATCAATGCTTTTATTACCATTCTTCCCCGCGAAACCGCTATCAAACAGGCCCAATCAGTCAAATTAACCTCGCCTTTATCTGGACTCCCTTTTGTTATCAAGGATTGTTTTAATACCTCCGGTATTACCACCACCGCTGCTTCTCATGTTTTGAAAAACTATATTGCCCCCTACGATGCTACAGTCTATAAAAAACTTTTAACTGCCGGT
>PCVQ01000056.1:1958-8274 GCA_002796025.1 Candidatus Peregrinibacteria bacterium CG11_big_fil_rev_8_21_14_0_20_46_8
CCGCATCTCGCGCTTTGGGGTTATTTCCATGGCCTCTTCGCTCGATACCATCGGGCCAATCACGCGCGATGTTGAAGATGCTGCGCACTTGCTCCAGCTTTTGGCCGGTCACGATTTGTACGATTCGACCACACCCGATGTTCCGGTGCCGGATTATGTTGCGGCGATGAAAGGGGAAGATGGCGCGAGCAGTGCAGGCGGCGCAAATAGCACTGGCGCCGCACCTAGCCTCAAAGGCATTAAGCTCGGCATTCCCAAAGAATTTTTCAGCGCAGAAGGCATGGATGAAGATCAGGCAAACTCGGTGCGCACTGCCATTGAAGAGTTGAAAAAACTTGGTGCGGAAATTGTCGATATCAGCCTGCCGCATAGTATGTACGGCTTGGCGGTTTACTATATTATTTGTCCGTCGGAAGTCAGTGCGAACATGGCACGCTACGACGGCATTCGCTACGGTCACGCAACAAAAGATGCCGATAATTTGCTCGACTATTATATGAAGACGCGCAGCGAAGGCTTTGGTGATGAGATGAAGCGCCGCATTATGATTGGAACATACGCGCTCTCTGCCGGGTACTACGATGCCTTTTATCTTAAAGCGCAAAAGGTCCGCACTATTATTAAGCGCGAGTTTGAAGAGGCATTTCAAAAAGTTGATGCGATGATTGCGCCGACGGTTCCGACTCCCGCTTTTAAAGTAGGGGAGAATGTCGATGATCCGGTGGCAATGTATTTGCAAGATATTTTAACGTGCTCGATTAATATTGTTGGTGTGCCGAGTATCTCAGTGCCGTGCGGTTTGAGTAAGCCGGCTGCCGGAGCCGTCGCAGGCCTTCCATTGGGCATGCAAATCATCGGTCCGCAATTCGGCGAAGAAAAAATTCTGCGCGTAGGATACGCGTATCAGCAGGTGACGGACTGGCACAAGAAACGGGCGGCGTTGTAGGCTGGTAGGCCCGTTCAAATATTGCGCGATAATATGTATCGTGGTCTTTTAATAATTTCGGCGCCGAAATTACAGGTAAGGGTCCGATTAGACAATGTAAAATAGCAACGCGCGACTGGGTCGCGAAAAATCGCCGCCGCTTATTTTCACACGCACAAATTCAAAACCAACCTATCCAGCGCCAGCGCAAAGTCGCGCTTGTCGCCCACTAGCACTTTCAGCTCGCCGCTCTTTAACTGCGTATCCAATTCGATTAACAGCTCATATGCGCGCTTGAGCTGTGCCATAGAAAAGTTGCGCACAATGCTGAGCGTATTTTGCACCACAAAGGGATGCTCTTTGATTTTGCTCGCAATTTCCCCTTTGTGAGCGCCCTGTTCGGCCAGATCTTTGACGCTCGTAATAATGCGGAACTGCCGCATGATCATATACAAGATACGGTACGGATCTTCGCCCGTGTAGAGCAGATTGTGCAGTGCGCTCGTCGCTGCCTTAATATTTTTGGTGCTCAGCGCATCGGTAAATTTAAAGATCGATGTTGCGAGTGTGGTATCGATCATCAGCTCGATGTCTTGCCGGTTGATGGGGCGCGCTGCCGCCTCGGCAGATGCGCCACAGTACGCACACAACTTCGCAATCTCATTTTCCAGTGCATAGAGATCGCCGCCCAAAATATCGCCGAGCAGCTGCACGGCATCGGGCTCGATTTGCCCGCCGCGGCCCGCAACTTCACTCCGAATCCACTTATCCAATTGCATGCCCTGTGGCGGAGTAAAATCCACAACTTCCGCGGCCTTTACGAGTTTTTTATAGAGCGAAGTACGCTTATCCACACTGCCCATCTCACTAAAAACCAGCACGCAAAAGTCGGGAATTTGTTCCAGCGCCTTTCCCATAATTTCGCGCTCATCGCTACTTCCATCGCGCAAAAAGTCCTTCACAATCAGCAGCCGTTTATCGCCCAAAAAAGGCGCCGCCGCGCACGAACTCACAACATCTTTCGCCTTCACCTCCTTGCCATCCAACGTCTCCATATTCATATCGCCGTGCTTTTTCTCAAACTCGGCCTTCCAAAAGGAGAGTTTTTTGCGGTGCGAATAGGTGTCGTCGCCAAAGAAGAGGAAGAGAGCCATGGACGAAGGATAACCAAATAATAAGCGCTGCGCAAAATTAACCTGAAAAGTTACCGTCGACGGCTATTTTTCATGCTTGGGAGAAATCACAGCAAGCGCCTTATCCATGAACTTCTTTGCAACAAGATATACAACTTTCCATGCGTTTTTTGCACGTGCATCTTCAGGTGCGGGAATGTCCAATGCTTCCGCTTCTAGATAATATTCATCCATTGGAGGTTGATTTTTGTAGTCGACATCAGAGCGCATAGCCCAAAAGCGCGCTAAGAGATCGCGCATCTCATTTTGCACATTATTGAGCGCAACTAACTGTTCTGGCGATAAATCTGGGCGGTTTCTTTGTCCTGCAAAAAATGCTTCAGTATCTTGAACCATAGGATGTGCATAGACATCGTTTGGCAACGAATAATCTGGTGAATATGCGACGAAATCGCCTTTTTGCAGTGGGTGCTCCTTACCGTTTGCTCGTCGATCATTGGCAAGTTGATTCCAGCTCTCACGAGTATATGTGCGCATAAATAATTGATTACCGAATAGGTAGTCTACTATAAATAAAATAGATTTTTTGTCAATAAATTTATGATCTAAACAACTCAGCCATCTTATCGAATGACTCATTCCATCCCGCTGCCGCATCTTTGCTCATCGATTCTGGCATGCCCTCGTGATGTAGCGTCATTTTTGTTTTGCCCTCTCCCTCATCTTCAAAAGTAATCGTCACCAGCAGCTCCATAGGAAAATCGTCTGCCATGCCATAGTGTGCCGCCGAAACTATATTTCCGTTTTCATCGGCAAAGCTGTCTGTGCATACGATTTTTTCCATCGGTACGATCTCTTTATACGTACCGGTGCTCCAAATGCCCTTCTTCCAGGACTCTTCACCTTCATCAGACTGCATGCAAAAAAGATATTTACCACCTTCCCGAAAATCCATACTAATATGCGGTGCCTTAAAAATCTTTGGCCCCCACCATTGTTGTACCATTTTGGCATCGCTCCAAGCCTTCCATACAAGCTCGAGCGGGGCATGAAAGGTTCGGGTAATAACCAGTTCCTGATTGTTTGGTGAATTGGGCATATATAATATATATGAGACGTGATTCGATGCATTTTTCTACGGCCAAAATAATATATTTTGCGGAAGCAATCTTCCTCCAATTCCTTACCTCGCCACCTGCTCCTGCTGCAAGTCTAAGACTTGCTCAATGCCGGGCGGAGGGTTGTAGAAGAGGCGGCCGTCGTAGTTAATTACGATGGTGCCGGTGCCGCGGCGGGCGTTGCCGATGAAGCTGCGGGTGTCGAAGATCGGCTCGATGTCGCCGTAGATGAGACCCTCAATATAGAGCTGTTGGTTTGATTCTCCGGTGCCGATGATTTTTCCTGCTTGCCCCGCTTTAGCGGTGGCGTCGCGTTTTGTAACGCCCGTTTGCACGGTATCCAGCGCCACGAAAATTCCGTTCAGTTCGGTGACATGCGGCGCAACTTTTATATTTCCATTTATCACAATAAATGCGATCGATGGAATCGACTTAATATTCGTGAGATTAAAAGGCGTGGTGTCGTATTTGATATTGCTGTTAATAATGAGATCGCCGTTTTCGATGACGTATGTTTTTGCGCCGCCGGTAATTGGGAGATTTGTATTGATGGTGAGATCGGCATCTTTGATTTTATAAATCTCAAAATTTGGATTTGGGCTTGTGTTGAAGCCGACCGTGCCCGGTGTATTTAAGTTGGTAATGGTACGCGCTGCGGTACCAAGATTCTCGTTAAAGCGCGTGATGCGGGTGATGTTTTCGGTAATATCGGCACGTACATTCGGACGCTCAAGGTCGTTGGCAAGCGAAGAGGTGATTTCGCAAATTGCACTGCTCAAGCTCTCGATTGGATTGCGGTATGCCTCGGGCAGGCTTGTTGAGTTGGTATTACTCTGCTGGCAAATGGTGTGACGGGGGAGTCGAAGCGTTTCGATTTGGCCGGGACCGGTGCCGGGCAGTTTTGCTGGTGGCGGCGGCTTTGGCGTGATAATCGGCCCTTCGATATTTGGAATGTCGCCGCAGCTCGAGATGTCGCTGCCGATGCTCAGGTCTCGCTCTAAGATTACGTCACCGATACCTTGCGTGAGCAAAAACGGACATGGCGTAAAGAGTGTCGCGTTGGCACGGTTATCAAAGTTATCGAATACTTCGTTTACAAATTTTTCTCCGCAGAAGGAGCGCTCGAGCGTGCGGCAGTATGCTTTGGTAATAACCGAATTTACAAGTTTGCCGCGGTAGGTGAGGATGATGTCTCCGGTGGTGGTCATGTTTTCCACGCGCAATCCGCTTTGTCCGGTAAATGGGCTGCCGGTGTAGCAGATGCTGTTTGCATTAATTGGTAACTCGCTGCACCGCGGAATGTCTGCGCGCTGGTTTCCGCTGCCAACTTCTACTTCGAGTTTAAAGTCGCGGCCGCTAAATGCTGCTTTTACCAATTCGATGCGGCTGCCCTCCGAGCCGTTGAGAATTCCGTTGCGCATGTTGCGGTCTAAAAGTGTGAGTTCGCTGACATTTTGGAGCGGCGTGAAAGTAACTTGAAACTCTGCAGTCTCGTTCGGTGCAATCACATTTCCGCGCGAGCGTACTTCGAATGCGCGCTTTACCAGCTCGCCATCCGGGGGCCGGGTAATGCCCTGCGGTTTAATGATTGCTTTACAGACGCGGCCATCGGCAACGCGCCGTGGATCGACCTCTACTTCTATAACCGTGCGCGGTGTGAGGTCTTCGAATTTTACGGTGGAGCGGCGAGAGCCGGGCTGGTGAGTGATAGTTTCTAAAATACGGTCGCCTTCCTTGCGCACCCAGGTAAAGCCGCCAAAAAAGTTGAGTGGTTCTGCGAGCGCGCTAAAGGTAAGTTCGTTATTTGCTTGTGCTGTGACCGAGCGCGGAATAACGTCGGGCTCGACTGTAAGATCTTCACATTTTAGTTTAGGACCGCCGCCTCCTCCGCCTCCTGGAGGTGCGACGCTAAGATCTGCCTGACAGCTTGCGCCGCTGGCTACCGGCGCGCCCTGTACGTTGATGCGGCTGTCGTTGGTAAGTGTTGTAAACGTGACTGAGCGGCCAGTTTGTGTTTCTGGCGGTAAGCCGGGACGAACGTGCGTCCATGTTACTGTTCCCGGAAAGTTATTTGGAAAGACATTCGCACTAAAACTTTGGCGCGGATTGTCGCGGAGAATTTGATTTGGGCTTACGCTGAGTGCTTGGCAATCCGGAGCGCCGCCGCCGCCCGGCCGTACCGGAATGGTTGCGGCACATGTTGCACCTGGGGCTACCGGCGTTGCACTTACGCGAATCGTACTCGAATCGTTGAGGGTGGTGAAAGTTGCGGATGCGGCGGTGACTACTTCATCCGGCTCGCCCGGTCTGCTGTGCACCCATGTTATTGTTGGAGTAAAGCCGCTGGCTGGAGTTATACTTGCTTGAAAAGTTTGGGTTGATTGGCCGCGCTCAATCAAAGTTGGCGATGCAGTGAGTGAGGTACATGCGATTGGCGGCGGTGGCGGCGGCTCGTCCGTTGGCCGCACCTCGCCCACACAGACGCCAGTCGGCTCGTCAGGTGTGGCCGTTGCGCGAATCACGCTCGTTGCGTCGATGCCAGTTACCCGAAAGAGCAGCTTATAATTTTGTACCGTAGTGCTGTCGACTACCGTTCCATTCTTTATATGTTGTGCAGTAATCGAGCCGGCAAAACTCATCGGATCGATTGCAATTTCAAACTCTTGCTGCGTAACACCAGGACCAAGTGTGTTTGGAGTTATGGTAAGTGAACGGCAGGCATCGAAACGCGGAGGCTGCACAATAGCGCGTGCGCGACATGCAGGCGCGTTGCCGAGTGTTGCAATAACATCGACTGCGCTTGTTTGATTTAATTCATTTACGGTAAAGGTACCACTGCGGCCGGGAACAGTTGCGCGGCTCCATGTAAGTCCGTTGCGTGTATGAATCCAGTTAATGTCGCCCGAATAATCCGGCGGATCTACACTTACCGTAAATTGCTGGCTTGTTGTGCCGGTTGGAATAAGCGTTGGCGTAAGCGTAAGTTGCGTACACTCCACCGGAGGCGGTGGCGCAACAACTTCCAGTACAAAGACCAAAAGGCCGCGGTAGTCTTCACTACCAAAGTAGTCGGTGCTGCTGGTATCCGGCGAGCCGAATCCCGCACCGCTGCCAAATAAAGCAGAGCCGGTAAAGTTGCG
>PCVQ01000056.1:8284-17639 GCA_002796025.1 Candidatus Peregrinibacteria bacterium CG11_big_fil_rev_8_21_14_0_20_46_8
CGGTTGGTTGGTGCGCGTGCCGTCGGGTAGTGTACAGAAACTTTGCTGGCCGGGTACCGGCACCGGATGCTGAAAAAAAGCCAGATGTGCGCCGCTTGTTGCACGCTCAACATAGCGCAGACGAATCGGGGAGCCGTCAGCTGAGACAATCTCTACACTGTCAGAAATTGCCTGTGGCACGGTATTGTCTGCTGCAATAAATTGATGAATAAAGAAGCGGTCCTGTAAATCTGTAGCATATGAGGTAACGTTGCGATCGTATTGTAGTGTGCCCGAGGTGTCGCTTTGATTTGCGCCATAGCGCACATACGTGCGTACGTTCCGTGCCACGCTGCGTGGCTGCGCGCCGGCTGCAGCATCATCGGTATTGTGAAATTGATCCGCAACATTATGTACATAGCCGAGAAATTGAATGCGGTCGCCGACCTGTACTTCGAGCCGTTCGCCAAATGACGTGTCGGTACCACCGCGCCGTCTGCGTGCACTTAAAAATCTTCGCTCATCGCTAAAGACATCGCGCAGCATTTTATTATCCGAGTATGCATTAAAAGAAGGAAAGCAGAGGCCAATCGGAAAACAGCGGCCAAAACTCGCATCGCGCTGATCGCACACCGCACCGCGTGTGGTGTGTAAAATGCCATCCGGCTGGGGATCGAACGGACCGTTACAAACCGCACCAAAGCGTGGCGGCGGATTAATAGGATGATTCGCCTGCGTTGCTCCCACGCTCAGGGCAGCGAGCAGTGCAATCATCACAAGGCGAGTCCACCAAACCGAAGGTTTTTTTATAAGCTTGCTTCGGCTCAAAACCGGCAGAGCCGGATTTTGAGCCTTGCTGCGCGCTCGCGCCGTGCGCTCGCATGAATTAAAAGTTGTCATAGATTTGTATATCTTCAATTACAGGATTTTCATTTTCACCGTCGGCGTTATAGTCCAGGCCGACACCGCTGGTTTGTGCATTAAGTGCTTCGACACGCGCCGTCTCTTCTGCATCGAATATTTCCTGCGTCATTTCTTGATTGCGCGGGATAAAGATTGCGAGCAGCACGATGAGCGCAACTGCTGCAATAAGTCCGATAATAATATTTTGTTTTTTCATAATTATGAGAAGTCACCAAGTGAAGTTGTACCCGAGTCTGATTCGGTACTAGGTGGAGGATTGTTTGCGGCAACATCTTGCTCAAATTCGCTTGGCGGAGCCTGAATCGGCGTGTCGCCGCTTGGTTGATTATTGAGTCCACCGCCCGAAGCGCTTCCGCCGAGATCGCCAGTAGTTGATTCCGGATTTGTTTTTTCTGATTCCACAGGTTTGACCGGTGGAATTTTTACCGTAACAACGGGTGGTTCTTGTGGGATTGTAGGGGTTGGTTCGCGTCCGGGTGGAATTTCTTCCGGCGGTTCTTCTGGCTCTGCGGGAGGAATTCGCTCGCGCTCGCGCGGCGGTGGTGGCGGCTTCTCTGCAATTGGTGCCGGCAGTGCCAGACCAATCGGAACAAAGACCGGCATGCGGGCAACGTGTCCTTTTACATCGATTAATCCCTCGCTCAAACTGGCAAAGTAAAGTTTTTTGCGTTCAGGCTTATATTCCAGTGCAAACTCTTCGTGCAAGAGTCCGCTGATATTTCCACACTTTTTAAATGCACCCATCGAGACATCGAGGGGCTCAATGTGCAGTGTAAAATATTTGTTGAGTTCGAGTGTTTTTTGTCCTTTTAATTGGGCTTCGCGAATACGTGCTCCGGTATAAAGATAATCTCGCACGGCACCAATATTTTTCTCGGTAATATCCGCACGAGGATTTTTATAGAGTTTTTGCAGCGCTTCCACTTGTTCCGGCTTCATTGCCGCGGCAATAAGTTGGCCGGCCTTTAACATGAGCGGAGAGCGGAGTTGTGCATGTACCTGTGCTTTATCTACATTCTTTAATTCCGGCACCGTTGGAGTTGGTGAGAGATTTTCGATCCAGAATTTTGCAACATCGCCCTCAGCGCCTCCGGCCTTTAGATTAAGCGGACGCTTCCCCATAACACCCCACTCAGTTCCAACTTGATGATAATTAAAGTGGCGGCGCAAACCGGTTACCCGGTAGGTACCGACAACAGTTGCAAAGAGCGCACCTTTTTTAACTTCAGAAAATTTTTCGCTCGATACGTCGACCTTCAACATCTCATCGTATGTCCACTTCACGGCAGCTGCCGCCTTTTTCTCTGCATCTTTTTGTCCTTCAAAATGCTTGGCAAAAAATGCCTCCAGCATCGGCTTCTCAAAGTTATCGAGATATTTTTTATAGAGCTTCTTTGCCTGCTCTTTGCTGCCGCGCTGAATATTTTGAAAGCTCTCAGTCATCAAGCCAAAGATAACGGCATCCATCTCAAGCGGATTGAGTTGCGGTTTGCCGAGATGTTCGACACGCTCATTGATCTCTTTCAAAAGGTCGGTGTAGTTTTCGGACCAGGTAATATCGGTGCGTGAGCCGCGAATGTCGTACTTTTTTGTCGTGAGCGGCTTGTAGGTTTCATTCATAAAGTATGGATCCGAAGTCAGTGCACTAATGATCTCTTGCAAGTCCGGGCGCAATTTCGCCTCGGCCGGAAGTTCGTGACGCATGCTCTTTAATAAACCGTCGTATGCGCGCTGCATCTCTTCCATGCTGGTCAAATTGAGGCGATCGGCGCTCTCGAAATTTTCTTCATACCATGCGGTAAATTCATCGACGCTCCTAATATTTGTCTGCGCCTTTTCTGCACGTTCGCGCTCCAGTGCAGAGGCACGGTACCGCGCAGGACGCTTTGCCCACGAAGTTTGCGGAGTACGTTGCAGATACCAGGCCGATTCGAAGGCGACAGTTTCGAGATCGAGATTTGCATTATCGGTAATCACAAGAAAGGTATCTTCCAGCTGGCCGCGCTCACGGAAGGGATAACTTAAATCCTGGCGCTTAAAGAAGAGTTGTTTGTTATTTTTCACTGAGAGATAAAGGGAAGAGCCGCGCGCTACAACTTGCACATCGTTTCCGAGCTTCGGATCGATATATACATTTGTATTACCGTGCGCTTCCAACACTTTTAACTTGATAAGTCCCATGTCTCGCGATTCGGAATCGAGCAGTCCGCCCGGCTCTGCTGTAATACTCGCTTCTTTAAAGAGCTCTTCGCGCAGTCCTTTAAAGCGGTCCATCTGCGTAAAGTCGATTGCGCCCGTTGTTCTTTCGTGCCGGTATGCAAGCTCACCGCTTTTAGGGTCGCGCATGAGTTGTCCGGTGAGATGAATTTTTTCCGGTGCCACAACTGTGCCCGGTTCATCGAGCCGCTGCAGAATTTTTTGAGTTGCCGATTTTTCCATGTAGTCCCGCGCGGTATCAACATCCGAAGCGATGCGGAAGACGAGTTTGCGGTCGTATAGTTCAAACTTGAGTGCGATGAAAGGGCCGCTGCTGCTTATTCCAAAAAATGCGCCTTGCGGAATAAATTTTTCGATTCCCACCGGCGTTGTTTCGTCTGCCGCCTCGGCTCGGATTCCTTCTTTAAATTGTTTGTATGCTTGCACGAACATATATTTCTTTGTCGGTTCATCGATGCCGTCGATATTGTTAATGCGGTGCATGATGATGTAGAGCTCGGGATAGCGTTTTGGATTCGCCTTTACGGTCTCATAGGGTGAGGTATCTACCTCGGCAATGTGTGTTTCGGCTTCGCGCTTTGTAATGTGCTCTTCGACGCGCTCTTGGGTGCGGCTCCAATCGAGGCCTCCGCCCAAAAAGAGTCCCGGACCGCCCGGCGTTATACCGGCACCGGCTGCAACAGTTAGTGCCATGCCCTCATATTTTTTTGTTGCACCAAGTGAGCCTCCTAAACCAACTCCAGACGCTGTTGCCGCACCGCCAAAATTTACGCTTACCGTAACATCCTTTGATACATTTATTTTTTGTCCCACCCCGAGTCCGGCACCGTACTCATTAAAATCAGAAGTCAGCGCTGCGATTTTTATTGAGGTTCCGCTTGGGAATTCATAGTTAACGCCGAGTGCACCGCCGCGGAACGATCCGCTGGTATCGATCGCCGCGCCAACGCCCACGGTTAAATCTTGCTTAAATTTTTCAATATCTTCTTTGCGAAATTTGCGTGTTGCCTCTAAATCTTTTGCGATTCTTTCGACGCCGGCAGGGGAGAGCGCAAGCGTAAGATGTCGGCCGGATTCATCGAAGCGGTCGAGTGCGGCGCGTTTGCGTTCTGCATGCGTGTGCTGATACATAACCGAGCCGATTTGTACGAGCTGAGAAAAGATTTCATTTTCAACGCGTGTTGTTTTATCTTCGCTTGCCTGTAAATCGTCGAGGTCGCGCAAGTGTACCGCAGCATACAAGTTATCCATATCTGCTTTTGCATTGCCGGTGTAGATGAGCGGTTCCTCGCCGGCCATAGAGCCCACAGCATTCAGGCGCTCGATCATTTGTTTAATTGATTTGTCGTGTGTTGCTGCGCGCAATCCGCTAATTCCTAACTGCAATAGATGATTTAAAAAACGTGTTGCCTTACCGCTATCGATCTTCGATTCGAATGTTTTTGGATCTTGTACTTCGGCTACTTCGTAGGCCATTTTGTATGCTGCTGCCGGAGAGAGCCGTTGCGTAAACCAGTCCGGGCTAATGCTTGCTGTGCGCCCGTTTAAATCTTGAAAGACAATTTCGCGCTCTTGCCGCAGGCCGAGCACCCCAGCGAGTTCGGCAATTTCAGACGTATACTCTTCGGGTGCGGTCACTTGCTCCATAAAGACCGTATACAGGGCGTGGCGCACTTTGGCATCTTCGGGATTTTTTGCGCGGCCAGGCTCCAGTAAATTTTCGTAGTCGGTATATGACGCACTGTGCGCATCGGTATACTGGAGGTTCGCAACTAAGTTCAGCATGCGCTGCGCATAGGCGAAGTAGTCGCCAAGAATTTGCAGCACTTGATGAATTTCGTAGTGGTGCTTTGCAAGCTCGCGAATTTCTTCGGGCATCTCTTCAGGCTTTTTGCCGGCCTTTTTTTGTGCGGTAATTTCGCGCTCGATTTTTGTTAATTTTTGCAGGGATTTTTGCAGATCGCCGCTGTTGTCGTCGAGCCACTCCATGAGCGGTTTTGGAATCCATGCATGCGACTTCTTGAATGCCTCAAAGTTGCTCGAATAAATTGCATCACTGACATCGCGGAACGAGAGCGTCTCGTTGCTGTTCCAAAATCCGCTGCCTTGAATAAGGTCGCGAATTGTCTCGCGGTTCCAGCGCTGCTCGTAAAAAGGATTTTCGCGGTAGCCCTTTGCACCGCCTTCGTACGCTTTTGCGCCTGCGGTTTTTGGCTGTTCACGTAAAAGTGCGTCGAGCTCGTTCGCATGATTTAACTGGTTCCAGCGCCGGTCAAAAACTTCCGCATCTTCATCGCGGATCATGGGGTCGATATTCGTTTGTTCAACATCGTAGGGGCCGTCGCCGGTATAGGTGAGTGCGGTGACAATATAGTTGTTGCGCTCTCTTTCTATTGCATTGAGCATTGCTTCGCGCCGTTCATCGGACTCTTTTTCCATCTTACTTTTTTCTGGCATTACGGTAACCGGGCGCGGCGCATCGGTGGCCTGCGCCGCTGGAGATTTTTTGGGCGCTGCTGAACCAGCATCAGTATCAGCACCAGCATCAGTCGTATCATCCGCCGCTCGTGTCGAATATTTCTTTCTCTTCTTTGCTTTGCGGGCCGCCTCCTTTGCAATCTCATCTTCGACCATCCGGGCCAAAAAGCTGGTGGTCGGGGAGTCGTACGAATAGATTTTTAATTTGCGCAGTGATTTGCTGCTTGTGCGGCGCGTTGCGAATCTGTGCATTGCTTCATCACGCTCAACTTGATACTCCGCCTGAATCAGCTCTTTAAAAAACTCGTGCATCGAAAAGACCGCGATACTTTCGCCGTCCTCATTTTTGTAAATGACATTGCCGTTGAGTATTTGGATGCTGTCTATACTGTCAACGTTACCCCGAAAGACCGGCAGAATATTCGCATTATTAAGCGATTTTTGAAGCTTGCCAAAATCTTTCCCCTGCGTAATTTTGCCAATAATTGAGTCGGCCAAATGTCCTTTTGCATCTCCGATTTTGTCGAATTCTTGTTTAAATGCCGTTTGAATTGCAGCTTTCGTTTGCTCTTGCCACGATGCGCCAGTCCGAAACTTTATTTCCGGACTTTTAATATTTTTCAGCCGCTCAAGCTCATCTTTTGGATTCAATTTCGGCCCTTCGGCACCGCCGGCATCGCGCGCCTCGGGTGACTTTGCAAGAAATATAAAATTTTTTCCTGCACTGTGCAGCTCACTAGGCCGAAAATCGTCGAAACATATAAGCAATTTTTGTCGCATTTTTGTTTTCAATTAATCTAAAAATTATACCAGAAAAGGACTCTTTACGAAAGCCTTAAAACAGGTTAGGCTGCGAGACGTGGATCAGGTCAAATACCCCATTTTTGTCACCAATTTTAAGACGTACGAGAGTGCGACCGGCGTTAAAGCTCTTGAATTAGCCAGGTTGCACCAAAAGGTAGGGGACGAACTCGGCGTGCATTTTGCCGTAGCTCCGCAGGTTACCGATATCTGGATGATCGCTTCTCAGGTTACGATTCCGGTTTTTGCGCACCATTTTGACGCTGCTTGTGCCGGGGCCTGTACCGGCTCGGTCTTGCCCGAGAGTTTGGCGCAGGCCGGAGCCGACGGCTCGCTCCTCAATCATGCCGAAAAGCGGATTCCATTTCCTACAATTATCGAGAGTGTAACGCGTGCGGGTCAGGTCGGCTTTTATACTCTGGTGTGTGCACAAGATTTGGAGGAGGCGAAACAGATTGCAAAACTTAAACCGAGTGCGGTCGCTATCGAGCCGCCGGAGCTGATTGGCGGCGATGTTTCGGTATCTAAAGCGAATCCCGATATTATTAAAGATGCAGTTGCGCAAATCGATGTGCCGGTGATCGTTGGTGCAGGAATTAAGACGCCGGAGGATGTTGATATTGCTTTGCAGTTAGGAGCAAAAGGTGTTTTGGTCGCTTCGGGAGTTACGCGAGCCGAAGATCCCGAAAAGGTCCTGCGTGCCTTTGGCGAAGTGTTAAAAAAACATCAAAAAGCGGAATAATGCAGCGGTGCGACACGCGCATTTTGCGTAAAAACTTTTTCGTTGATTCGTCTTATAACTCATCTTCTCCTTCACAATTTATGCGATTTCAGGGCAATGTACAACACGGCTTACACAAGGGCAAACAGTTTGGTTTTCCAACAGTTAATTTTGATATTAACTGTGCGCCGGAGGGTTTGGAGCATGGCATTTACGCGGTGCGCGCGCGAATTTTGGCGAGTGAATTTGAAGGTCAGGAGTTTGGCGGCATGATGCACTATGGGCCGCGTCCGGCAGTGCACGCCGAAGCCTCTCTCGAGGTGCACCTTTTTGATTTTGATCGCGATATTTATGGAAAAGAGGTTGAGGTTGAGATTGTAGGGGAGCGCATCCGCGAGGTGATGGACTTCGATACGCTTGAGGGCTTGGTCGAGCAGCTTGCCGATGATGAGCGCAAGGCTCGCAAGATTTTGGGCTAGCATGCTATGCTGTCCGCGCTATGTCATTCCTCAATGAAATCAGAAAGAGAATTAAGCCGCTCAATCCTTTCCTGCTCTTGTACCATAAGGTTTTGGCGGTTTTGGCTGCGGTGTGGTATCGCTTTCCGGCAAATCACATGAAGGTTATTGCGGTTACGGGTACAAAAGGAAAGTCGACCGTTGCACATTTAATGGCAAAGATTTTGGAAGAGGCAGGTCACAAAGTGGGTGTTGTCTCTACGGTGAAATTTCAAATTGGAAGTGATGTTTGGGACAACGCGACAAAGATGACAACGCCGGGCCGCTTTCGTTTGCAGGGTTTATTGCGGCGCATGTTAGACGAACACTGTACGGTTGCGATTGTAGAGGCGACGTCGCAAGCGCTTGTGCAGTCGCGTTTGTGGGGAGTAAACATCGATACTGCGGTGCTCACGAATATGCAGACCGATCATTTGGAGTATCACGGTGGATTTGAAAATTATCTGCATGCAAAGGGATTGTTGTTTGGGCAGCTGAGCCGCGCAAATAGAAAGGGTGATTTGCAAAAGAGTTCGGTACTGCCTGCGGAAGATTCTAATTTTGCCTACTTTGATTCGTTTGCTACTGATCGTAAAATTACATTTGGATTACAAAACGGGCAGGTGCGCGCTGAAAATATCGAGCTCGATGCATCTGATACGCGCTTTAAGCTGGTGGTGCCCAACGACGCAATCGATATTCACATGAAGTTGCCGGGCGAGTTTAATGTATTAAATGCGCTGTGTGCTGCGAGCGCTGCGATTTCGCTTGGTGTGAAATTGCCTATGATAAAGCGTGGTGTTGAGAAATTTGAGAGTTTCCCGGGCATGTTGGAGAGTGTGCAGGCCGGCCAGCCGTTCGATGTAATTGTCGATTATGCGCATACCGAAGAGTCGCTGGAGCAAGTGCTGCAATTTTTGCGGCCGCTCACGCGTGGTCGCTTGTTTGTGGTCTTTGGTTCAACCGGAGGCGGCCGCGATAAAGGGAAGCGGCCGAAGATGGGTGCAATTGTTGAAAAGTATGCCGACTATATTATCGTGACGGATGATGATCCGTATGAAGAAAATCGTATGGGAATTATTGAAGATATTAGTGCGGGGATTACGCGCAAAGAGGGTGAGAATTTTTGGAAGATTCGTGACCGGCGGCAGGCAATTCGTCTGGCGGTAACTGAGGCACGCGACGATGATACAGTGGTGATTTGCGGAAAAGGCTGCGAGCCAGTGCAGGTTATTGGCACGACGCATATTCCATGGGACGACCGGAAAGTTGCAAAAGAAATTTTAATGGAAGGCTTTGAGGTGAAGTTATAAAATCTGTTGTTATGATTCTCTTAATAGATAAACCTACCGGCATTTCTTCGTTTGATGTGATTAGAATTTTGCGGCGTACAAAGATTGAGCCTGGCGGGAAAAAAATAAAAATGGGCCACGCGGGGACGCTCGATCCTTTGGCCAGCGGCTTGATGATTATTGCAACCGAGGCCGATACGAAGCGCATCGAGGAATTTATGGGGCTGCCAAAAGAGTACGAATGCGAGCTTGAATTTGGAAAGCGGAGTATATCCGGTGATGCGGATGGGGAAATGAGTGAGGGAAATTTGCGTGATATTTCGCGTGAGGAATTTGAAGAAGTTTTGCAGCGTTTTATCGGCACTATTGAGCAGCGTCCGCCGCAGACATCGGCGGTAAAAATTGGTGGCAAGCGCGCATATAAACTTGCGCGCGAAGGCAAAATT
>PCVQ01000050.1:0-8504 GCA_002796025.1 Candidatus Peregrinibacteria bacterium CG11_big_fil_rev_8_21_14_0_20_46_8
AATAACCGTAACTGGTAATGTGAGGAGTACCAAAAGCGGTTTAATAAAGGTATTCACCACGCCCAAAACAATCGCCACAATCAAGGCTATCCAAAATGATTGCACGGTTACACCTGGCAGAATATATCCGCTGATCAAAACTGCGATGGTGTTTATGAGTAAATAAATAATTGGTTGCATGTAGATGGGACGTGTATATGCAATTTTCTTTACGCTAAAATTACACACTTCCCCTCACCGTAGCTACAATTTTTTCATGTGCATTGAGCACATCGTTGTCGGACAATTTTTTGCCGCTTACTTTTTGCAAACCAGCAAGCGGAACTTCAACAACTACGCGCCCCTTCCATCCAGCCTGCCGGAGACGATCCATCATCTGAGCGAGCACAGTATTTGTGTCTCCATTAAGTAACCCGCGAAGCTCTCCAATGGTATCAATCGATGTTGCAGGATAATCAACTCGTCCGGCGGAAACATGAAATTCATCGATCTCATCAAATAGGCTCTCTATTCCCTGCTCCCAAGGCGGCAAATCATGTGTTTGATCGGGGATCCTCCAATGAAAGGCATCGAATGCAACTCCGGTGTAACCACGGCGGTGCAGCGCCTCACGAATATCGGCACATATTTTTTGCGGCGCTTGGTTTGGCTCGATACTCCATGCCGAATAGATATCTGGCTTGGGCTGAAAAATACGTTCGTTAAAAACATCGCGTGTTGCTGCGATTTCTGCATTATCACGAGTGGGATATAGAACTACCGGAATCTGCCGTGCGACTCTTGATTGCAAAGCTTGTAGCGCTCTCAACGAACCACTCGCCGTCGGCGTAAAAAGTGCAGAACCTAAAATCACCGCATTTTGAAATTCCCACGGCCTGCGCAGCTGAATTCTATCTTGTACATAGTCCCCCGAAAACCATGTTTGGTGCCCGCCCTCAATACGATCACAGAGCTCGGGATCCATGCGATGCGGACGTGCAGAACTGTCCAAGTAGCGCATCGGCGTATACTGCATACCCTCATACGGCGCCTCCGAAAGCGCTGCCAAATCAGAGCCACTCGTTTGTACGAGTCCTCCTGGGCTAAAGTAGTTCATATTTGAGGTCAAAATTCGTGTGTGCTTCATCCTAAAAACATTAGGCTCGTTATGCAGCAATAACTACCTCACCTCCGTCTCTGGAATCCTCTGCGTCCGCCGCGGCGGCGCGGGCCAAAATGCCGGGTAGGCCGGGAGAGCTCTTTTAAAGGTTCGAGTGGCTCTCCAGTATGCGATGTTACCGGCAAGGTAAGATTAATGAGTCGCTCGATTTTCTGAAGATCTCTTCGCTGTTCCGGTACTGCAAATGAAATTGCCTTACCAGAACGCCCTGCGCGGCCTGTTCTTCCAATGCGGTGCACATAATCTTCGATTTGTTCGGGCAGATCAAAATTCACGACAAGCTCAATATCCTGCACATCGATGCCGCGGGCTGCAATATCGGTTGCTACTAAAACGCGGAATCTGCCGTTAGAAAAACCTTTAAGTGCCATTTGCCGCTGATATTGCGAGCGGTTTGAGTGCAACTCATCTGCAGTGTGACCCATAGAACGTACCATACGCGCAACCTTTTGAGTGCCATGCTTTGTCCGGCAAAAAATCAAAACCGATCCGCGATATTCGGATAAAATTCTCTGCAATAAAGTTATTTTTTCGTCGCGCGGAACAACGATAACCTCCTGGTCAATATTTTCGGCAGTTGTGCCATGCTTTGCGACTTCGATACGCAGTGGCTTTTTCATATACCGGCGGGCGATCTCGGCAATTGCATCGGGCATAGTTGCCGAAAAGAGCATCGTCTGACGCTCTTCTGGAACAACAGAAAGAATACGATTCAGCTGGGGAGCAAAACCCATATCGAGCATACGGTCTGCCTCATCCAATACCAGCATGCCAACATTTGAAAGCGAGATATTTCTCTGTTCAAGATGATCAATTAATCTGCCCGGCGTTGCAACAACAATATGGGGACGGGCACGCAACTGACGAATTTGCGGACCTATATTAGTACCTCCAATGAGAATTGCGCTGCGCAAACCAACCGGCCCGCCAACTTTTCTCAAAGTCTCTTCAACTTGCACCGCAAGCTCACGCGTAGGCAGCAAGATCAACCCCATCTTCTTTGTTGCAGATACATGCTGCAGCATGGGAATAGAAAAGGCCAATGTTTTTCCTGAACCTGTCTGAGCAATTCCCACAACATCCTCACCGGAAGTTGCAATTGGAATGGCCTTAAATTGAATGGGCGTCGGATGCTTAAATCCAAGCGCTGAAATACGTTTGAGTAAGGCCGGGGCTATTCCAAGCCCATAAAAATCCTGTTGTGTAAGCTCTTCGCGTGACATGACGATTTACTCTAACTGTTTTGAGACATTTTGTCAATTCGGTGCTGTAGTTTATTTCGGCTTCAATCTTGTATGTGCAGCACGACTTTTCCATGCTGATGCCGATTTTGCAGGTAATCGAGTGCCTCTGCCGCCTCTTCTAGAGGAAAAACTTTATCGATATGCACCTTCGTAACATTAAGATCAACGAGCTCGGCTAATCGCTCAAGGCGTTTTGTTGTAATTTGAGTGAACTGAGAAATTGCGGTAACGCCGTATTGCTCCATTAATACATCATTGGGTGCTTCAAGCAGCGAAACAATCGTTCCGCCCTTCTTGAGCACTCCGAATGAGCGCATATAGGTTTGTCCGCCCACGGTATCTAACACCGCATCGCAGCCCTTAACAACATCCTCGAACTTCTGCACACGATGATCGATAACATGATCTGCACCCAATTTTTTCAAATACTCAGCGTCTTCATTATGGGCCGTAGTATACACTTCGGTACCAATATAGTGTGCCAACTCGATAGCAAAACTGCCGATACCTCCGGCACCGCCATGAATAAGAATTTTTTGTCCGCGCTGCAATTTAATATGTTCAAGCAGTCCCTGTACCGCGCTAACGCCAGCAAGCGGCAGCGATGCCGATTCTAAGTGGTTTGCAGTCTTCGGTTTAATGGCGATGTTTTTTGAAGGTGTGCGTGCAAATTCCGCAAAGCTTCCGGAACCGCCGGCAATAATGCCTGCCTGCCCATATACTTCATCCTTTAAAGAAAAATTCTCAACTCCCTCTCCAATCTCAACAACGATGCCAGAAAAATCCAGTCCGAGCGTGACCGGCAGTGTTAATGGCATCATTTCTGCCATATGCCCGCTTCGAATCTTCCAATCAATCGGATTCACCCCAGCTGCAAACACCTTTACTACAACAGTACCTTCTGGAGAAGTAATTTTGGGTATATCTGTCAGTGTCACGGCGTCTTTGTCTCCATATGTATGAATCTGTGCTGCTCTCATAAGTAATAGTTAAAAAATAGTTGTACAATGGAGACGCATAAATCATGTAAAATTTTTCATCCTTTCTGCGTCTTAATGGATATGAATAAAGAACAACGCACAACAACGGCAATTTTAGTTATTATTGGTCTTATCCTGCTGGGATGGCTGCTCTACTATGGCTCTACAAACTGGGGCTGGTTTGATACCGAGTCTCCTCCTCCAAATGGTGATCAAGAAATTAATTTTCAAGAGGAAGGCACACTCGTACGGAATGAGCCGGGCCTCGATCCAAACGAGTGGTATTTAGAGTATGAGAGCCAGAATGATACGCCTCAAAGACAGCGATTGCTCTTTGACGATGAAAGCGAATGCAAAATCGATAGCAGCGACGCAAGCTGTTCCACGCTTTTATCTTCACTTGAAGATAAAGAAGTGAGCGTCGAGGGTATTGAGGAAGATGATGATGACCGTACTGAAAGAATCGTACGTGTGCTTATTCTCAAGGCTCTTTTGGACCGAATGAATGGCGATGGTAATGGCGATGATTTGAGTGATCTTATCCGCGTCACCTCCCCTACTCGAAATCAAACGATTAGCAGCAGTCCTCTTGTTGTAAATGGACAAGCACGCGGCAGTTGGTACTTTGAAGCCTCATTTCCGATTGAGCTTCTCGATGCAAACGGCAGCGTTTTGGGCAGTGGCCCGGCCGAAGCACAAGGCGACTGGATGACAAATAATTTTGTTCCTTTTACGGCAACCGTTAATTTTACAACGCCTACCACCAATACAGGTACGCTCGTTCTCGAAAAAGCTAACCCATCCGGCTTACCAGAAAACGCACAAGAATTACGTATTCCGGTCCGGTTTGATAACACTGCCGGAACAAACGGTGCACAAGAACAGGTGGTGCAACTCTACTACTATGATCCGGAAGAAGACACAGATGCCAGTGGCAATATCCTCTGTTCACGCAGTGGACTTGTTGCAGTCGACCGTGAAATCCCGAGAACAACGACTCCCATACAAGATACGATTAAATTACTAATACAAGGCGAGCTGACAACACTTGAGGAAGCCGCAGGAATTACAACGGAATTTCCGCTGCCGGGCTTTACGCTCCTAAGCGCTTCGTTGAGTAACGGCGTCCTCACGCTGCAGTTCGCCGATCCGCAAAATCAAACATCCGGCGGGGCTTGCCGCGCGGGTATTCTCTGGTTCCAAATTGAAGAAACTGCGAAGCAATTCCCAGAAGTAAACGAGGTGCGCTTCATTCCGGAAGATCTGTTTCAGCCGTAGGTTTGTAACCTTACATTACATTGCTCTGCACGAAACTGCACATTCTCGGCACATTCGAGCACATTCCCTCATCTGCTCGTCACCCGGATCGATCTTTTCACAACTATCCGCACAGGCCTCACAAATCTCTGCAGCTACTTCGCAAATACTCTTAGCATGCTTGGACTCACGCAACAGAAAGCCCATGCTTGTTTTACAGATCGATGCACAATCTTTTAACAGCGTAAGATGGTTAGCTTCGACGTGCGATCCCCCCATCTTTATGCAGTATGTTACGGTATCGACACAGACTTGATAACACCGTGTGCAGTCATCAATACACTTTTGCAGTTTTGCATCTCTTTGAATAGACATATAAAAAAAGTTATAAAATAGAGACGGCTCATTCTTGTATTCTTTTACATAATTTTTCCGTCTCAGAAATATGAAATATCTGTTAATAACTATCGGTATCGTTTTAATTGCTGTCAGCATTCTTACGCTCCCGCTCCCAGGCGGCAAAAAGAGCGAAGCATCGATTAAACGCACAATACAAAATGCCCAGTACTGCACCACAAAAGCAGATTGTGTGCAGGTTGAATCGAAGTGTCCCTTTGGTTGCTGGGTCTTTGTAAATAAAAAAGAGGCGTCAAATATTCAGACGTTAATCGATTCTTATGAGAGCCGGTGCATATACTCATGCATCGAATTACAAGGTTACGACTGCATCAACAATAGGTGCGAAGCCGTGTTATAGGGTATAGTGTCAGCCTATGAAAAAAATCACCTTTTTTATGCTGGTTACAATTAGTATGTTAACTGGCTGCCTTGCAAATGATTCCAACTCGTCATTCCAGCCTGCAAATGTTGTCCCGCCCGAGGCGACAGATATCACTGTTTATGTTGTAAATTTCGAGGGCGATGCATCACCGGAACACGCGGTTAGATATCTTATCAATGAACCAAAACTGACTGCAAGCGGCGATGAAATCATCATTCCAGTTGAATATGCAGCGATTTATGAAAAGTCGGACGACACATGGTCGAAAGTATTTGAAAAAGCTTTTCCAAATAAAGAGCACTATATTGAACCTGAAAACGATAGTGCGGAACCACAAAAATTGACATTAGTACCTGCATCACATATCGAAAAAATCATTGTAACCGATGTAAGCAAAGATGAGAAAGAAGGCCTCTTAATTACTACCGGCGATACGGATTATGTACTTGTTGGCTTGAAAAATGGAACAATCAGCGCAATAGATTCTCCGCGAGGCTTTGGTGAAGGGCACCGAAAAATGCGCGAACTGCCCGAATTTTATGGCCGTTTGCTGGATGTTGCTACGAGCGAGGAAGGAATTATAGAAACATGGGGAGGATTGTGCGAAGGCGGAACCGAGCCGTGCTACACTTTTGAGATCGTTATTTCTTTTGATGCCGCAGCCCAAGAGTGGAACATCAGCGAGGCGCGGAATATTGAAAAAATAGACGACGAATATGATGCATATCTCGAACGTTATCCCGATGCACAGCCATGGACCAACGAATTACCCTTTTAGTCGCATTATGTTTTTTTATTATTAGCTTGCATGCTGCAACAGCATCGGCGCAATCTTCTTTTCCTGATATTGCAAAAAGCAAATATCGCGAAAGCATAGAATTTTTAAAAGATAAGGAGGCAGTTGCCGGATATCCTGATGGAACATTTCAACCCGGCTGGCAGGCAAATCGCGCGGAACTTTTAACGATGCTCTTTGCACTTACCGTTGCGCCGGAACAAATCGGCAATGGCTCCCGCTGTTTTCCGGATGTTGGCGACGAATGGTTTGCGCGCTTTGTATGTTATGCAAAAGATAATGACATTGTTGCGGGATATCCTGATGGATATTTTCGGCCGGAACAAAAAGTAAACATGGCTGAGGCCATGGCAATTGTGCAGAAAGCCTTTGGTGTGGAATTGCGCGAAAGAGGCGAAAATGAAAATTGGTATCTGCCGAATCTCGAATTTTCGCACAATAACAATATTTTTTCGCGCTATGCATATTTGCCGGAGCGGCCGATCCGGCGTGAAGAAATTGCCTGGCTGCTGCATCGAATATTTCAAATCGATAGCGGTGAAGTTGCACTGCAAGACGAGCGGGATGTGCGAAGCGCGGGGTGCGGTGTAACGCCGCCGTCAAATCCGCCGACACAAACTACACTCAATGATGTTCAACGAGATTTTATTACCGTAATTCCGGATAGCTACGATAAAGATGAGCCACTGCCGCTGATCTTTGCATTCCACGGCCGCACAAATTCCAATACACAGGTGCGCGGCTACTACCGTGTGGAGCAGGCAACGCAGGGCGGTGCGATTATGGTGTATCCTGCGGGGATAAAATCTGGCGGCAGCTTTAGCTGGAGCGACCCTGGAGATTCGGCAAGTGCGCTGCGCGACTATGCGCTCTTTGACAAGATTTTAGAAGAGATGAGTTCTGCATACTGCATAGATACGGACCAAATTTATGTGGTTGCGCATTCACTGGGTGCTTGGTTTACAAACAGTTTGGCGTGTGCGCGCGGCGATGTGATTCGCGCGGTGGGTACATTGGGCGGCGGACGCGCGCAGAGCGAATGTACCGGACCGGTTGCGGCAATGGTCTGGCATAATCCCAATGACAGACTTGTTTCCTTCTCTCAAGGCCTAAACGCACGCGAAAACTACCGTGAACAAAATCGCTGCGGCAGCGATACTCTGCCTGTAGAACCAAGCTTTGGCTCGTGCGTTGCATATAAAGGCTGCGCCGAAGATGCACCTCTCATTTGGTGCCCGCATACCAACAACTACGCCTCGTGGGATGGAAGCTACTATCCGCACAACTGGCCGCGAGAGACTGGCGGCTTTATGTGGGAGTTCTTTACTGAGCTATAGCTACTACTTCTTTCGCTTGCGCTCATTCTCAGTAAGATACTTTTTGCGCAAACGAATATGAAGCGGAGTTACTTCTAAATATTCATCGTCACCAACCAATTCTAGACCGCGTTCAAGCGTAACTTCCAATGGCGGTGTAAGCTTGATAGCCTCATCAGCTCCTGAAGAACGCATATTGGTCAGCTGTTTTCCCTTAAGCGGATTTACCGGCATCTCGACACCCTTTGCAACATTCCCAATGACCATTCCCTCATATACCTCGGTATTCGGTTTAATATAGAGTGCACCGCGCTCTTGGAGATTGTAGAGTGCAAAACCAAGCGCCTTGCCGGTTCCAATAGAAACCATTGAACCAAGCTCGTGCTTTTGAATCTCGCCAACGTGCGGGCGAAACCCGACAACACGTGAACAGAGAATACCTTCACCGCGCGTATCTACCACAAATTCGCCACGATATCCCAGCAAACCGCGTGTTGGAATTTCGAAAATAATCCGCGTATGTCCATGCTCGGGACGCAGATCTTTCATAATCCCCTTCCGCTTTCCCAACTTCTCGATAACCGTTCCCGACATATTATCCGGAACATCGATTGTCACTTCCTCAAACGGCTCGAGCTTCTCACCATTCTCTTCTTTAATAATTACTTTCGGCTGCGAAACTTGCAGCTCGTAACCGTCGCGCCGCATGTTTTCAAGCAAAATTGCAATATGCAACTCACCGCGACCGCTCACTATAAACTCATCGTTCGCAGAAAAATCGATCTTCAATCCTACATTTACTTCCAGCTCTTTTTCTAAACGGTCGCGAATCTGACGGCTGGTAACAAACTTTCCGTCTTTGCCGGCAAACGGCGAATTATTCACTAAAAAGTGCAGCGAGATCGTAGGCTCAGTTACCTCAATTGCAGGCAAGGCCTCCTGCGAATCGTTTTCACAAATCGTCTCCCCAA
>PCVQ01000050.1:8654-9155 GCA_002796025.1 Candidatus Peregrinibacteria bacterium CG11_big_fil_rev_8_21_14_0_20_46_8
CTTGTTTCACAGTTCCTTTATAAATTCTTCCAATTGCAAGACGACCAAGAAAATCATCATAACCAAGGTTAAAAGGTTGTATAAGTAAATTTTCATTATTTGCCTCAAAACTTGAAGCAATTGGAACTTTACGCAATATTGTATCTAAAAGAGGAGTTAAATCTTTTGAATTATCAGTTAAATTTTCTTTAGCAATGCCATTTCGCGCGATAGCGTAAATAGTTGTAAAATCAAGTTGTTCATCATTAGCGTGAAGATCTAAAAATAGTTCATAAACCATTTCCTGCACATCATCAGGGCGCGCAGTTGGCTTGTCAATTTTATTTATAACTACAATTGGTTTTAAACCAAGTTCAAGTGATTTTTTTAAAACAAATTTTGTTTGTGGCATTGGGCCTTCTCCTGCGTCAACTACTAAAATCACTGAATCTATGGAACGCAAAACTCGCTCAACTTCTGATCCAAAGTCAGCGTGACCTGGCGTATCAACTATATTTATTT
>PCVQ01000026.1:0-35905 GCA_002796025.1 Candidatus Peregrinibacteria bacterium CG11_big_fil_rev_8_21_14_0_20_46_8
GCCGCTTTGCGTAGTATCGGTTTCGGCTTTCAGTGCGCGAAACACCTGTGAGACCGGGCTCGCCGACATTGTCAGATGCCTCGCGAAGCGCTTCTTGTTGCACAATTTGAAATCCGTCGTGGTATGCCATCAGGAGCAAGGGCGTAGCAATGAGCGCAATAGTTAGGACGAAATGGCTTATTTTAAGGCTTTTTCGCATCTCTTCAGGATAAAATTAAGAAAAATGAAGAGTGCGAATATAGCAAAGAAATGGCCTTTTGTCAATACGTATAGGCGGAAATGTCTTCAAAAAGCAATTTCCAGGTAGAATTTGCGGCTCGTTGTCGTCTTAGATCATATGGAAGAAATGCCAAACACTTTAAGCGATGCTCAGAAAAATAAATTCTCTAAGCGAGCTGAGAAGCTGGAGAAAAGAATTGAGCGATTTAAAAATGACGCAGAGAATGCTACTGATCTTGCTCGGATGGAAAAGCATTTGGAAATCTGCAGAATAATGATTTCAACTGCAAATGTTTCTGATTACACTCCATTTGATATCGAGCTTCAGTTGCTGGCGGTAGAATTGAATGTTCTGCGAGAAGAAAGAAGATTGAATATAGCAACTATTGCAGCAGAAATTGGATACAAGGTGAGGTTTATACTCTCAACTGTCCGTTATCGTCACGAGCTTGATAAATCACTGCAAAAACCCCGATAACGTATTAGGTCATCGGGGTCAGCTTCAGGAGTCTCGACCCAGAATCGGCTTTTTTATAAGGCCAATTCGAGGAAACTCACCGTTGTGTGTGCGCTATAGCGGCAAAGCCCACACACGCTTTTCGCGGGAGCCCGTCCATCCTAGACAGAGCTCCCGCGATGGTCTTTTAGGCGAGACAGTGGAGGATCACCGCCCCGCCGATTGCGGCTGCATGCTCCAGGCGCTCCTGCGCCGGGAAGCGGACCCGGATCACGTCCAAGACGCAGATCCAGACCCACAACAGAGCATGCAAGCCGGGGATGCTCTGAGCTCCCGAAAAATTGTGGCCCGCGAGGGCCACACCGAGAGGAATGAGCATGACGACGTCCATGGCCTTGTCGTCCCATTTCCCCTCTCCCAGGAGCTGAATGCTCTGCGACCGGGTGATCCTCCACCCGATCCAGACGGCAAAAATCCATACGTCCGCCAAGGCCTTAACCTCGGCGAACGAGAAGTGCAAATTCCCAAAAAAGAAATACAACGCCACGGCTCCTGCCGTGGCGAAACCCGCGGCCCACCCGCGGGAGCGCACGGCCCAAGCTGAGCCGAACGCCCCCACGAACAGGAACAAAAGGAGCCAAAGCGTCCACCCGGCGAGGTGTCCGCCCTGGCTCCCTACAGTTAGGATTTCAACGGCATCGCCCCCGATGCCGTCGTAGGTAATCTTGTCCATAATACCTCCTTATGGACGTTGAAATGTTCTTGTGGAATATGCGAATAGCAAATCCAAAAAACAAAAAAAATCGCCGCTATGTTAAAGACCAGACGGTTATAATAAAACTGCAATTTAATTCTGTCAATAGCGCGACCAATCGACGCGTCCTCCTTTTACCTTATATACAGCCTGAATCTGTCTCTTTATTTGAGAATCATAAGCATTAACCACTTGCTTCACTGCTCTCTCTTTATCCTGAGCAGACGTTGGACCACTTGCAAATGCAGACTCCACAATAGCCTTGTTTATTAGATACTCTTGTCGAAAAGGAATATCTGCTTGCTCCAGAAAATTTGCGCCGACAGTATCAATAACACCATCCGACTCCGCAACTTGCTTCTTCGCCTGCGCAATACGGCTGCGTGTCAGTTTATCCATGTCAGCAAGAATGACTGCCTTATCTTTTGCATTCAAAAGATGACTTTGTAGTTCCGGATTTGGACCGCGCTCCGCACGGGGAATCCAGAGCAGGGGAATATGCAAAGGTTTATCGAGGTATTTAAATTGAGTCCAGTCATTTAAATCTTCCTCATGATTTTCACTCAAAACACGAAGGAAATTTTTTAAATCTTTTTCAAAATACTCCACAATCTCTTCTTCCGAAAAATTTTCAACCACTGCATAGTGTGCCGCAGCTTTAGCATAAACACTCAAGACATTTGTATACAACTTCAGCGTCTGCGAATCATACAAACGGTGCGCTTGGTGGGCCTTAAATTCACGGTCAAAAATTGCCTGTAGTTTCGCAGTAAGTGTCGGAATATCTTTCACTTCCAGCGGCTTGAATTTTTTTACATCCAGTTTGTGAGGTGTGACTTCATTGCCTGCAGCCTTATCTAGAGCAATCTGCATCGGTGCCACAAGATCCGGGAACTCTCCGCACTCTTCACGAAGTTTTGCAAGCTCCGCCTCTGTTTTTTGGAGTGGCTTCTTTGCTTCTGCTGTTTTTTTTACATCTTCTGTTTCTATTTTGCACTCCGAGCGTGGTTTCCGCTTTTCCGGACTTTCAAAAATAAGGCGGCTCGGTTTGCCGCTTTGATCATTAAATACATTTTTAAAATAACAAAAGAATTTCATAATTATGAGATCCATTTAGTGGCGCTGAGTCCAGGTTTTTCAGGATCAAATTTCGGCAGTTTTTCGCTCTGCACAGTTCCGCCTACAACTGCATTATCCAAGTGCTGCTTAATCTTTGCACGCACCGTACTAAGAAATGTAATATCTGCAGCATCCAATTTTGCTTTATTCGCGAGTTGCGCCGTGCTTTCACTCCAAACTCTTAAAACTATCTGCCGTACTTTGTATGCATCGCCCGCAAGCATTTCGATCTTCTCAAAACCCTCATACGTATATCCATCGAGCATTTTGCGCAGATCAAGATATTCTTTTTGGTATTCCGGACTTGCATAATTCATGAGCTCGAGTCCTTTAAACGGCGCATTAGCAGTTAGCAACTGATGAAATTGGGCTCCGCGTTGCTCAGGTGTTAACTTTTCAATACCGCTTACCAATTGTTGCATTTGACCAAGCAGCGTGCGGGGATCATGAATATTTCCCATTCTCTCATTGTAAATTTTCTTTATATCAGCGAGGTTTGTGCCGTCTAAAATATCGCGCTCAACAAGGCGCAGTGCCTCCATACTCTTAAATTCAATCATGTTTTTCCACCATGCATCGAGAATCGGTCCGTTAATTGCATCTATATTAAAAGATTTGGCCAATTCCCACTTGGCATCAATTTCTTTGGTGTCTTGAATGAGCTGATTCGCACGCGCAAAGAGATCCCGAAATTCCTTTTGTTCGCTGATATTGCGCACTATCTCAATTGCAAAGTTCCGCCCGTTGGTGTCGTCAATCTTTATCGCACTCGCACCTCCGACAAATTCTACGCCCGTATCGAGTCCTCCTTTTGCCGGTTTGCCCACAAATGGTACACCGGCAATCTCGCCCTGGATGCGGGCTTTAAGTGTTGGGTCCGGCGTAACAGATGCTATCTTTACCTCCAGCCCCTGTGCGATAGGTGGCAACATACGCTGAACATGACGTACAATAACTTCATCACGATACGCTTCGGCAAGCGCCGAAGGTGATTTTACTTTTTCGGTCTTATAAGAAACTTCAAGATCTTGACCGTCATCGGTTGGCCGTACACGGACATCTATGCTCCCTGTCGAAAGACCGAGCGAAGCATCGTTTTGTACCGGCACTCCTTTTACAATCCAGATTTTTTCATTTGTATCCCATATGGGAGTTTTCGATGCAAGACCCGGAAATTCCGCAGCCTTTTTTGCCACCAGTGCTTTCATTTCTTGTTCAATATGTTTTTCGATATTTGCGGCACTCGCTGTATTTATTGCCGAATCACGATCATTTGAGAAATCAAGCTCAAACTGCTTGTTCGTAATAGTTGTTGTTGCTCCCATGATAATTCCTGCTTTGCCGCGCGGCCCACGATTTTGTAATTTAACGGGAAAGTCATTAATCCGTCCTTCATTGGGTGATGTGAATTCAACTCGAAATGTTTTTGGAAGTGCTCTTTCGTAGCCAAAGTCAGTTGTTTTTGCAGCAGCCTCGCCAAGCTTGTCTTTAACCGGCCGCTTAAAGCGATTCCAACCCGCCTGCGCAAATTCACTTGTTGGCTCCCACACGTGCTCGACGGTAGCTGCGGCTGCGGTTTTTGCAGCCTCGCCTGTTGCTGATATACCACGTTTAGCGAGATCTGCTACGGTCCCTAGAGGCGTTGTTTTTTTCTCTTGTGCAGCATGACTTCTTCGTGCTCGCTCTTCTGTATGCCGAAATCCATTTGCATAGATTGCAATATCAAAAAAAGTCGGCGGATCGTCAAAGCCATCGATATACTCTTCAAATAAAATTTGTGCATTTATCTGGCCCGGCTGTTTCGCAAATTCTTTTAACAGTGCTGCCTTATCATTCACTTTGTGCTTCAGCGCGTATTGATTCACCGCTGCCTGCAAGACAACTCCTTCAACGGCTTCATAGGCAAGTTTGCCATCGATTTCTTTATTATAAAATCCGAGCCGGCGCGGATCGATCCATTCTTTTGTGCGGCTATCTACTTTGCTTCCCTCACGATACAGCTCAAAGAGCAGCCGCATGTCCTTGCCGGCAATGTTATCGACGGTTTCTATAAAACGAATATTTTCTTTGCGGGCAACTTGGTCGTTTTCCGCCTTTTCATCGGGCCGGACATCTTTTAGGCTGAGAATAAAATTCTTAATCGGATCACTGTCATCACGATCGTCAATTTTTCGGCCGAACCCCAAATAGTCACTCGGCCGTCGATTGCCGTTCGCATAATTTGCATACCCGGCCACTTCATTTGCTGCAATTACTGCAGCGGTGAAGAGCCCAATGCCTCCCCACGAAAAGCCTTTGCCATCTTTTGTTAATGGCCCGGTAAATGGAGCGCGTTTATTCCAGTTTTTTATTGCAAGTGCACTTGCGGCTATGGTTGCAACTATAATTGCTATGCGACTTTCCTTACTGCCACGATCCCATACGTCCTTAATAGAACCGAGGGGCGAGGTAACCCACTTCGAAAAAGTCGAATTTGCCTCTTCATCGGTCAAATGCTCACGCGCCTCTTTTTTTTCATCGTAGTGCTCCTTAAGTTTAGCGATAATTTCTCGAAGAACTTCTGTACTTTTTTCCTTCGCAGGTGAGTCATCCGGTGCGGTTATCCCTCTAATAAATTCTGTACGCCCCGTACCTTCGGGCATAACATTCTTTAAGAACTCGGCCAAACCTTCCGGATCTTTTTTGGACCAAATAACCCAAGCCGTAAAATCTTCGATTGGAGCATCTTCTTTCCGTGAATTAAAGATCACAACCTCGAGATGCTTTGCAACGTAGTCAAATTTCGGCGAACTCAAAAAACTTTCGGTGTATTTTTCGGCATCGCCCTCATTTATTTTTTCTCTCATTTTTGCCAAACCTTCTGTTGTTTCGCTACGCACTCCCATTACCTCTTCATCACGCTTTTTCTTAGCTGCATTCTCTTCGGGTGTTGGTTCAGGAGCGGGTCTGGCATCTAATGCTGTACGTGCTGCGGCTTCGCGTTTTTTGGCAGCAGCTTCGAGCGGCTCAGTACCATAAAACTCCGAAGGATCCGGCGGTGCAGATGAAGCAGGACCCTCTGCTCCACTTTTTTTACTCCACCGCCACACGAGGCGCGCCACCAAAAACTGTTTTTTGCTATTTTTTTCTTGAGAAAATTCGCACATTTTTATTTGTATTTAATCTATTGATTATAGCAAAAAAGCCTATTTGGAGCAATAGAGCTATTATTTCCGCCTCGATGACTTCTTCTGAGCAAGCTTTTTGGCACGGCTTTCCGCCGCCTCTTGTGCAGCTGAACCTGCCGCGGCACCAAGCATGGCAGCTGCATTTTCGCGGCTTCCTCCAAATACCGCCTTAAACCCATCAGTAACTCCCCCCCAAATTTTCTGCCAAGTACTCTGCACCTCTCGCTCAATCTCCTCGAATTTTACCTTGCTCAGCTCTTTTTTTGCCTCAGCCGGCTTTGCCAGAGTATTGATGGCAGGAAGCTCTATCTCATTCAAAATGATACTACTGACCGCACCATAGGGAATTCCGGGCTTACTATGATCGACGGTTAATATTAAATCGCCGACTCGTGTGATTACAGCGGCTTCAAGATGTTCCACTTGCTGCTCTAATGCTTTTAGGTCACTTGCACGAATTCCGGTCGAACTTTGAATTCGCTCGTGGCTGCCCTTCCAGCGCAAAAAGTAAATCAAGCGCGTGAGATCACGTGGTCTTACTTGAGCAGTCGCCTTTGCAACTTCACTCTGCGTGGGCAAACATCCCTTTGCCAAATCTTTATATGGAGTTTGATTCCGTAAACAGGATTGCAGAGATTCACGCGTTAAAAATTTGCGCGCGTCAACTACATCACTTGCCTGGGTATCGATAGGCGCCAAAGAACCTCCGGCTGTTATAAAAAATTCTGCGGTAGCGTGCGCTGCGGCGCGAATTAAATCAGGTCCGGTAAAGCCGGCTTCCATTAATTCACGCTCTATTCCTTCAAAAACCACTGCACTCAGCCGAACTGAGGGCGGCGTCTCCCTACAATTTTGCACTGCATCTAAAGCATCTATTACAAAGCTTTTAAATTGTCTTCCCGGAATTCGATAGTGTCGCCGCATAAGCTTTGTAAGTACATCAGGATCATACAAATTTATCTCCTGATCTTCGGGAATTCCTACATTTTTGCGAATATCGTTCTGACGTGACGGTTCGAGTTTTAGCCACCAATCATAAATATCATGACAAAATAGCAGATACGCCCGGTACAAAAAAGCATTCGTTCCATAATCATCTAAATCAATATCGCCGCCTTTTTTTGCAAGCATACTATTAAGTTCACGCGCAAATGCTCCGCCATCAAATCTTTGCAATTCTTCGTACCATCCTCTAAAGGACTCATAGGTAACGCCCTGTGGTGTGTTTTTCACCATTTCGAGACTTGTAATATCGTATGATCGTATTGGCTTTTCTGCTGACATAGTTATTGGCAGTTATCATTATTCTCGAACGGGTCGCGAACTAGAGCATACGTTCCTGACGAGGTACCGGCGCCTTTGCTTACAACTGTAGGTTGAGGCGTAACTACAAATCGCTCTCCGCCAATGCATGCACGTACAACCGCCACTATTTCATCTCCAAAATCGCGAGGATTTATGTTTTCGAAATTAGATGGAATTTCTGATTGATTGCATGTATCAATAACTACAGAGGGCGGGGGAGTTGCAAGGGAAAGTTCCGCATTATCGCCGATACCGGCTATTTTAAAAGTTAAATGAACATTGGGAATTGTTTCTAATGCTTCTCCAACACATTTTCCCGGAGGATTTATACGCACCGCCTCTTCAGCCATTTTATCGGTATCTATTTGCGAGATAGTTGCCTTCGATTTCTTTTTAGCCCGATCCGCCCCTGCGCAGTGGGTAACTGCAAGACCTGCCACAAAGAGCGCGCCAAGAGCAACAGCAATCTTCCCGCGATTACTCGAAATTTTTGCCAGCAACCCACTTGGCGGCGGTGGCGCAGGAGGATGTGTTACGCCGGGTGCAACTATAGGTACAGGGGCAGGGCTGGGTCCTGGCGGGGGAGTTGGGCTTGGTGGACGAATCATTTTTTTCCGTTAAAGATAGAAAGTAGTAGATTATATCAGCGAATTTTTACTTGTCAAGTACCCTCTTTCATGGTAGTCTAGGCTTCGCTTTGCCAAAAAATCACTAACTTTAATCATAATTTCGCATGCAAATTACTGTTACCGAGCAACCAAAATCAGAAGTTCTTATTAAGGTGGAGGTAGCCTCCGAAGAGTTGAAGCAATATGAGGAGCAAACTGCACGCAATATATCTCAGCAAGTAGAAATTAAGGGATACCGTAAAGGCCAGGCGCCAAAGCTCGCGGTGCTTACCGCAGTTGGCCCCGAGCGTTTTAACGAAGAACTCCTGCGGGTTGCGCTTCCAATGACCTATGCAAAGGCGGTTCAAGAAAAAGAGTTGCGTGTTGTATCGCGTCCGGAAGTGAAGATTATTACTAATGATCCTTTAGTATATGAGGCGCGCGTTGCTCTTTTGCCAAAGGTAAATCTTGGCAAAATCGAAAATGTAACTATTCCAAAAAAGGAGATTATTGTTGATGATAAAGAGCTTGAGGCTTTATTGGAACAACTTAAAAAGTATCGTGCAACTTTTACTCCAATCGATCGTGCCATACAAAAAGGGGATCGTGTAGAAATTGATTTTGTCGGTACAGATGCCGAGGGCAAGCCGGTTGAAAATATGACTTCTAAAAATCATCCACTCTTTGTTGGCGAAAATACATTGATTCCAGGGTTTGAAGATCATCTTATCGGTATGAAGGTTGGAGAAAAAAAGAACTTCCCAATTACCTTTCCGAAGGACTATCACCACGAACCATCAGCCGGTAAAGAATTTACATTCGAAGTAGAGGTAAAGAAGGCAGAAGAACCTAACTTGCCCGAAATTACACCGGAGTTTATTAAAGAGGTAACTGGCCGTGAGCAAAGTGTCGAAGAGTTTAAAAAGAATATTAAAGAGGATGTCCGTGTTCAAAAAGAGCGCGAACAGCGTCAGCAGCGTGAAAATGAGCTCCTTGAAAAACTCGTGAAGGAAGCAAAGCTCGAAGTTCCACCTTCTCTCTTGCAAGAAGAGATTGAATACCTTATGTACGACTTACAGCAAATGCTTCAGCAAAAGGGAATCGATATGCAGAAATATGAGGAGCATGTGCAGAAGAAGGGGCGAAATCTTAAGAAAGAGTATGAAGAAGAAGCGGATAAACGTATTCGGGTTAGGCTCGTGCTTCATCAACTCTTTGAGGAGCTAAATATTTCGGCAACGGAAGAAGAGATTACACAAGCAGTCGAGTCCTATATGCAGAGTGTCCCTCAAGAGCACCGCGAACAAGAGCAAAAGGCTCTTTCGCAAAAGCAGGGAAGATATGCGCAAATTGTGAATAACATTAAGCTCGACAAAGTTTTTGCGAAGTTCTTGGAGTAGGATGATAAGAGCAGCCACTTGTTTCCAAGGCGATTTTGTTCTATAATATCTTTATGAAAGGTTTTTATCTTGCGGGTTCGATAATTTTTACCGTACTTATTTTGATTGTGGGGTTCCAGAATTTTGGAGCAATCGTACAAGGCTTCGGTGTCTTCTTTACGAGCTTTAATGGCATAAGCGGAACTATGGTAGTATTTGGTTCGGCATTGCTTGGAATTTTTGCCGGGGGATTTTATTTTGGTTTTCTTCACTCACTCTTTAGTAAGAGTAGCGAAGATGATGAGGAAGGCGGAGCAGACTTCTAACAAATTGAGCAATTTTTGTGCGCAAGATTTTAATGTTGAACACAAAAATTAATTTTTACTTTTCTTTTGGACTAGTTATTGATTCAAACTAGAACGTTTTTTTCTTTTTGCAATAGGATAAATTATATCTGTTGTTGGGTAGCCAAACATATTTATGACTACTTTTTTTGTTTTTATTCTTGACCGTTGAAATACTTTTTTATACAGTTATCAGCACGTGAATAAATTATATGCTCAAAAAACTTTTTACATCCGGCGCTCGCGTTAAGCTTCTAGAAATTTTCCTCCTCAATCCAGATGGAGAATTTTTTATTCGTGAATTAACACGCCGTCTCGATGAGCAAATCAATTCTATTCGTCGTGAACTCACCAATCTTAAAAGCTGCGGCCTTCTCAAATCTCGCGTTAAAAACCGTAAAAAGTTTTATGTAGTTAATAAAAACTTTATCTTTTTTCATGAACTGCGCTCGATAGTTCTTAAAGAAGCCCGTGGACTTGATGATTTGGCAAAGCGCATTCAAAAACTTGGTGATGTTGATCTTTTAGTACTCTCCGGGATTTTCCTCGAAAAAGAGTCACCAACTGATCTTTTTACGGTTGGGAATATTAATAAAGAGGATATCGATAATATGCTGAGTGAATTTACTGAAGGACAAAGTGCACCGGTTCGCATGAGTGTCATGAGTCGTGAGGATTTTCTGTATCGCCTAAAAATACGCGATAAATTCGTCATGGAAACGCTTCGTGATCCCGAAAATCTTATTGCTGTAAATAAGCTTGAAAAACAGATAGAAGATAGGTAAAGTAGGCTAGCTATGATTAAAGAATTCGAACAAACTCAACTCAAAAAGAAGCACGCAAACGTCCAGTTTAAGCCAGGAATGATTGTTCGTGTGCAGCAGAAAATTCTCGAAGGAGACAAAGAGCGCCTGCAGGCTTTTGAGGGACTTGTTATTAAAGTGAGCAGTGGCAGCGGGCCCAATAAAACTATTACCGTGCGCAAGGTTGTTGGCGGTGTAGGCGTAGAAAAGATTATTCCTATTCACTCGCCGCTTGTTGACCATATAGAGATTCGTAAACAGATGGCGGTGCGCCGTGCAAAACTCTATTACATGCGTGATGAAAAGCGTACAAAGCGCTTATATGAGGACAGAACAAAGAAGATTGCCGAAGTTCCTGTAGAAGAGCCAAAAGCAAAGGCACCGGTTAAGGAGGAAGAGCCAGCGGTTGAGACCGAAGAAGCGCCAAAAGACGAATAGTTATGCTATGCGTATTACAATTGTCGGCAATTTCGGGTGCGGCAACCTCGGTGACGAGGCAATTTTGTCTGGCCTTAAAACGCTGATTTTAAAAAAGCATCGAGGGGCAGAGATTACTGTATTAGGAAAGGGAAAGCTACTACCAATAGGCCTTCGCTCTTTTTTAAAGTCCCTCGTACAGTGGCGATTGTGGAGTCAGCCTTTGCACGCTCTCAAGGAGGCTGACTACGTCATTATTGGGGGCGGTGGACTCTTTACAGATGAAGAGTCCCGAAGAGGAACTGTATTATGGACATTGCACGGTATTGTTGCCCATTTTATGGGCCGAAAGGTCTTATGCCTTGGGGTAAGTATTGGAAAAATGGGCTGGTTGAGTACTCAACTTGCCAAGGTGCTTTTTCGGAGAGCGCTGTCTGTAGTTGTGCGGGATAAAAAATCTTTAGATCGCTCGCTTGCGTGGGGGATAGATGCAGCATTAGCACCGGACCTTGCATTGGCTAATGATGTACAGCTTGAAAGTTCCGAGGTGAATACGGCTAGCGAAAAATATGTTGTTATAAATCTTCGTGAGTTCAAAAATTATAATGAAAAAATGATACAATTATTTGTTCAATTAGCTGATTTTTTAGTTGCTGATTTTGGCTATAAAATAGTATTTTTACCGCTTTCAACGGATGCCCATTCTGACTCTTATATTTTGAATAAAATTCTTATTCAAATGAAACATTCTGAGAAGGCAGAAGTTGATGATGAAAAAGACACAATTTACGAAATCGTCAACCTTATGTGTGGCGCTGAATTAGTAATTTCTATGCGCCTCCATGGAAGCATTTTTTCTATTCTTGCCGAAGTTCCGGTACTCCCTATTGCATATATGGACAAAGTCAAAAACTTCTGGTCTGGCGAACAATTGAAGGTGACGCCACTATCTGTTGAATCTATAACTTTAGAAGTATTAAAAAAGGATGTGCTTGAGCATCTGAATTCGCGTGAGCGAATGCAGCGCAATATGCGAGATTATAAAAAGGAGCTTGCTGTCAGATTCGATCCCGTGACTCGTCCAATTCTATGATAGCAATCAATTTGACAAAAAAGTCCAAATTGGTACTATATGCACCTTTCTTTAAATTAAAACGCCTATGAAAGTCGAACGACCAGAAAAAATAACGGAGCAGGAAGCTATGGAAATCACCTCGGATGCAGGTTATACATCCGAAGGCCCCTCTGACTGGAGGAGTTCCTTAAAAACTTCAGTTCGCAAGCGCAGATTCGGAACTGCTGCACAAATCGCTGCTTTGGGCGCGGTTCTGTCGGCACCAGCTACAGTCTCTGCTGGAGGCGGAACCAGTTACCATATAGAGCTTGAAAATCCCGAAAAGAGTGCGGCCTGGCAGGCAGTTCCTGTTGTAGCATATACAGGAGAAAAAATACCATATCGCTTTGAGGATGAAGGGAGAATACTTGTAATTCAAACACGTGCAGGTGCTTTAATTGAGCTTCGCGGCCAATGTCCATCGCGGGCCTATGATCCATCGACAACAGTCGAGCTCCTGAACGTGAATCCCAAAGATAATACATTGGGCCCGGCAGTAACCGACCGCCCTGCAAATTCACTCTTCATTGAAACAGAGGCTCCAAATGTCCTACCAACTGGCAATTGGATAATTCCGGAATTTCATGTGCCGCATGTTCCACCAGGAAGTAAATTAACCGGTTTTATTAATTGTAAATTTGATGGATCTGATAGTGACAGTGTGTTGCGTGTTATTATTGAAGTTGATTCAGGGGGACCAGGCGGCCATGGTAGAGGAGGAAGAGGGGCCTGGGAATATCCGCCACTACATACGCCACGAAAAGGTGCACGAACGGGTACACCAAAAGATTCTGAATATTCTGCACGCCGTCGCCGTCCGGTTGAGGTCGATGAGGGTGCACAAAATAAACTCTTTGCCCGCGTGCTTGCCACATTGCCGCAGGCGGATACGAGCGGACTGCTTCCGGGTGTCGAAATCGAATATCAACATGCGATCACCCGCTATCTCTTATTGGCAGTATTTGCAGGATACTATCGCGGTGAAGGAAGTACCTGGTTTATGCATCCAAGCGGTGACAAGGCACTTTCTGAGGCAGCATTTGTCGAATTTGAGTCACTTCTTGCAGGTGCAGGTTTAGAGTGGAATTATCCTCTTACAAAGCGTGTTGCAGTGCGAGCAGCACTTCATGCCGTGCTGGCAGGAACATTTGGCGAAGAGGTACCGCAAGGTACGGCAGCAGGTGGTGTTGGTGCAGCACTTCGCTTAAGTACAGGTATTGATTTTTCTTTAGCACCTGAGTCATGGAAAGATGATGAAGAAGGCATAACTGATTTTGGCGTAGGTGTTGGTGTTAACGGGCACCCTGCCGGTATTAATGCACATCCAGGAGTCGTACCGCAGTTGAGTTTTGAATTGCGTGGTGGTGTCTCATTCTAAGTTTTTCATATTAGCCCGACTCGTATTTATAACCACTCGATACTATGAAATTACGCTCATCAGCGCGCACTGCGCCTGCGCCGCTTAGTCCGCCAAAGAGGATTAATCCAAAATACACACGTCTTATTTCACAGTTTTTTACTGCAGCCGTCCTGAGTACTGCCGGATGCAAAGCTCCTGTTGCAAATGGCTTGTTACATGGCGATGCAGAGACGCCGGCACACGCGGATGCAGCGCAAGTCGCACCGCAACCCGACGCAGGCTTTCCAGCACATCCAGACGCAGTGATTGTATTTCCCGATGCAATGGAAATCGACAGCGGCGCAGCCGATGCTGGTATGTTGATTGATGCGGGTACTGCTGTGGATACTGGAGCTGGTGGAGACCCTGTTACCGATAGCGACAATGATGGTGTGCTTGATGATGATGATAACTGTCGTACAACCCCAAATTCGGACCAAGCAGACGCTGATCGTGATCGCGTAGGAGATGTTTGCGACAATGCACCAAATACACCAAACCGCACACAACGTGATGATGATAACGATGGTATAGGCGATGCCGTTGATAACTGTAATTCTGTTCCAACTCAAGATCAATCAGATACTGATGGGGACCAGGTGGGGGACGCATGTGACTGCGAACCTAACGATCCAAATATTCACGGTGCAAATCTTCCAAGGACAGTAGCTGCAACAGATCCGGCTTGCGATGGAATCGATCAAAATTGTGATGGAATTGATACCGGCGGAGCAAACTGCGAAGGAGTAATTGGCGATACAAGACCATTTGGAGCAACCGATCTTGGCAGTTGTGAATTTGGTGAAGAAGTAGTTGTCCCTCTTTTTAATAATGCAGGTGAAATTGTAGGCAGCAGATATGTTGTTCGTACTGCTTCAGTCGGCCCTCAGCGTGAGCGATGCGACGACAGGTTGGACAACGATTGTGATGGCGCAGTAAATAATGGCTGCGCATGTACATATGATGTTGCAACTCCCGCAAATAATGAATTGAATTGTGGGCCTACCGATGTAGGAGATTGTGAATTTGGAACTCAACGCTGCATGCCGGACGGTACATTGACTGAGTGCATCGGAGCTCGGCTTCCCGAGGCAGTGGAAGATCCTGATCCTGCTACAGACAGAAACTGTAATGGAAATCCGACCGATGGCTTTCCAACACTGGGTGATACATGTGGAATTGGGGTATGTGCAGGCGGCATTATAGAGGCGACAAATCTGCAAGCAACGACAGTTGCAGCTGCAGGCCTTCGTTGCTCGACAATGCCCGGTGGCTCAGCTGATGCTTCAGGTCCGGAACTGTGTAATCGTCAAGACGATGACTGTAATGGAAGAACAGACGACGCTCAGTTCCCACGCATTAACAGTAACCCGGCTACCGGAATGTCAGAGATGTTAAGACCAGGCGAAATTTGCATCAACAGTGTAACAACAACAACGGTACCTCAGTTTCAAATTAGCGATCGCATTTGTGCTACAGAATGCTTCCCTATTGGTACACAAAATACACACTGCCCTGAAAATCCAGCAGTATGTATTGATGTTGTTCGCTAATAATCAGTGATTCTGCGTACCAACTTTAGAGAGGCATCGGGCGGCGAGCTCGGTGCCTTTTTTGCAGGCGGTTATGAGAAGTTCGGCGTTGAGCGATTCGATGTTCGCGCTGCTTGTATTCGATAATTCATGCAAAAGACCTGCGCGAAAAGCGTCACCGCACCCGGTGGGATCAACAACTTCGACACCCTTGGCTCCTTCTATCTCATATAGTTTGCCGTCAAAAAACAAGTGCGCACCCTTTTCTCCAAGCGTTATAACAACAAAGGGGGCAATTTTTTTCAATGCATTAAAATCCATGCCGCTCTGCTTTTGCACAAGCCCGGCCTCGTACTCGTTCATAATCATACCCAATGAAGATGCTGCATAGTCGCGCAGCTCGTCGCCGCTAAAGATCGGCGTTGCTTGGCCGGGGTCAAAGATGTAGGGGATTGCATGCTGGCGGAATTTTTCCACGGCAATACGCATAAATCCCTTGCCGTTTGGGGCAACAATGCCGAGCATCGCCTCGGCTGCCAAAGTATCGATGTGCGCACCCATCGCCACCTCATCCGGTTCAGAATCCGCTGCTGCGCCCAAATAAAAGAAGGTAATTTGCTGACCCTTTTTGTCCGTTACAATGGCAGCTTGAGACGTATATTTATCTTCACGTCGAACTACATAGCGTGACCCGATATTTTGCTTGGCAAGATAATCTTCATACTCAGTATAGTCGCGCCCAGCTACACCAAGCATAATAAAGCCGTCGCCCAACTGCGCTCCGGTATACAAAATATTCGCGGCGCATCCCCCATAAAAAATCTTCTTCTCGTTAATATCAAACGCTACGCTGATATGTGCCGCGGTAGGGTCGAGTGAATCCTGAAAGAGCCCGGGGAAACTATATAAATAGTCGTACGCAATTGAGCCGGTAACGAGAATTTTGTTTTTCATATTATGAGCGAATTCTTTGTGGCAACGACTGTCCGGCAGCGGGCGTCCGCTTTAAATTTCGCTGGGAGCGCCGTTTAATGGAATCTTCAAATGGCGTGCGCAGGCCGGCACGTACTAAACTCCGGGCAACTTGATTTGCACGATGCAAACTTTCGAATGTCCCAGCATCCGTCCACGCACCGTTTAACGTGGTATATGACATACGGCCGCGCTCAATATACACATTATTCACATCGGTAATTTCAAATTCCCCGCGCGCACTTGGTGTTAAATTCCGTACGATATCAAAAATCTCATTATCATACAGATAGAGTCCGGTAACCGCTAAATTTGTAGGCGGATTTTTCGGTTTTTCGAGAATACGCGTGACCACTCCATCTTCGATCTCTGCCACACCAAATCGCTGTGCATCCTGAATCTCCTTTAAGAAGATATGTGCTCCGCCGTGAAATGCAGCCATAGTACTGGCAACTTGGTCTTCCAAAATATTGTCGCCGAGCATGACGGCCATATAATCTTTATCCACAAAATCTTCTGCGAGCGAGAGCGCATGAGCAATACCAAGCGCCTCTTCCTGCACCTCGAATGTAAAGCGGCAACCGTAGTCGCGGCCCGAACCAAGAAGCTTTAAAAAGCCGCCGGCATACTCGCTACCGGTTACAATAAGAATATCTCGAATGCCCGCTCCAATAAGGGTATTGAGCGGATAGAAGATCATCGGCTTGTTATAGACCGGAAGCAAATGCTTGTTTGTAACCTCGGTTAAAGGTTTCAGCCTGTTTCCATGGCCGCCGGCCAAAATGATTCCTTTCATAACGCCTCGTATGTTACCACTTTTTGCTCTAAATATGCGCTCAAAGCCTCTTTCCAGTTGCGCAACTTTGGCAATTTGTTGTTTTGTAATATTGAATAGCGGGGTCGGCGCGCCTTTGTAGCAAAATCGGCCGATTTTGCAGGTATCACACGCACTGGCAGACCAAGCATGTCGAAGCTTGTTTTTGCCAATTCATAGCGGCTACAGAAGCCGTCATTAGCAAGATGATAGGTACCAAATGGATATTGGCCTTCAAAAAATGGGAGCAATCCCTCAGCGAGATCGTCAACGAACGTGGGGCAGCCGATCTGGTCGTCGACAATCCGAATTTCGTTTTTACCCTTGGAACCATCAATAACCCGGTCTACACAGTTATTTTTACGCGCAGCTCCATAGAGCCACGCTGTTCGCACAATATAGTGCTGCGGCAAATACCTGCGAATCTCTTCTTCTCCTCCAAGCTTTGTTTTGCCATAGATATTTATGGGCCCGGTTACATCATCCTCAGCGTATCCCTCTACTTTTTCACCATCAAAGACGTAGTCGGTACTTATATGCAGTAAAGGCGCAGATGATGAGTCCGCTGCAAGAATTTGAGCAATATTTCGTGGTCCAATAACATTGCCGGCATAGGCCGCTTCTTGTTCTTCTTCTGCACGCTCAACATCGATATATGCCGCGCAATTTATTACGAAATCAGGCTTATAGCCTGCGATATAGGCTTTTAACTGTTTTTCATTTATAATGTCGCACTCGCTATGAGTTGGAGTAAGAAGCGTATAGGATTTACCGTCTTTCAAACGATGCGTGATCGCTTGCCCCAATAAACCGGCAGCACCCAAAATAAGTATTTTCACGGCAAAACTATACTGATAATTACCAAAGCATACAATGAGTGAAATCGTACTGATGAGTGGAGGATATTTCCCTCCACATGGAAAAGAAAAAATTTGTAGAGCGCTTCGAATGGAAGCTCCGGATATTATTCTAGTGCAAGGATCTGCAGCACTCACAGCCCAGCGTGAGCTTTATTTGGAGAAAATTAACGAGGCGCTTGAAAGACGTTTAGTGCCACCGGAAGCGGAACGTCTTATTAAAAATCAATTTAAAAGGAAAAATTATGAATGGCCCGGTGTTGAGCGATATAGAGTAGATCATCCTGAAGTTAGGATTGATTGTTTTAATGATGATGAGGGTAATAGACTTTCACCTGATCAAATTAGTACAAATGCTTGTGCAGAAGTTATAAAAACATTAACTAACTTTCCCCGCATTGAAGATCTCTATATGAGGCAGCATGAGTTTGATGAAGAACGCGCAAGAATCATAGCGGAACTGCGAAAAGTTCTTGATACAGACGCTGAATCTTCTATGCTGCCGAAGGGGCATATTTTTAATGAGCGGGGAGTTCTGACTATGGAGGCAAGATTGCGGCAAGAAGCGGAACAAGCTCCTGATGCAAAGATAATAGCGATTATCGATATAATGCAGGCACTTTTACATAAAAAAAGAAAAAATCTTTGGTCTCGCATCCAAGATCTTAAGCCACGGCGTGTGCTACTGCTTGATAATTAGCTTTTCAAGCTCATCAACAGAAATAACATTTGACTCTTTTTCGGTGCGAGCTTTTACTTCGACACCGCCCTTTTCGAGCGATTTTTTGCTGACAATAACACGCAATGGAATACCGATAAGATCCGCGTCATTGAGTTTTTTACCGGTAGATTCGTCGCGGTCATCATAGAGAACTTCCACGCCGTCTGTCTGCAACTCTTTGTAAAGTTTATCCGCCTGAGCGCGAGCGTCATCATCATTTCCGAGAGTTAATAAATGCACTTGAAATGGCGCCACACTCTCCGGCCAAATTATTCCCTTTTCGTCGTGGCTCGCCTCTACAACTGTGCCTACTAAACGAGTCACACCAATGCCGTAACATCCCATAGTTGGATATTTTTGCTTGCCGTCTTTGTCAGTAAATTTAACATCAAAAGCTTCTGTGTACTTTGTGCCGAGTGTAAAGATATTGCCGACTTCTATTACGCGCTCTTCAGTCAGTGCACCGCCGTCATTTGGGCAGGTGAGGGGAAGATCGGCAAGGTGCAAAAACTCCTTCACTTGAAAATCACGGCCAAGATTCGCATTTTTATAATCCTTGTGAAGCTCATTCGCACCGGTCGAAAAATTCTTCACATACTTAATTGAATGATCGGCAATAAATGGAATTTGTGCACCAATAGGTGAGATAAATCCCGGCACAAGTCCCGCCTCTTTTAAATCTTCTGCCGTTGCGCCGCGAATCTTTTCTTTAAGATTTTGCTCTAAGCGTTTAGTGTCTACTTTCAAATCTCCCCGAATACACACCCCCAACAAGCCGCCGTTCACTTTATAAATAACACTTTTCAAAACTTTCCACTCTGGTACAACGTGCAGATCAGCGCTTGCCTTTATATCCGGCTCACGTACTGCATCGATCTTTTCGAGCGGCTTTTCTTCTTCGTCCGCTCCTTTTGGCGCCTCAATCCGGGCCTCTGCTATTTCTAGGTTTTGCGCAAAGGAGCATTTTTCACACAGCAGCATAGTATCTTCACCGCTCATTGTTTTTACTACAAATTCGTGTGAGATATTGTCTGAAAATGCACCGCCGCTTGCCTCGATCATGTACGCCTCTAAGCCGCAGCGTTTAAAGACATTAAAATAGGCGACTTTTGACTGCTCATAGAATTTTTGAAAATCCTCGTCGTCTACATGATAGCTGTACATATCTTTCATCATGAACTCACGGCCGCGGAGCACGCCGGCTTTTGCGCGGGCCTCATTTCTAAACTTGAGCTGAATATGATAGGGCGCGTAAGGAAGATCTTTATAGGAGTTAATAATTTGCTGAGCAAGTACCATGAGTGGCTCCTCGTGGCTTGGCGCCAAGACAAATTCGTGGCCGCCCGCGCCTTCGGTACGGTATAAGACATCGTCTATGGTTTCATCGCGACCGGTCTGCTTCCAAATCTCAACCGGATTTAAAACCGGCATGAGAATCTGCTGGCCGCCGATTGCATTCATCTCTTCTTGGATGATCTTCTTGATTTTCTCTAGCACACGAAAACCGAGCGGCAAGTACTGGTAAATACCGGCAGCAAGACGGTCCACAAAGCCGCCCTGCGTCAAAAAACGCGCATTCGGACTGTCTGCATCCGCTGGAGCCGTCTTCTTTGTTTTACCGAAAAGTTGGGAGTAACGCATCGCAGGGGATTTTAGCATATATGCGGAACAGGATGAAATCATGTTCCGCACTTTCTTTTTGGTTGCCTTCTGAGAAATATCTAGTTAAGATTTTGACTTAATTAGTAATTATTATATTTATGAAAAGTCCAGCTAGTGGAGAAGTCGCGGCCGCAATACACAAATTAGCCGATGCAGCTGATGAAGAGCTGTTTACAAAAATCGCGAGCCCAGAACTTAAAGCATGGCTGGCAGACGCTAATAACGCGGACGATGCAGTATGTCCTCAAAAGATCATCGTGACATTTAAATATTCAGCACCGCAAGTCGATCTCATGGCATCACGCGCAGAGCACGATCAACAACTGCGTACTTCGTTTGTTGCATTTCTTAATAAAATTGGCATCCCAATAGATGAAAAGGAGACATCATGGTTAGCAAAATCAATTTGTGGGACATTTACCCGGCAAGAACTTTTTGAATTATCACAAAATCCAAACGTGGTACGCATTGCTATAAGCGCGCCGCTTATAGCAGGTGGTACCGCAGAAAAAATAGAAGGGGATTTAAGAAGTGACTAAATAGCGTTTGCCCTTAAGGGCATCGTGCACATCGATGTTTAGTTCAAGTATTTTTGAAGGATGCAGCATTTTGGGAGAACTGCCATCCGAAGATATTTCTGCAATTTCACGGAGCACCTCAATTGGATTTCTTTGTGAAGCATCGGGAAATACTACAAGCATAAAGACAGGATGGGACGAGGAGCGGTCTAGTACCTCTTTAACTGCCTCTTCAGAAATCCTCTCATCTTCGTGAGAAAGTAAAGTCAATGTGCAGCCAGTTTCTTGCACTTGGCGCCTCCAAAGCAAATCGCCTTTCACGCATAAGTCGAGGGCAAAGATCATGCAAGCTCTGCCTGAGAATTCGCGTTTTTCTGGGCCTGCAACAGAAGTGTTATTCCCGACTTCAGGCTCATGAGTTGTTTGTTCTAGTCTATCTGAAAGTTCCATATGACCAAAAATATACACCAATTACAAATTCGGTCAATATTTCTATACTCTACTGCGTTCACCCGCCCACCAATCTGCTGCACGCTTAATTGCAGCAGAACTCCATTCGCGGTTCTGATTGTACCACTCGAAAGTTCTCTTAATGCCTTCTTCAAATTGGAGCGATGGCTGCCAGCCAAGTTCGCGCTCAATTTTGCTGGCGTCTATTGCATACCGCCGGTCATGCGCGAGACGGTCTTCAACATACTGAATAAGCGAATCCGGTTTGCCTAAAAAGGTAAGGATGCGTTCAGCAATTTCACGATTGCGCTTCTCGTTATTGCCGCCGATGTTATAAATTTCCCCGGCAGACGCCTTTTGTACCACAAGATCAATCGCCTCGCAGTGGTCGGTTACATACAACCAGTCGCGGATATTCATCCCGTCGCCGTAGAGCGGCAGCGGCTTACCGCTTTCTGCAAGGGTAAAAAAGTAGGGGATTAGTTTTTCCGGATACTGGTAGGGACCATAATTGTTGCTGCATCGGGTAATCGTATTGTGCATACCGTATGTCTCAAAGTACGAGCGAACCAAGAGATCGGCGGCGGCTTTACTTGCAGCATAGGGACAATTGGGAGCAATCTGACTCTCTTCTGTAAAATAATCCTGAGAATCATCGCCAAGGTCACCATAGACTTCATCGGTAGAAACTTGATGAAAGCGCGGTATACCAAAGTGGCGCGCGGCATCCAGCAGGTTGTGCGTACCTACAATGTTTGTCTGCACAAAAATCGAAGAATCTAAATTTGAACGGTCTACGTGCGTCTCTGCCGCAAAATTAATAATACAGTCAATTGGTGCTCCGCTCTCTTTTTGCTCTTTTACAAGATTAAAAACAAACTCTTTGTCGGCAATATCACCATGAAAAAACTGAACACGATCTGCATCGATGAACGTTTGAATATTTTCTAAATTGCCTGCATAGGTGAGCTTATCGAGAACTAAAATCGCGGTCTCGGGATAGCGCTGTGCAATTAAGTGCACATAATTGCTTCCAATAAATCCCGCGCCGCCGGTAACCAAAATTTTCTTATGCATTTTTAGAATTGATAAAATCCTGGAGCTCCATAATATATCCTTTTGTGCCGTTGTAAACCGTAGAAGAGATAGCCAGCATAATGGCATCCGGGCTAAATTCATCAAATTCGTGCCAGATCATTTTATCGGTATAGAGCGCCTGGCCCGGCTGATTCATAGCAAAAGTATGCCATGCCGCACCATCATGAATCCGCGCTGAAAATGAGCCCGCAATACAAACAAAAACCTCTTGCTCCTCAGTATGAGCATGGCCGCCGCGCAGCTCCTTTACATCGTATATAAAGTACATGCGCCTGGGAGAAAAGGGGAGTGAGGAAAATTCAATAGGACAAAGCGCGCCTTTTTGATCTACATGCACCGATAGATTCCAAAATGTATACTCTGGCAAATTTGACATGGTGCACTATGTTACCGTCTTTTCACGATGCTCTTCTTTCCACGATTCCAATATATCACCAACTTCGAGCTGCACTTTGCCTTCATACTTCACACCGCACTCGCCACCCTCTTTCATCTCCTTTACTTGATCTTTATTGTGGCGCAGTGATTCCAAGAATCCTTCGCCAATCAACTCGTTATTGCGGTACACCCGCATACGCGTCTTTGCTTGCAGTAGTCCGTTCGTCACCTTGCAGCCGACAATCATATACTTTTTCTCGGTCAAGAAGACTTGCTTTACAAGTGCCTTTCCAAGGCTGACCTCCACAACTTCGGGGTCGAGCAATCCAGAAAGCAACTTTTTGATGACATCTATTAATTCATAAATAACTTGATAGATTTGAATCTGAACACCCTGCCGGTCTGCAACATCCTTAACATGCGCATTTGCCAGCACATGAAATCCTATAAGTACTGCATTTGCCGCCTGCGCCATTCGTACATCGCTCTCGGTAATTTCTCCCACCCCAGAGTGAATAACCTGCGTTGTTACCTCTTCATGTTCGATTTTGGCGAGCGACTGTTTAATCGCCTCGAGCGAACCCAAGGTATCCGCTTTTAAGACAACTTTTAACTGCTTCATCTTACCCATGCGTATTGCATTGATAATCTTGCTCATACTATTTGCTGCAACCGTTGAGTCTTCTTTTTTTCTCATCAATTCGATGGCTTCAGATTTTTTGCGTGCAGCTTCAAGGTTTGGAACCACTTGCAACACATCGCCAACGTGAGGCGTTGCATCTAAACCGGCGATACGCACGGGCTGTGATGGTCCGGCTTCTTTGAGCGCCTGTTTTTTATGATCGTGCATGGTCTTTACCCGCCCCCATGTATCACCAACCACAAAGGGGTCTTGAATACGCAGGGTTCCGGTATTTACTAAAATCGTTGCAACCGGTCCGAGACTCTTATCTAAATGTGACTCAACAACGGTTCCTACTGCAGGGCGATTTGGATTTGCCTTTAAATCTTCAACATCTGCAGTAAGCAAGATCATATCGAGAAGATCTTGAATGCCCTCACCAGTTAATGCAGAAACTGGAACCATGATTGTTTTGCCTCCCCAATCTTCAGGCTGCAGCTCGTGCTCTGCCAACTGCGCCTTTACACGATCCGGCTGGGCACCCTCTTTATCCATTTTATTAATTGCAACGATAATAGGCACTTCGGCATCCTTTGCGTGGTTCATCGCCTCGATTGTTTGTGGTTTTACACCGTCATCTGCCGCTACCACCAAAACTGCAATATCCGTTACCTTCGCACCTCTCGCGCGCATTTCGGTAAAGGCCTCGTGCCCGGGTGTATCGATAAAGGTAATCTTTTTTCCATCTTTCTCAATTTGATACGCACCAATGTGCTGGGTAATACCCCCGGATTCTGTAGAAACCACATTTGCTTCACGAATTGCATCCAAAATACTGGTCTTACCGTGGTCAACGTGGCCCATAACGGTAACAATCGGCGGGCGTAACTGCAAAAGTTCGGCATCGTCCTCTTTAATAAGAGACTCCAAATTACCGGCTGAAATATCTTCGACCTTCGCCTCACTGCGCTTCCGCTTTAATTTAATGCCGTTATCGTCGGCAATAATCGATGCCGTTTCAAAGTCGATAACCTGGTTAATGTTCGCAAGGATTCCGTTCTTCATCAACTCACCGATGATTTTAATTGGATTGAGTCCTGTCTTCTCGGAAAACTCTTTAACCGTAATAGCATCACCAATCTCGACCTCACCGGTAGCAATACGACGCTGCTCTTCTTTTTGAGTATGCTGCTTCTTTGGGGCAACTTTTTTACCTGCAGTCTGCTTACGCTGCGCTTTAACAACTTCGCGCTCAAGCTCTTCGGACATCATGTCATCATAGGCATCGGCAGTATCTTTGGGGCTCGCATCAGAGAGATCATCGATAGGCGGCGGAGACTCTTCAGAGCCATCCGGCTCGGCACTTTGTCCTCCAAAGCTTTCTTCGAGCTTCATGGCAATAGTATCTTCGAGCGTGCGCGCGCGCGGCTTTATCTCAAAACCCAGCTCGTGCGCTTTCTTCTTCAGTTCATCAGGGGAAACGCCTAGTTTTTCGCTTAAATCAGCGAGTTTTACAGTCATAGCGGAGCCAGTTTATCTGAAACACTAAAGTTTCGCAACCATGCAGCTTATTTGGCAAATCATATCTGCTATAATCAGCTCCAATGCAGAGTACACATCTTTTTGAGGAACGGTATGCACTTTTAAACCCCGAACAGCGCAGAGCGGTAGATACTATTGAGGGCCCGGTTTTGGTAGTTGCAGGCCCTGGCTCTGGGAAAACTGAACTGCTGGGCATGCGTGTTGCAAATATTCTTCAAAAGACCGATGCCGCACCACAATCAATTTTGTGCCTTACATTTACCGAAGCCGCCGCTTTGAATATGCGCGAGCGCTTGGTGGGCCTCATCGGGCACAAGGCCGCTCACGAGATCGCGGTGCATACCTTCCATAGCTTTGGTTCGAGAATTATAGAAGAGCATGCAGAACTTTTTTTTGGAGGAGCAAAATTTCAGCCAGCCGATGAGCTGACCCGTATTACCTTTTTAGAAGAGATCCTCAAAAATGAGCCGCATAGCAATCAGCTCCGCTCGTTCCATCCAGAAAAGGGCTTCGTATATCTCTGGAATATTGTTGAACGCATTGGCGATTTAAAGCGCGCCGGCATGGACCCGCAAGAGTTTCGCGAAGTAATCGAAGAAAATAAGCAGTTTCTGAAAACCGCTGCCCCAATTGTCGAACAATTTTATGCTGAGCACCGAATCAATTCGAAAGCAAAAATCCATCTTGTCGAAAGGCTCCTCAACGAGCTGCGCGCAATCCAAGTGAGTGAGCCGGCCGGACGCCACTATCCTGCACTGCATACCGTGATTATCGATGATTTAGCGCACGCGCTCATCGAAGCGCAAAACCAGGAAAGTACCAAACCCCTGACCGAATGGAAGAATGCATATACAACCAAAAAGAGCGAAAAGATAATCCTAAAAGAGCAGTCGCGCCTGCGCCGGCATTTAGGATTGGCGGATGTATATGAAAAATATCAAACAATGCTCTATGAGCGAGGGCGTTTTGATTTTGACGATATGCTCATGCAGCTGACCGTTATGTGTGAGCGAAATGCGGATTTTGCCGCAGAGCTTCGCGAACGCTTTCAATATGTACTTGTCGATGAATTCCAGGATACAAGCGGTCTGCAAATGAAGATACTTGATGCACTGTTAGATGACGAAATACATAACGGCCGGCCAAATGTGCTTGCTGTAGGGGACGATGATCAGTCAATTTTTCGGTTTCAAGGTGCACAAATCGCTAATATTTTAAATTTTGCGCAGCGCTACCGAGATCCTGACATTATTGTGCTCACAAAAAACTACCGCTCAACACAGCAGATTTTAGACATTGCCCGCCATATTATTCAGCAAGGCGAAGACCGCTTAGAAACACGCATGCCGGATCTTATAAAAAAAGAACTGCGTGCAGAAAAGAAACATGCTCATCCGGGGAGTATTTCGCATAGAATTTTTGCATCCCCGCTGGATGAATTAGCGTGGTGTGCACGTGATATTCAGCAGCATATTGCAGCCGGTGCCGCGCCACACGAAATCGCAGTTTTAGCTCCCAAACATGCGATGCTTGAAGAGGCTGCACGTATATTTAATTTTTTTGAAATACCAGTTGTGTACGAGCGCCAAACAGACATTTTAAAGGATCCGCAAATTCTGCAGATTCTCACGATCTTCGAATACGCTACAACGCTTATGGACCATGACCGGCAGATTGCAGATGCCTATATGCCAGAAATTTTGAGTTATCCGTTTTGGGGAATTTCACGCATTACCATGTGGAATATCTCACTTGCAGCAGATATTCGAAAAAATAAACCATGGATCAGCGTGATGCTCGATCACGAAGATAAGAAAGTACATGATATTGCAGTATTTCTCATCAACCTTGCAGCCGAGGCTAAATCGAAGAGTGCTGCCGAACTGTTTGCATATATTACAGGAACGAGAGCAATTGATGGCGTCTCTTTTATTTCGCCTTTTAAATCGTATTATCTCGAAAAAGATAGAGAGGTGAGTGACGCCCTGCATGGACTTTTACACGAAATCGAACGCAGAAATAGCGGAGGTGAAATTACCGCAAAAGAGCTTCTCGCTTTTATTAAACTTCACCGGTCTCACAATATCCCAATTAATATTACGCAAATAGTAAATACTTCTCGCGGCACACATGAGCGTGAAGGCGGTATACAGTTAATGACCGTCTTTAAAGCAAAAGGGCTCGAATTTGACCATGTATATGCGATCGGATGCACAAAGCGAAACTGGATTTCTGCTCGCAACGGACAACTCTTGCCACTGCCGCGCAATCTCTTTTTTTCTGCAGAAGCAGATACCGTTGACGACAAGCTCCGCACGCTCTTTGTTGCACTAACACGTGCACGCCTGCATCTCACTATTTCTTCATCAAGCCACAACAAAAATGGAAGAGAAGAGGAGCGCTTGCACTTTCTCCAAGCATTTGAGCCTGAGCATCTCGACGAGCTTGCCGGCAGCACAAATAATTCCCTCCGAACTGCATTGCAACAAGAGCTCTTTATACCAAAGAAAGTGAGTGCCGATGAGCAGATTATTCTTCAGCAGCGGGCACGCGAATATCGCTTAAGTGCAAGTGCTCTAACCACATTTTTAGATATTGAGGATGCGGGGCCACAGATTTTTATGGAAAAGCATCTGCTGCGCTTTCCGTTTCTCGATTCGCCGGAAGCGGCATACGGTACAGCAATGCATGCAGTCATGGAAGAGGCAATTAAGATTTGCAATACTGCCGGAACGCCGCCGCCTCTTGAGCTCCTTTTGCAGCGCTTTACCGAAGTTATTGGAACTGCCCGCATGAATCGAAATGATATGCGTATTTTTCGTGAACGCGGAGAGAAAAGTCTTCCTCTTTACTATTCGGCACGCGTACAGGATTTTCGGCCCGGAGATTATGCGGAGCTTAATTTGAGCAATCAAAATATTGAAATAGAGGGCATACCGCTTACGGGCAAAATAGATAAGGTGCGGATTGATGGAGAAGAAGCAACTATCTATGATTTTAAAACCGGCAAGCCGATCGATGATTGGAAGTGTAAAAAAGCATGGCGGTACCAACGTCAATTAACACTCTACAAACTGATGCTCGAAGCAGCACCGGATTTTCGCGGTATACATGTTAGCAAAGCAGTACTTGAATTTTTGGAGCCGGACGAAGACGAAATTCGCTCACTTGATTTACGTATCTCTGCCGAAGATATTGAGCACATGCGCCGCCTCGTAAAAGCCGTTGGCAGTCTTATTCGCAATCTCGAGTTTCCCGATGTAAGCCGGTATCCGAAAACCCTGCTCGGCATACGCAAGTTCGAAGAAGATATTATGAGCACATACTCATAGATTTTTGTCAGCACCTTTTTTGGATTTGCTCTGTTCAACAGGCAATTTTTTCGCAAAGATAGGCGTATGACTACTGCAATTATTCTTATTGGCCTTGCGGTGCTTATCGGACTTGCCGCAGCAATTTATATAAAATTGAGCAAAGAGAGCAGCCAGCCCGATGAAGCTTTTATGCAGCAAAAAGAAGAAATAGCGCGGCTGCGTACAGAAAAAGATGAACTCGCAGGCAAGGGCAAGCAACTCTATGCAGATAATATTCAACTCAAGGAGGAGCTGAAATCAATTGCAAAAGAGCGCGACCAATCACAAAAGCGACTTGCAGAATTTGAAGCCCAGGAGATGCAGCGCAAAAAAGAGCATGAATATGCGCTCGAATCTGCAAAAAATATGAAGCAGGCATGGGAAGACGAACGAATTCGCATACGGCGGGAAGATGAAGAGCGGCAGGCACGAGAAATCGCAGAGCGCGACCGCATGTGGAACGAGCACGAACAAAATGTCATCGCACTTATCGGCGAGCTTTGTAAACTTCCAGAATATGCCTTTTCTTTTTTTGAGAATACATCCCTGCCAGAAAAATTTGATGGCTCGTTGAAACCAGATGCTATGATCGACTTTTTAGGCCAATATCTCATTTTCGACGCAAAGGTTTCGCGCTCAGATAACCTGCAAAGCTATCTCCAAAATCAGGTAAAAACTACGGTAAATAAAGTTAAGAAGAATCCTCAGATTTACCGTACCATCTACTTTGTCGTTCCAACCGAGGCGCTAGCAACTTTAAAAAAGACCTACTTTTTCGAAGGCGGTTATGCATTTTTTGTTATCAGCCCGGATGCTATTCCACCAATTCTTGGAGCACTTAAAAAGATCACAGCATATGAGCTTGCACAAGAAATGGATCCTCAGGAGCGTGAAAATATTGTAACAATGATTGCCGAGTTTGACTTCCACATCCACTTTCGCAATGCTGCAGATCTTATTCTCGCACAAAGCGGCGTGGGTATTTTAGATAAGATGAAGCAGCTCAATCCTCAACTGCAAGATGATGTTGCCTTAAAAAAGAGCAAAATGCGCCAGCCAAATCTGCAAAATAATGATGTAAAGCACCTAATGCTCGATACTAAGCATCAACAAGAGACCATCGACAGCTTAGTCTCACCGCAAGTGCCGGTTCCCGAAAAACATCTTGGTGCAGCTGCGAGAATGCTTTCTAAAAAAGCACAATGAATATAGGTCGCTTAGATCGCTAATGAATTTTGGGCATTGTCTCTATTACAACAGAGTCTTCGGCAAAAAATGAGAGTGGACGATGAGCGCTGGTATCAAAGCTATGCCGAATACAAGTATTCTCTTCGAATGCCTTTGTGTCTTGAAATGTGTATGCAGATGGAAACCACGTTCCATAGATACCATCACGTTTCATTTCTTCTTTAATTGCCGCAACTCTCGCGTGATATTCGGCAGGGGAGTACTCCACATTTAAAATATGGTATCGCTTATTTCGCAGTCCAATACAACCGAAACAGTCTTCACATTCAAAGCAATACTCACAGTACTCTAAATTTTTTCCATACCAACAACAGCTCGAGAACATACAATTTTTAAGTCCCATGCCACTCATAATCTCATAACAATCCTCAAGCGGCTCCTCGCCGGCAAAAGAAATATCGTAGCAGTTGGTGCAATTAATTGCATTTGTTAAATACATACTCTCTGCGCAATCACGAGTATCAAATGAATACCGTACATTTGTGCAATTATAAATGTAATCACCAGTGCATATACCGGTATTGCCGGATTCATGCGTGGCGAGCAGTGGCCGCTTCTGCTTAATTTCCCGGAATAATTTGCGCAGTTCCTCTGGAGACTTCTTTTTCAAACGGTTCAGCCGCTCAAAATAGGCCTCGCGGGAATAAGGTTTGTTAAAAATATAATACTGCTTATCTTTAAGTCCAATACAGGCAAAGCAGTCCCGGAGATTTTCACAATCAAAACAGTAAAAACAATCGGTACAATTTGTAGAATTTTGCAAAAAACTCGAGTTTTTGCAATCGCGGCAATCTATACACTCGTAACACGATATGCAGTTATAACAGTATGTACAATCCACACAGTCGGTATTGTGATACCCCCAATAATTGTAATGGCTATTCTTGAGATGGTCACTTCCGACTGAGCCAAAACAATCTTCGCATGCATAGGTATAGTTACCGAGACCCCCCTCCTTTTGCTGAAAATTCATCAGTGCCGGACGCGGCACAGAAAGCCGAAGTGCTTCAAACTGATCAAAAAAATTGGGGGACAACATAGCCCTTAGTCAGTTACCTGTACAAAACAGGATGAACAGAAAATAGTATATTTACTATCTGGAGGATAACTCGAAATCATCTCTAATTTGCAACCATCGCAAGCTCTGCGATAGAGCGTACGCTCATTGCGCAAAGCTAATCTTCGCTTTTGCCGGCACGCCGGACAGTTTTGCGGTCTTGGCAGATTTCGTTTAGCATAAAATTCTAATTCCTGGGCAATAAGTTCAAATGCTGCAGAGCAAGCAGCACATATTTTTTGAACAGTTATATTCGCTGATTTCATGCCTACAAACGATTGTAACAAAAAACGAGCTTAGAAAAAGCTATTTTTGTAAAAAATCGTCAAAAATTTGTGTCACGCGATACGATGTACTATGGCAAAATACCAGTCAGCCAAAGCTGTCTCAAATACGAGCGCATTAAATCAACGGCTCTTCAAATTTCTCTTCGCCGGCTGCCACCAAAATATCCTCATCAGCTTTTGTTGCCGCTTCATCCCAGCGCTGCAGCGCCTCTTCAACCTCTTGGCGGGAGCGAGAATATTTTTTGCGCGACATATCGATAATTGTCTGTGCATGGGTGCGTTCCACAGGTGGTGTAGGAACCGTAAGTGTTCTTCCGGAAAATGCATCGCGCAGCTCCCCATCTACAGACATCTTTACATAAAATTCTCGTACACCGAGATTAATAATATCTCGCACTTTGAATACCGGCGTATACTCATTTTCAAGAATTGCAGCATCCTCTGCACCAACGCGGAAGTTCATTATGGTACCGACATTACCAAAGGCGGTAGTGCGAATTTCATGACTGAGTTGTCCCATGTACTGGTGCGCCATACAAAGATTGAGGCGGTATTTACGGGCTTCGGACAAAATTTCGGCAAAAGTATTCGTTGCAAAGTACTGAAACTCATCGCAATACAGATAAAAATCGCGCCGTTGCTCCTCAGGGGTATCGGTTCGCGACATAGCCGCTTGCTGAATTTTTGTTACCACCATCGATCCAATCAGAGCAGTATTTTCTTCCCCAAGTGCACCCTTAGAAATACGCATCAAAAGAATTTTTCCGGTATCCATAATTTCGCGAATATTAATCTTATTTTCCGCCTGCCCCACAATATTCCGAATCATCGAAGTAGAAACAAACTGACCTACTTTATTTAAGATCGGCATAATCGCCTCGTTGTCGAATTTTTCGTTCCAGGCGGCAAACTCGTTGACCCAGAAATTCTTTACTACAGAGTCCTGAATACGCGCCACAATTTTTTGGCGGTAATTCTTATCCGAGAGCATCTTCAAAATAGAGAGCACCGTGGTACCCGGTGAATCCAAAAGTGCCAGCGTGGTATAGCGCAGTACATGCTCTAAACGCGGCGTCCAGGCGTTACCAAAAAGCTTTTTAAAAATATCTATAAAGCCGATCGTGACGCGCAAACGTAGCTCTGGGGGCACTTGCTCAAGAGGATTAAAGGCAACAGGATAGTCATAATCGGCAGGATTAAAGTAGACAACATCCTGCATGCGCTCCTTGGGGACATAGTTCAATACATTATCCACAAGATCGCCGTGCGGATCCAGAACGCCGACCCCGTGCCCGTAACGAATATCTTCAGAAATAAGCAGCTCCAGCATCTTTGATTTACCGGTACCGCTCTTACCAACAACGTAAACGTGCCTGCGCCTATCTGCCCGCTTTAATCCGAAGGTGATATTTTCATTATGAAAATTTGTAACACCGAATGAAGAGACAGAATCTCCGCTCGTCTCGGTAACACGTGGCAAATCACGCGGTGGCTCGGCTTTTTTCGCCAAAACATGCACTACATGGGGAACATCATCAGGATGAGGAAAGTGGTAAACCGAAGCAACCTCCTGCGAACTTAAATGAAATGTCTCGGGCAAATTGCGATGCTGATAGCGCTTGAGAAATGAGTCTTTTCTAGCCATTCGCATCGGCTTAAATCCATTCAAATCTATCGTATTAAATTGCATATAGGCTTTAATCAGGACCTCAAGTTTTTGCCTGGCCGTAGCATCGTCACTTGCAACATAGGCAAGCCGAATTCCCGTCCGATAGGTACGATGCTCTGCTTTTGCCTTATATGCCTCATTTTCCATTTCGCGCATAGCGCGCGCAGATTTTAATTTAAAGTAATTTTTTAAACGGAAATACAGCTTCACACGATTCAGTTTCATCTTCCATGAGCGGAAAAAATTTAACGACCAGTCATCTGCAACCGGCTCAGAAAAAACCTGAATCCAAATTTGCTCTTGATTGGATGCCTTTGTCATTACTGAATAAATGCCGGCAAGCGAGTCACCTTCAAATTCAGTATATGTTTTTATCGGAATAATATCTGAACGCAAAAGCTTTAGTTCTGTACCGGCAAAACCACGGTTTAAAACCTCACTCTTCGCATAGTCGGCAGATTCTTCAATTTCGGCAAACGGATACAGGGCATAGACCTGTCCCTCGATAAGCTCTTTAATATTGCGGTCACAACAAATAAAGAAGTAAATATGCTGATTATAGGATGTAACTTCAAAAGAGAGATTTCTGCGTTTCAAAATCTCATGCATATTGACCAACAATTGTTCGAAAGTTCGCGCTCGTTTCTCTATTTCCTGAGGAATACGTACGAGAAGGAGTACTTTAGTCTGTGGAAACATGATAAATAACTATGATTCGGTTGTTACTTCTTCCGCACCTGCAGGCGGTTCTTGTAATGCTTTAATCGACAAGCCGATTCGGTGGTCGTCAGGATCAATTGCGATAATTTTTACATCGATATCCTCACCAATTTTTACAAATTTGTGGGCATCCTTCACCGGCTCATGGCTCAATTCAGAAAGGTGAATCAAGCCGCTAATGTCGTCCTCGAGTTTTACAAAGACTCCAAATTGTGTCACACGGTCTACACGTCCCTTTACCACTGTTCCAATCGAATATTTCTCAGCTGCTGCCTTCCAAGGATCAGGTGTTAAACGCTTCATTGAGAGGGATATCTTATCTCCCTCGATGCCGATAATCTGTACCTGCACAGCATCGCCGATCTTCCCATACGATGCAGGGTTCTTTACATGACCCCATTCGATTTCCGAAATGTGGACCAGGCCTTCAAGGCCGTCAAAGGCAACAAAAATACCAAACTTCACAATACCAGAGATAACACCATCAACAACATCACCCGGCTTTAGATCCTGAAGTGCAGCCTGACGTTTTTCTGCCATTGCAGCTTTTTCCGAAAGAATAAGTTTGCCGCCTGCTTGATCCAAATTAATAATCTTTACATTCAACTTTTGGCCAACAAGACGCTGCAATCTGGTCAATATCTCTGCAGCATCTGCTCCGTCTACGCGAGGGTAGTGCATTGGAGCAAGCTGAGAAACTGGAATAAAGCCTTTAATACCATCCATTAATACAAGTAGTCCGCCTTTATTTGCCTCATGAATCGTTACTGCAATAACTTCGTTATCTTCATATGCCTTCACAAAACTGCGCCATGTACGCTCTTGGCTCGCACGGGAGAGAGAAAGCACGTAATAGCCTTCTTCGTTTTCATCACCAATAACGTAAGCAGAGATAACATCTCCATTTTGAATTGAAGCAAGCGTGCCGCTTGAATCGCGCGCCTCTTTACCTGCAATCATGCCGGTTGCAACTCCAAACAGATCGATAAGAATTTTGTTTCCATATACACCAATAACTTCACCCTCTACAAGAGAGCCAAGTACGGGACGAGTAAATTCAGGACTGAGCTTCAAGAGCTCTTCCATCAGGGCAGATTCACTTGTTAATGTTGCAGACATACTTAAGTAAAAGCGATGAGGTTGTTAGGGGTAAAATAGATTGCAGTTGGCGACCTCATCAAAGATACACCGCTTGCAAAGCGGGATAACTATACGGTATCAGCGGGATTGAGGCAAGTGTAAAAGGAAATGAAGCGCTATGCCTTTTTTGCAGCAGCCTTCTTACGAACCTTTGGTCCCTTACTGATGGTCAAACCGTCATCCTTCTTTGCGCCAATTTTTACAAGATCGCCTTCGCTTAAAGTTCCCTCAAGGAACTTTTGCGTCAGTGGATCCTCAACAAGATCTTGAATCTTGCGGCGCACCGGACGGGCTCCGTATTTCGGATCGTAACTCACCTTAGCCAGGTAATCGAGTGCTGCATTGGTAAGATCAAGAGACATCTGCTTATCACCAAGACGCTTTGTAAGGCGGCTTAAATTCATTTGTACAATCGCCTTTAAATGCTCGTGGGTGAGGGGATCAAATACAATGATTTTATCGATACGATTCAAAAATTCCGGACGGAAGTAGTCAGCCATTTCTTCTAAGATTTCATCACGTATATTTTGATACTCCTCTTCGGCTTGCTTAAGCTTATCGCTACTGAGATCAAAACCAATTGGTCCCGCCTTTTCGGTAAGTTTTTCGGCACCGATATTCGAGGTCATTATGATGATTGTATTCTTAAAATCGACTTTGCGGCCCTTACCATCGGTAAGCACACCATCCTCCAAAATTTGTAAGAGCAGATTAAATACATCGGGATGAGCCTTTTCAATCTCATCAAAGAGAATCACAGAATACGGCTTTCGTCGGACTGCCTCGGTCAGGCTTCCGCCTTCCTCATAGCCAACATAACCGGCAGTAGTACCTGTTAAGCGGCTTGTATTATGCCGCTCCATAAATTCACTCATATCGATCTTAATAAGCGCGTTCTCATCGTTATATACTTCTTGTGCCAAGGCGCGAACCAGCTCGGTCTTACCAACACCTGTAGGGCCCAGGAAGATAAATGAAGCAATTGGACGGTTTTCATCAGCAATACCTGCGCGTGAGCGGCGAATTGCCTTAGAAACTTCGCTAATTGCCTCTTCTTGACCAACAACACGGCTGCGAAGTGTATTTTCAAGCTTCATCAGTGCATCGACGTCCTCTTTCACTAAACGATTCACCGGCACCCCGGTCATGCTCGAAACAATATTTGCAATATCGGCCTCTGTTACTTTTTCTCGCTTTTCGCGGGGGATGACGATACGTCGTGCTTCCTCTATTTTTCGGCCGATTTCAAGCTCTTTGCAGCGCAATTCTGCGGCAGTTTCATAGTCCTGTGCACTTACTGCATCTTCTTTTCTCTTTACTATTTTTGCAAGTTGCTGCTGAAGTTTGCGAATTTCTTCGACATTGCCCTTTGCCTTTACGCGCTTGCGCGCAGCTGCCTCATCCATTAAATCGATTGCCTTGTCTGGCAGAAAGCGGTCGTGAATATAGCGTTTAGAAAGCTTTACCGCTGCAGCAAGAGCGCTATCTTCAATAAATAAACTGTGATGATCCTCGTATCCTTTTCGAATGCCGCTCAAGATCTCGACACAATCTTCTTCAGACGGCTCGTCGACCATAACCGTTTGAAATCGCCGCTCGAGGGCTGGATCTTGTTCAATTTGCTTTCGGTAGTCATTTGTTGTCGTGGCGCCAATGACCTGCAGCTTACCTCGCGCCAATGCCGGCTTGAGTATATTTGCCGCATCGAGGCTGCCCTCCGCACTTCCGGCACCAACGACAGTATGCAACTCATCAATAAAGAGAATTACATTCTGCTGCGCAATAGCTTCATCAATAATTTGCTTTACGCGCTCTTCAAATTCACCTCGGTATTTGGTACCTGCAACAACTGAGGCCATCGAGAGCGAAAGAATCCGCTTATCGAGAAGTGATTCCGGAACTTGTTCGGTAACAATCGCATGTGCAAGACCTTCGACAACTGCAGTTTTACCAACACCGGGTTCACCGATAAGCACGGGATTATTCTTTGTCTTGCGGTTCAAAATAGAGATCATGCGTTCAATTTCTTTTGCACGTCCAATGACTGGATCTAATTTTCCACGGCGGCATTCCGCCAGAAGATCAGTTGTAAAATAGTCGAGTGCAGGCGTCTTTGTTTTCTCTTTGCCTTGGGCAGCTGCACTTTGCTTATGTTTAAATCCTTCTTTTGCAAAATCTTT
>PCVQ01000026.1:35933-52811 GCA_002796025.1 Candidatus Peregrinibacteria bacterium CG11_big_fil_rev_8_21_14_0_20_46_8
TGCTGTCCGGGCGCGGCTTGACCAGGCATTCCAGCTGCACCTGCCGGAGCACTTGGATCTGGATTGCGCCGGAAGATTTGTACGAGCTGCTCACGAATTGTTGCAGGACTGATCTTCATGTTTTCCAAAATAACCGTCGCAGCAGTATTATCTTGAGAGCAGAGCGAATATAAGAGATGCTCGGTGCCCACAAAATTATGATTAAACTCTTGTGCACAGCGAAGTGCATCCTCAATAACTTGTTTCGCGAAACCAGACAGGCCGCCCTTACCACCTTTACCAGGAGGATTTGGCGCAGTTGTTGCCCGTCCGACTGTCTTTAATACAAGATAAACATTGTCGAGCGAGACACCAAAATTCATAAGAATTGAGGCACCAAGCGAATGAGGTTGTGAGAGGATTCCAATAAGAATGTGCTCGGTCCCAACATAGTTGAGGCCGGCATCGCGGGACTTTTCTTGTGCGACGACAAGTGCCTGTTTAGCTTCCTTTGTAAAGCGTTCAAATCGTGGATCTGACATAATGAGAAGGAGTAAGGGAGTAAGCGAGTAGGGGAGTGGAGGAGATTAGAATTCTTGATACTATACCATAGTAAAATGACGGATTCATCTGTTATATCTTTACGTATTTATAGTTTGTGGAATTATTTTTAATACGAATCTCGCCAGCAAATTAGCACTCCGCATTATAGAGTGCCAACTTGCTGGCGTCAATAAAATCTCAACATCTACAGTTTCCGCAGCGTAGAGAGCATATAGTCGAAATCATAATCTGCATCACCCTCAACTGAATCAGTTATAATAAAGCAATAGCTCTCTTCTTCAAATACTGTACATTCACCACGACTATCGTCGCTATGTGGCCCGACATCGGCATCCTTGGCAAATGTAAAAATATTATTTGTTCCCGAGATCGGCTTCGTATCAAAGTAATACACTCCGCTATTGTGTGCCCAATACATATTTTTAGGGTACTGCATCGAAACGCCTAACCGGCTGAGTTCGAGCAGGCGATAGCCCTCTTTAACCTCAATCGCCTCACTCACAGAATCATCACTTACATTAATAACAACGATTGCCTTCCCGCGCTGAGTATCTTCACCGCTTTCCAATTTCCAATCGCTCACCGAACCTTCTACAAAGTGTGCGGCTTCAGAAATTTTAGAATCTGCTCTATTCGCTTCTTCTAAATAAAGAAGATCACGCACAAGCTCGTCATCATCATCGCGATATACAACATAAAAGTACTGCACATTCTTACCATCGGCTACAAACTCATAGCGAATCGGTGCACCTTCAAACGAATTTCGAGTTGCTGCAATAACTGCGTTTCGAATTTGTTCAGTTGCAGTGGTACTTGAAGTCTCATCATTCTCACTTGGATCATCATCTGTGTTGTCTTGCGGTTCGGGAGTTGGCTTTGGCATAACAACCGGCTTAGGCTCATTCGGATCGGTTTCATCTTCAATCTTATTAGTAACTTCTTTGGCATCGGCCTTCAAAGCAACAAATTCAAAACTCGCTACAAGCTCAAAAAATGCATTGCGGTACATATCTCGCTCTGCGGCATCTACTGCTCTATGCGCGAAGCGATACATATACACATCGCGCGGAACATAGAATTCAACAAGTTCAATATTCGCCTCACCCTCGGTGCGCTTTACCGCTTCAAGCTGATTTGCCCCAATATAACTTACTTGAAATACCGCACCTTCATCGGAAGGTTTTGAAGAAGTTAATTCTTCGCTCAATCCAAGCCACTCCTGCGCAGTCTGTTTTTTATTGTTCTCAGTTCGTTCAATAGTAATGAGGTCTACAGCATCCCTCTTATCTTCGGGGACATCGTAAGCGGCAATTTCCAATACAGTTCTGCCTGCCGCATCCGCAGATTTATCTAGCTTCCATAATTCAGGGTACTGAAATTTCAATCCAAGCGCCGCATCAGTATAAAGAGATTTGCGGCTCGTTTCATTGCTTAAAGAGTTTAATGTATCAACAACAACTACACCCTCTTCATCAAAAATTCCCTTCAGCTGTACCGTGCGACCCACATAGCGCGGCAAATTAACTGTTGCGGAATGAGAAATAAAAACGCGCTCATTTTCTGCGCTAATAATAAAATACGGTCCTGCAGCCCCCACAATACCGGCATCTTCGGATGACTGAAGCAGTGCAGTAAATTCAGCGACCGGCAGCTCATCCTGCGTTACTTCTGGTACTTCCTGCTTTTTGGCAAAACCTAAGCAGCCGGATAGGAGAACGGCAATAACCATAAACAGGCCAAATGTGCGGAAAACTTTCATAATAAAAGGGATTAAAGAAGTTTGTGTTGGGGTTTTGATGGTATCGAAAAGCCGAGATGTTGAAAAGCTCTATCGGTTGCAATGCGGCCGCGAGGAGTACGATCTATAAATCCAAGCTGTATTAAATAGGGTTCATATATATCTTCAATGGTGGCTTGTTCTTCTGAAAGGGCAGAAGAAATGGTATTCAGTCCAACCGGACCGCCGTTAAATTTTTCGATCATTGTTTTTAATATATCACGGTCAGTGGAATCTAAACCAAGAGCATCAACACCGAGTGAGTCGAGTGATTTTTGGGCGAGTTGCAGAGAAATTGCTTTGTGATCGTGAACTTCAGCAAAATCACGTGCACGCTTCAACAAGCGATTAGCAATACGTGGCGTCTGACGGCTGCACTGTGCAAGAAGCAGAGCGGCATCCTCCTGAATTTCGCACTCAAGAATTTGCGCTGAACGTACAATAATTTCGCGAATATCACTTACTTCGTAGAATTGAAACTTGTATACATTGCCGAAGCGGTCACGCAGGGGAGAAGAGAGCATACTCATCTTTGTTGTCGCACCAATAAGTGTAAAGCGGGGCAAATTAAGCCGCACAGAGCGCGCGGAAGGCCCTTTACCAAGCATAATATCTATTACAAAGTCCTCCATTGCCGAATAAAGCACCTCTTCGATAACCGGCCGCAAACGATGAATTTCATCGATGAACAAGAGATCACCATCTTTAAGATTAGTAAGGATAGAGGCGAGATCTCCCTGTTTTTCGATAGCCGGCCCCGAAGTGACTTTTACCTGTGCTCCCATACCCCGGCCGATTATGTGAGCAAGTGTTGTCTTGCCCAAGCCCGGAGGCCCATGCAACAAGACATGCTCAAGCGGCTCCTCACGTTTTTGTGCGGCCTGCATGGTAATATGCAGATTCTGCTTAATTTCGGCCTGTCCAATATATTCTTCAAGTGTTTTTGGCCGAAGCGTATTTTCAAACTGCACCTGATCCTGGCTCGTGGTTTCAGGGGTAACCGCACGCTCCTGTGATACTTGTTCGCGCTCAATCACGGCGCAAGTATATCATAGCTATTCTTTATGTATGGCACGGCTCAACTCACTAAAAATCTTATGCTTTACGCCTTCCGGATCAGGACAATCTTTATAGACAACCGATGTGCGCGATGCCGCTGTCTCAATATTTAATGTTCCAAAATCAAATATGCGAAAAGTTGAAAAAAAACCGGTCTCATGCGTGCGAATGTCTTGAATATCTTTAAATTTCGCCTCGTGTTGGATACGCCGAAACAAGCCCTGCCAATCTTCATAAATAACGCGTTTATTCGTAACTATCAATTTGTCCAATAAATAATTCAACACAAAAAGTGCAAGCACAATGCCAAATATAAATGATACAAACGCCAGCAATCCCACTAAGACACCAAACGAAAATGCGCTACCAATAAGAAAGGCAAGAAAATAGACGGGAATTGCTATAAGCACAATAAGTATTAAACGAAAAAAGAAAGGTGTTTTGTGGCGACGAAAGGTGTATCGGAGCTCTTCTCCGTGGGTAAGGTGCATGTTAGAGTAATTGTAATGGAGAAAAGAGTTCCATGGAAGGTGATGGATTTATGGCGCGTAGTTGGTGCAACTGCGCTGCTGTATTTTTTGTCATCGATCGCATTGATTGCAGTATTTGATGAAGATCCGTTTGCAAACGGAGATGTTGCCGGAACCTTTTTTATCTTCATTGTTCAGGAGTTAATTTTTTTGCTTCCGGTCTACTCACTCATTATCCGGCGCTATAGAACAAAACCGGCTGACTTTGGCTTTGTAAACATCGGCTGGAAAAAAACATTGGAATATGTGCTGAAAGGCTTTGGCCTTTTTCTGCTCTTTATTATTGCAATGGCCATTGTAACCAATACAATTCCATTTGATATTCCCGGTTTTGCAGAACAAGAAGCGCACTTGCCGTGGTTTGGCGATGGACTCCTGGGCACAATCATTGCAATTTTTACGCTCGTCATTTTAGCCCCGGTCGTAGAAGAATTTTTGTTTCGAGGGTTCCTACTCCAAACACTTATCACTAAATACAAGCCGTGGCTGGCCAGCATCCTTACGGCAATGATTTTTGCAGGGCTTCACCTCGAATTTTCGAGTTTTGGAATTATCTTTATTCTTGCTCTTATAATTAATTGGATCTTCATCCGTTCCCGCTCAATATGGCCCGGCATGATTTTTCACGTCCTGAATAACAGCTTTGCGCTTTTGGTAGAGTTTTTTCTGAGATAATTTTTGTGGTAGCCCCGCCAGGAATCGAACCTGGATCAACAGCTTAGAAGGCTGCTGCACTATCCATTATGCTACAGGGCCGCACGCAACAGAGACAAGAATACAGGAAAGCGTGAAACAGGATAGGAAATAAGAAGCAAGAAAACAAGAACAGCGACTTATATTTTCTTTCTTGCATCCTGTTTTCCTGTATTCTTGTCTTCTTTCCCTTACAGTCTCGATCCCTCTTGTTGTCTCAATGTATAAATCACTTGTGCAATTTCGCCGCGTGTCACGAGACGATCGGGAGAGGTGACACCTTCAAATACACCAAGCACACCTTTCTTCATCGCTTCCTGAATATATGGGGCATACCACTCATTTGGATCATACTGACCGGTAAGCGCAATGGTGATCTGAGGATCAACATCTGCCTCTGCTGCTTCAAAGAGCATTGTGAAAAATTCGGCAATCGTTACATTTGAGTCTGGTTTGAATGTTCCATCGGGATGACCTTTTACAAAACCAAGATCAAAGGCCGTTGCAATAAAGCGAACATACCATGCAGATGATTCAACATCCGGAAATATGTTGGGCACATTTTCACGAAGTTCCTTATCGACAACACGAAGAATAAACGTAATTGCCTCTGCACGTGTAACCGTATTTGTAGGACGGAAGCTGCCATCTCCGTAGCCGGCGACAAGATTATCAGCCTTGAGTGCTTTAAGCGCTGCGAAATATTTATTGTTCACATCAACATCGGTAAAGACTGTTTCTATTTGGGGTGCAACTGGTGCCGGAGGAGTTTCCTCAGGCTGGGGTGCATCGGGAGCTGAATCCGTGTTCTCCTCTGGTACCAGCTCTGGAGCGATTTCTGGCTCTGGGGCTAGAGTTTCGTCAGCTGCATCAGTCGGATTAGCCGGCTCAACCGGATCTGTTTCCGGCGGTGTCAAAACGCTCGCCGAGCCCTTGTTGTTTCTTGGTTCAACTGGCTCTGGGTCCGGCTCTGGCGGTGAAAGCACACGAATCTCCTGCGACTCAAACTGTTGTACGCTATCTACCACAACAACGGTTGTTGCACCCGGCAAGCTTGCAGTAAAATTCACCTGCGCTTCACCGTTTACAAAACGGAATGCCGGCACAGTAAAGGTATCTAAAATTCCTATAGGATTTGATAGTCCAAGAAGCAATTCGGTGCTCACGGGAACTTGTGAAATCTGTTTTAAATCTTTATCGAGCAAGCGTAATACAACGGGAATTTTCTCTCCAACTTGCATCTCTGTTCGCTCTGGCAAGATTAAAATCTTACTAATCTCCGGAGCCTTTTTTTTCACTTCAATGGTATTTGAAGAAAATTCGCTGTTGCGGAAGCGCAATACGACTTTATTTGTGCCTTGCCGGACATTACTCACGAAAATCATATTTACAATACCGCTCTTGAGATCTTCTGCATCTAACGAGCGGATGTTCAATGTTCCTTGGTCTTCATTCAACAATGAGAGCGTAATCGAATCTGTAAAATCTGGATTCGAAAGGAGCAATCCCTCTTCGGTAAATGCCTGAATGACAATTTTTACATTTGAACCTTCTGTTACTTTGCCGTCATCGGCCGTTTGTACCTTAAACGAAAGTTTATCGTATGGATCTGCTGCGGCAGGCGTTACTGTATCAGTATTTGCGGCAACTAAGACCTGACCTCCAAAATATTTCTGCACATAGAGCATTGGATTAATGGTGTAGCGCACACCATTTTCTTGTTTAAGTCCTTTGTTAATTGCTTCAAAAAATGAGTAGCCGGCAGCATTCATATCGGAATTACTAAACGGCCAATATGGCTTAAACGGGGCGTCGTCCACATCGATTTGAAAGTGCAGGTGAGGCGTTGTTGCAGCACCGCTATCGCCCACATATCCTATGACTTGTCCTTTTACAACGACCTGCCGCTCTTCTACTGAAATAAAGCTCATGTGGCTATATGAAGAGTGAAGAGTTGTTGTAACATTTTTATCTGTGAGGGTCGGCACATTGTTATGCTGAACAACAATGTGATTTCCAAAGCCGCTATTTCCGTGGCGCACTTTAGTAACTACACCATTTGCAATGGCAACAACCGGAGTACCAGTTAGTGTTTTTATATCGACTGCAGCATGGCTTCCTGTGCGCTCTAAGCCATCGAGTTTATAATTGCCAAGGTAGGGAACAGAATAGGTAATTTTTTCATTGCGGATTGCATCATCATTCGGATCATTCCACTTCAGATTACTTACCGGAATTGCGAGCCGGTTCGCATTATATGCGGGAATTGGCATGAGCTTATCTTTTGATAGTGATGCAAAATCGAAATCGCGCTCTTCGGCACTTAATTTAACCCAATTTGGAACGGTTGGAACCGGATACGTAGTACCGTCAAAAGGAGCGTGCTGTGGCAAAGGAGTTAGCACACTCGTCATAAAGCGCACTCCTTGCTCACCAAAAAAAGAAACAACAAGGGTGAGTACAGAAATTACAATAATAACAGCAAGCGTTTTTGGCTCCAGCAAAAGAAGCTCTTTTTGTTTTGATTTTTTTGACATTTTTTGTTGCTATTAAATCTATCAATTATATCATAAAGATATGAATAAGAAAACTGTTATTTCCCGATCTGTCGAGGATACGCATGAACTCGCCCGAGAAGTAGTTGCCCGGCAAAAAACTGGGATTATCTGCCTGTTTGGAGATCTGGGAGCTGGCAAAACAACCTTTGTGCAAGGACTCGCAAAAGCACTTGGAATTGCAGATGAACCACAGAGCCCGACCTTTGCATACCAGCGAATATATGATGGTATGTACCATTATGACTTTTACCGGCTCAGCGGGCCGGACTACGGCTTTCTTGAAGATATTCTCCATGCGTGTACAGAAGTCCTGGTTGTCATTGAATGGCCTGAGCGAATGCTCAAATACTTGCCCAATGAGCGAATCGAAATCATGATAGAATATATTGACGAACACTCACGCAAATTTATTTTGAATACATGACACAAAAAGAAGTAGAACAACTCATAGAAGAGTTCAAAGTTCCGAAGCATGTGCGCAGACATTGTGGTGCAGTAGCGGCAGTTGCTGGGGAGTTGGCTAAAAAAATTCAAGCGAGCGGCGAAAAAGTTGATATAGATTTAGTGCTTCATTCGGCAGCACTCCACGATCTTGTACGTGTTGTAGATTTTAAAAGTTTTGAGCCAGAAGTTTGGGATGATCTTGTAACGGATGAAGAGATTGAGTTTTGGAAGAATTTGCGCAAAAAATATGCAGGACGCCATCACGCCGATGTTGCCGCGGAAATTTTGCGTGCTCGCGGATTTCCCGAAGAAGCGCAGATAGTCGAACAGCATAAATTTATCCAAATTAAAAAGGGCTTCGATTCACTTGAAGCAAAGATTGTATACTATGCCGATAAGCGAGTACGTCACGACGAAATAGTAAGCATTGCCGAGCGGCTTGAAGATGGGCGCAAAAGGAATGCACCCGAAACCATTGGAACAGCACATGCTGCCGAGCTCGAAAAAAAAGTACTTGAACTCGAGCAAGAATTACTGGGATAACTGCGAGCGCACGGCGCGAGCGCGCAGCAAGCTTATAAAATAATCACTTAATAATCTCATTCAACTTCCTGCGCGTTGCAAAATCGAGATTTCCATCGGCGTTCAAACCGTGACTTTGCTGAAATGCAATAAGCGCACGCTTCGTTGAATTGCCAAAGTATTGAGTGGTAACCCGGCCGCTAAAAAAACCGAGCCGCTGCAATACCTGCTGCAACTTCTCTACATGTTCACCGCGAGCACCAAAGGTGACATCATTATTAAAAATATCATTCGGATTAGTGACCACATTGGCTATAAGCTCCCGCTCAGTCTCTATGCGGGCATCGACCAGCTGACGTTTGTCTTGCTGTGCGGCAATAAGCTTATGTTTTCCATTTCTTGCTGCAACGAGTGCATTTAATGTATTGCGGGTCTGCGGACCGACAACACCGGCCCCAAAGGAATTCTTATCTTCTACAAGGCCATGGTATTGCTGAAATTTAAATACTGCATGCTCTGTAGTCCGGCCAAAATAACCAGTTGGTTCGAGTCCGAAAAAGTTGAGACGGTGCAACTCTTCTTGCAGTTTGCGCACTTCCGGTCCGACATCGTTCAAGACAATTTGCTGTGCAAATGCCGGCGGTTCAGGCGGTGCAGGGGGAGGAGTCGGTACTGTTGCAATTGGTGCAATAAATTCCGGTGTTGTTGCGACGCCTCCTGATGCAACAGGATGTGGTGCGACCTCTTCCGTTACTGTAAAGCTTGGTGCAAATTGGGATGCAACGAGTTTCTGCAATGCATCTTGAGTTTGCGGGCCATAGTAACCGGCACCGGCATCGTTACGTGTCTGAATAATTCCGACCTGAAGCTGAAGCTGAATCAGTGCTTCCTTTGTAACATCATCAAAGGCACCAGCTATAAGACCTGAAGTATCGAATTCAGTATACTGTTGCAGTACTCCCTGCAATTGAGCAACGGAATCACCGGCGACTCCGGGCTGAATAATTATATGAGGTACACGCGCAGTCTCTTGTGCCCGGCGCTCATCTATTTTTGTTTCGAACGCTAGACGGGTCCGGGGCCCGAAGTGTCCCGCACCGGAATCATCTGTGCTGTTCAATACACCGCTGTTTAACTGAAACCGCTGCACTGCTTCGCGTGTCGCTTCATCGTAAATGCCATTAAGAGGACCAGTATAAAAATTCCCAACTTCTTGCAGTAAGCGCTGCAATTCACGAACTTCAATACCCTCTGAGCCGAGTCCTAAATCTTGTTTAAAATGCTTAGTGCCAACCACAATGCCGGCATTCCGCGCAAGTGGCAAACTTGCAATATCAACCGCAACTTCTATAGCGTCATCGATTCCATATACGGTTACTTCTATGCGCCGCTTTCCCCAAGCAAGTGCACGTGCCATACCCTCTTCACCATGTCCCATCCAAACATCGAGACGCTCTCCTTTAATAGCACCGCCGCGATCGTGAACTGCAGTCGTACCAATGCCAGGAATGTGCATCTTTGTTCCAAATGGAAATTCCGGAGGCGCGGCAATCATGCCGGGATACACTGGAGTATTATCTGCGCTGTTTATGCCGCTGCCATTTAAACGAATATCTGCTTCATAGCTGCCGCGCACATAGCGTGTTTGATTCGGCAGGGGAGAGTAGTAACCGGAAATAACAAAACTCTTTGTATAGGGAAATGTTTGTGTATCTTGTGCATGAGCTAACCCCTGCGGCACAAACAGAACAAGTGCGAGAACTACAGTAACCGAAAGTGCAATTTTGTTTTTCATATGTTTTTTTTTAATCTAAAGATTATACCATATATATTAGATAGGGTGACTGCCTTAATCTTGCAAAAACGCAGATAGATTGTGATGTTTTCTAGACATCGCTACCAATTCTGCGCAAAATCTCACGACTGACGTATTCGCGCGGGCGGCCATGTTTGAGTCGCGATAACTGCTTAATTGCCTTTGCAAGCTCGTGATCGCCAGCTTCGGTATAAGGATTAACGGGCACAATGCTGAACGGGCGGCTTGGCTGCGTATCGATGGAGAGCTTCATGACTGCCTTATATTTATCGAGATTCACAAGATCTTGATCGCTAAAGACCGGCGCCATTTCCTTGCCCATATACTCGGAATCCTGTGCGCCGATTTTGTACGACATAATGGTACCGACGTTACCAAAAATCGCATCTTTTAAGCTCACTTGTTTGGAACCTTTCTTAGCCGCCGCGCCTTCAAGCTGGGCCAAATATTGGTGCGCCATATTTAACCCAAGCCGGTATTTTCGGGCCTCAGAGAGAATAACTTCGATACTGTCAGTTACATAGTTCTGGAACTCATCAATATACAAGAAGAAATCTCGACGCTCTTCCTTTGGAATTTGCTGGCGCGCCAAAGCTGCCATCTGAATTTTACTCACAATAATCAAACCGAGCAGTTTACTATTAATTTCACCGGTCTGACCCTTCGAAAGATTCATCAATAAAATCTTATTGTTCTGCATCACATCCAGAAAGTTAAATGCCGACTTTGTCTGACCGATAATATTGCGCATCATCGTATTTGTTACAAAGGCGCCGAATTTTGCGGCAAAGTAGGGGATCATCTCTTGCTTCTCACGCGCGCCGGTTTTTGCCATTTGATGTTTCCAAAACGATTGGACAATTGGATTTTTCACATGAGCTACCTTCAGACGCTGATAGTCATCATCCGTAAAAAGACGGACAATATCGGTAAGCGCGCCGCCTTCAGGATCGTCCATAAGAGTGAGCACGCCGTTACGGAAGTAGTCCTGGATACGCGGACCGAATATCTCTTCATCAAACATTTTAATCATAATGTTCATGGCATCGAGCGCCACCATATCTTTTTGCTCTTCGCTATTTGCTTCCAGCAAATTGAGACCCATAGGCCGCTCTAAATCGGAAGGATCAAAATAGATAACATCATCGGCGCGTTCTCGCGGAATAAAAGGCAAAATCGTCTCATCGATAAGCGAGCCGTGAGGATCGATCACACACATGCCGGCACCATTCTTTAAATCCTGCCGCGCCATAACACTCAGCATCGAAGATTTACCAGTACCGGTCTGACCAATGACATAGAAGTGCCGGAAGCGGTCGTCGTTCTTCATCCGAATCTCTTGTTTCTCACCACGGAAAATATTATGACCAAGGAGAATTCCTTCTTTGGGAATATTCGCCGGCGCTGGCGCAATCTTATAATTTTGCCATGCAATATTTGCACCGCGGTTAAATTTAATATTTGGAAAATGGAAGAGCGTTGCGAGTTCTTCTGAAGAGAGGATTGTTTTTTTTCGCCGCAGAATCATCAGCCACGAACGCTTGAGTGTGCGCAAAATAAAGTTGTTTACGAGCTTGCGCGTAGATTGGTATTTCGTCTTCATGAATGCGTTGTTGTCTGTTGTGTTGAACTGTGCAAAAGCGCTGCGCACATTGCTGAGCTGTGCCTTTGCCTGCCGGATTGTGGGCGCAGCGGTAATAAGACGGATAACAACTTCGTAGCCGGGCTTCGTATTTTTTTCCTCCATGGCTTTTACCTGCTCATCAATAAGCGGCGTCGTGCGCTCTGCTCCGCGCACATTATCTTTAGATTCCTGAAGTGCATCGGAACCACGGGCCGCAACATTAAAGAGAGTACCGAACCAGCTTAACGGATTCCACCATTGAATCGAATGTTTCGAAGAAAATATATCTTTTGCTTCCTGGCGCCCGCGCTTTTGCCAGCCGTCACCAACCGGACGGCAGATAATTTGAATTGCCGCTCCCTCGTCTTTACCAAGTTTTGAGAGCACATTGGTAAGTGTGTTCAGAGGATCACTGGGTATACGCTGATAGGTTTTGACCGGCAGAGAATAGTGCTTTGCCATTTGCATATAACAGCCGGCAACATGTGAATTTTTCTGAAAAATATTGTAATCTGGCACTTGTTCAATGTATGCGTCAGGATAAAAGCCGGTCATCTGCTTTTCAAAGAGTTCGAGAAGATAGCGCGGAATGACGACATAAAAAAAGATTTGATTATCGAAAACTGCATACTCAAGAGAAAAGAAATCCTGACCTTTAATGAGCTGCGTGAGGTCGCTCTCATGAATTGCATGTAGCGCCTCAAAAAGATGCATCATCGTGCCGATAACTTCTTTAAAATCCTTCTGTGCGCTAAGGGCCTCAGACTCGCGCTCGCGGTCTTCTTTGGACTCCTTTTTTGGAATAAGCACTTTCAAAAAAACCATGTTCAGCGAACGCATCCGATTCTCCCGCTGGCGAATGGTGTACCAAAGTAACCCCGCCAAAGCGAGGACACCCAAAATAGAGAGAATGATATTCATTGCCATAAATTCCGATTAATTATAGCAGAAAAGAAGCCGGGTGTCAGTGCGGAAATGCTTACTATAACGCTATGCCGCCACTGATTGACCGCAGAGTTGGTGGTACCAAATGCCGTCCCTGCTGCATTCAACAATAAAAGACTGGGCCTCCATGAGCTCAAGATTGTCGCCCCAATAGGATTGCTGCCAATGCTCGCTAACCGGATTACAACCACAAGGACTATGTTGCGCAATAGGATGTGGCACGCTAAGTCTTAAGCGATCAGAACGAACACCTATTTTTCTTCTGAGCCAATTTTGAAAGTGATGCGGCCTGCGCGGTGCATCTAAATTTTTTCGCAATCCGGATAGGCGGCGAATTCTATCTGCATGCCAATTCAATAAGGCAATTTTCACACTGATTTCATCTACACGATCCTGAACATATGCAGCATCATCAAGTGTCGGAGCACCATTGCACTCAATATACATTTTGTTCCACTCCTCTGAGAGAAGCACTTGAACCTTTGCAATTTCGCGCCGGGTTAGAATTCGCATTTCTCCTACCCACCGCAACGCTTGGCCTCCCAAAATATGATTGAGGTCTTCAAACTTTTGAATAGGATCGAGGCCATATTCATCGGCAAGCAGATTTACATTGTCACGATGCCAAAAACTTTCTCTGACAAAATTTTTCATCACTTTAATCCGTATAATAAAGTGGTTTTGGCCCATTTGCTTCACATGCGGGACAACACTTCTCACTTTCTTTCATACCACTCTTAAAATCAGATCCAATTATTTCTACATTTTCTCGCACATTCTTTTCACCAACTTGCATATGAGCTTGAGAATTTGCACCACCTACATACAATCCGCATTGATGATTAGCACCTTGTACGCTCATATGATCTTGCTGATTATCCTTTAGTACACACAGTTTAACCTGTTCATTATGTCCAGCAATTTTCATATTTCGCTGTTGATTGCAGCCGGCAATACCCATTCTCCACTGTACATTATTGCCTGCTACCTCCATAGCATACTGCTCGTTATCACCATGAATCTGCATGCCACTCTGATCATTGCTTCTTCCAACTGCTACAAAATTTTGTTCGTTGTTCCCGCCGACCTTTAAATTGCGCTGCATATTTTTTCCCATTATCCGAGCACGGAATTGATTATTAAAACCTGAAATGCTCCCAGACTGGAAATTATTGCCGCCAATAAAATATTCATCTTGAATACAATTTCCACCAATCTCAAAAGATTGCTCAGTACTACCAAAAATTTTCATTCTGCGCGCAATCAAGTCTCCGCCAATTCTTCCATTAAATTCAAAATGACCTTCAACGACAACATCTGAAAGATTCAAATCTCCTCCACAAACTAAAACTTCCTTTTGATTATAGGAATTATTTCCAAGAAAAAGATTTTCAAACCGATATCCTGAAAGATCCAGATTATTATGTGGAAAACTATTACACTCAAGTTGTTGTATTAGCTCGCGGGCTTCTTCAGGAGCTAATTTTTCATCGTGATTCAATTTTACAGGCATTTGTACAACTCTTCTCAATACATCGGGCTCCCATCGGTGCCGATCACGTACATTATTAATAAATTGTATATCTTGCCTTTTTATATTTGGACAATTCCCTCTAAGGGGTACCGCTTCCCGTGGCGGCAAATTTTCGATCTTCGGGTCTTGAATAAATTCGACTGCGTCGACAATGCCTTTAAAACTAGGTGATTCCATAGTGATTATTGGTTAATGGATAGGGGATAGATAGATTTAATCAGGATCAACGAGAGAACATGCTTGCACCGCGCGCCACTTTATATAGCGATTCTTCCAGCGCTGGACAGAAACTGGACTGACATTCAGCTCTTGGGCAACGCTCCGAATTGAGCGGCCCTGGTTTATTAATTCGATTGCGCGCTGCACCTTGGCATGATTAGACCGCAAGCCAAAATAAAACTCGCTGCTATGCACTGCCCAAGTGCGCTTACACTTTGCGCACTGCAAACGGTTGCGCGCACGGCTGTTAATGTGAACCGCAGCCTTACAACCGTTTGGACATGACTGATTTCTGATTATGCTGATGTGATCCATAAAAATTTGAGATACAAAAAAGCCCCGCAAGATTTTGGCCTGCGGGGCAGTGAACTTTTTTAATTCACAAAGCTACCCCACAGCGGGTGTGGTAGTCGTCTTTGTTGAATTGTTGTGCGCGAAGTTCATGATGCTGAGAGCATACCTCGTGAATTTGACAGATGTCAACACTATGTTTCTACATAGTATGGTTGAAGTTGCCCCCGAATCAGAAACTTTATAAAACTGTTCAAATTTGCGTAATTTTATAAAGTTTTAATATCTAGCAACTAGACGCACCAGTGATGCTTCTGCTTCAAAATTCACCGGCAGAGCGGTAACTTCAAAATTCTTCTGATCAATCAGCCGATCAAAATTCGTACCGTTTTCAATTATGAGCACATCACGTTCGAGTAAAATTTTATGAATGGAAAATGGTTCACCATCCGGACTTGGGGTATCGAGTGCGACAATTTTCACTCCATCATTCACCAATTTTTCTGCAAACGCCTCAGTTAGCATAGGGAAGGCATCAAAATAATCGGGCGCTCTAAATTTCTTATCGTGTCCGGTTAGAATCAAAACAATATCATCGCTTTGCAATTCAATACCATCGAGCAGATCGACATCGATCTTATCTTTGCCACGTGCATCTATCAAACAGCCTCGTCCAAAAAAATGCTCTAAAGGATAATCACTTATTTTTTTGCCACCCTCAAGCATATGCATGGGGGCATCGATGTGAGTGCCAACGTGCATACCAGTTGCAATGTGAAAATGTGCAATCCCTCCTTGTTCGACAAAGTTCACTTGTTGCAGCTCCGACGGATTATCGCCAGGGTAGACCGGCATCTGCGCAGTGAATTTGTGAGTCAGATCTATTAGCATACATTTATTTCTTCATCTCGATAACCTTCACATTCGCCTCGGCGACTTGTTCGGTCGGCAATTCAGACGGTGCTCCCAGCATTAAATCTTTTGCGCGCTGATCTTTTGGAAAGGCGATGACTTCGCGAATGTTCGGCTCGTTGCAGAAGATCATAATGACCCGGTCTAAGCCCCACGCAATACCGCCGTGCGGCGGCGCGCCGAACTGAAATGCCTCTAACATATGACCAAAGCGCTTCTGCGCATCCTCTTTTGAAATCTTCAAAATATCGAAAATCTTTGCCTGCAGTTCTTGTTTGTGAATACGGATGGAACCGCCTGCAACCTCTACGCCATTGAGTACAAAATCGTACGCATTTGCGCGCACCTTCATGGGATCAGAATCGAGAAGGGGAACATCTTCGGGCTTAATATCACAGAATGGGTGATGCGCCGCAGAGACGCTGCCATCTTCTATCTTCACCTCAAACATTGGAAAGTCGACTACCCAACAAAAGGCAAAGAGGTTTGGATCGCGCAAACCAAGCTGATCTGCAACGGCCAAACGCACCGCGCCCAAGCTTTCGCATGCAGTACGGAAGTCATCTGCTGCGAACAGAACAATATCGCCCTCTGCAATTCCGGTTGTCTCTTTAAATGCAGCTATTTCAGCCTCACTAAAGAATTTAAGAATCGGCGATTTCAACTCTCCCTCTTGCATCGAAACATATGCCAAACCCTTAGCGCGATAAATCTTTGCTACATCTTCAAATTTAGAAATTTCACTGCGGCTGAATTTTGCGCCCCCTGGCACACGCATCATTTTAATTACCGAACCATCTTTATTCGCAGCATCGGCAAAAACCTTAAATTCGGATTTTTTAAAGATCTCTGTGCCATCAACAAATTTCATATCAAAACGAATATCCGGCTTATCGGAACCATAATTATCCATGGCTTCTTGCCACGACATTACCGGCGCCTTGTCAGAAAGCAGCTTTTTATCCGGACACAGTTCCTTTACCAGCTGCATCATCAAAGCCTCATTAATCTCCATAACATCCTTTTGCTCAACAAACGACATTTCCATATCCAGCTGCGTAAACTCCGGCTGGCGGTCACCGCGCTGATCTTCGTCGCGGAAACAGCGGGCAATTTGGAAGTAACGGTCCAAGCCGCCAACCATACAGAGCTGCTTAAGCTGTTGCGGCGACTGGGGCAAAACATAAAAAGTTCCGGGATACAAACGCGACGGCACAATGTATTCGCGGCTGCCTTCCGGTGTGCCCTTAATAAGCATCGGCGTCTCGACTTCCAAAAAGTCGCGCTCGCTCAAAAAGTCACGGATAAATTTAATGAGCTTGTGACGCTTCACGAGATTGTTCTTTATTCGGTCGGTGCGCATGTCTAAATAACGGTACTTCAAGCGGAGTTCTTCATTTACATCCACATC
>PCVQ01000026.1:52820-54353 GCA_002796025.1 Candidatus Peregrinibacteria bacterium CG11_big_fil_rev_8_21_14_0_20_46_8
ACTACTACACAAAAGCTCAACTGCACCGGTTGCAAGCTTGTCGTTTGCCATGCCCGCAGGCCGAGCACGGACTGTGCCGGTTACTTTAATAACATATTCAGATCGCACACCATCCAAAACCTTATGCGCCTCGGCATGCGCCTGGGGATCGGTAACGATTTGCGTTATCCCATAGCGGTCGCGAAGATCTACAAATATAAGCCCGCCATGATCGCGTCGGCTCATAACCCAACCCGACAATGTTACTTCTTTGCCCTCGTCTGCTGCAGTCAATTCATTGCAAGTGTGTGTACGGTACATGAGCCATACGGTAGCACAATTATCGCGTTTTTGGCTAGATCCAAAAACAGATCGGATCTACTTCGCAATCGCCCCGATCTGGCTCACCAACTGGGGAGAAATTTCGACCCCAAAAGGGACAGCTATCTCTTTTTCTACTGCTCCCATTTTAATCTTCAAAATAACTCGCCGCTCACCTTTGTTGGACATAAGCATCTGCTTGAGATACGCAAGGGATTCAGGATCCATTTTTTCTGTCAGCTGAATCACGTACGGCGGCTTTTCTTCGGCGGCATCTGCTTCATCCAAAACTCGGTGCTCATTACTCACCCTTACATACTTTTCGTTCACATCAAATTCACCGCTCTCTTTTGCATTTTCGATCATAGAATCGAGCGAGACCGGCTTAACCGCAGCAACTATTAATTGGAGACGGTCACCACGCTTCTCTACCTTCCCTTCCATAGACAACACTCCACCCTCTTGAATTTGTCCGCCAAATTGCTGATACACGCGGGGAAACAAAACTCCCTCAATGCGGCCGGTTAAATCTTCGAGTGTCATATACATCATGTATGCGCCGCTCTTTGTAGTAATGCGCTTGGCCGTTGTGAGCAGGCCGCAAAAGCGTGCATTTTTTCCGAGATGCTTTTTTTCTAGAGCACCAATCGGAACTGCTTTTTTAGCCATATAGCTCTTTAACCCCTGCAGAGGATGTCCGGTTACAAAGAGTCCCAAAAACTTCTTTTCCCACTGCAATTTTTCCAGACGAGTCGCCGGCTTTACCTTTTTAAGATGAAAAGTTTCCAGCTGGAATGGCTCCTCTTCACCAAGTGCCTCAAAAAGATCCCCCTGGCCGGTGGCACGAACATCGTGCACGCTCTTAGCAAAGGCAACTATCTCTTGAACACTCGCAGCAATGGCGTTCCGCTCTCCGAGCGCATCGAGTGCACCGGAATAAGCGAGCGATTCGATTAACTTTTTATTCACAACGTCAGAAGGAATTTTACGGAAAAAATCTTCCAGGCTTGTAAAGCGTCCATTATTGGCACGTGCCTGAATAATTTCGGCAATCGGCTGATCGCCGATACCTTTAATAGCGCGCAATCCAAAGCGGATTGTCTGCGGATCAACTACCGTGAAATCAGCCAGAGACTCATTCACATCGGGGGGCAACACGTGAATCCCCATCTCCTCACACTCATTTACTTCAATGACCACACGATCTTCACTCGTTGCATCGGCGGTGAGTAA
>PCVQ01000062.1:0-14076 GCA_002796025.1 Candidatus Peregrinibacteria bacterium CG11_big_fil_rev_8_21_14_0_20_46_8
GAACCCGAGCCCTCAGAATCACCCGGCAAGTTTCCTTTGGAAATAACAAGAGAGACGCTAGAGCGCCATCCGCTCTTTACAACAGGCCTGATAAAGAAAAGAGAGGGCGATAGTTCGTATTACTATACTTACCATGCGCCAGACGGACGAGAAGAGTGGTTTGAGGTCTCTTTAGGTGAAACAGAGGCTCATAAGAATATGATCGATATTGGTGTTGAACTTCGTGCCCGTAGTTGGGTGTCTATTGTGTCTATTGATTTAACTAACCCAGAAGAGAGTGCGCCGGCAAAGGTAAAAGAAAAAGTTAAAGAGGACTATGAACGTTTGAAGACATATAAACAGACTGATGAGCCCGATGATATTACTCCTCCAATTCCATCTCGGGCTGAGGCAGAAAAAGAAGTGTCTAAAGGTCCGAGAGAAACAACGTTAGAAACATTAATGCGGCATCCGCTCTTTACCAGCGGATTAATCAAACAGCGTGAGGAAGACGCTTCTTTTTATTACAGTCACAAGGGACCGGACCAAGAAGAAAAAATATTCGACGTTGTTCCGGGCACAACCGCGTCTAATACAAATCAAATTTATATTTTGGTGGAGGACTCTACGCTGACTGTTAATTTATTGGATGCAGCAGCAAGTGACCCGGGAAAAATTAAAGAAAGAGTTAAAAAGAGTTACGAAGAGCAGCAAGCGCTGAAAGAAAAAGATGGCCGCGAGGCCGAGCCGGAACCGGAAGCCGCTGACGATGAATCAGAAGATTCCCCCTCTGAAGCCGCTAAGCTTTATTCGAAAGAGGGAGACGAAGCATTGAAGAAAAAAGATTACAAAGCTGCCGCGGCCGCTTTTCTAAGAGCTCGTTCATTTGATCCGAGTAATCAGTATGCACATTTTAATCTTGCGTATGCGTATCGCGAAAGCGGAGACCTTGAGAAAGCAAATTCTACATACAAAGATTATATTAGCAGATATCCAAATGATGCCGAGGGATATTACGGTTTTGCAATGACGCTTGAGCGTCAAGGTGAGTGGGCAGCTGCTGCCAATAGCTACGAAAAGTATGCTGAATTAGAAACAAAGCCGGGACGCCAAGACTGGATCATGAAAGCAAGGGCTAAGGCAATAGAATTGCGCAAGAAAGCAGAGGCGGCAGGATTGGGATCAATAATTGATAGAGCAAAAGATTGGAAAAAAGCAAGACCACAGGATCGGGAGATGGAAAAGCGCGAGGCCGGAGACACAACACCGGATGAAGTTACAAAAACCAAACAGGGAGCATTTGAAAAACTTCGTGTGGCACCAGCACTTAAAGACCGACTCGTAGAGAAGAATGGTACACTCTACTACTCCCACAAAGAAAAGGATTTGCTGATTTATCCTTCTAGTAAGGGCGAAATTTATATTGTGGTTGGCGAGCCGGTGAGAGCAAAAATTGGCTATCGCGCAAAGATGGTTCGCGTATATGACGATTTGCGTCCCGAAACGATAGATAATGCTATTGAAACCGGGCAGCGCATTGAGCGTCCACTCTTGCACCGTCAGTTAGTGATAGATACTTTTGAAAAGTGATGTCATTTGCGGCTTGACATTTATTCGCGATATGTTAAGGTTGGTAGCCTCGTTAATTACTAACCTTTTAAATATATGAGAAAAGCAGCACTTTTACCTTCTTTAGCTTTGGCTGCCTGCGCAGGGAAAACAACCGGACCAGAGAACGCCTTAGGGGCGCGTCCCTTTGTTCGCGATGTAACCGCACTAGGTCAGATCGGTGCAACTCCTGCGGAAGCGGTTTGCGAAACTGATAAAAAATTATGGGAGGCTCGTGATCGTGCACGTGTGGCAGCAAAGGTAGCCGCAGGTCTTGAAGATGGTACGGTTGAAGAGACGGCACTGACCTATGATAGTTCTTCACTAAAATCTACCGTTCCACTTAAGTATGCCGAAGTATACGGCGTGCACTTTGAGCCCGATGGGCAGGCAACGGTATGTGCGCAAGCGCTTTCTCCTGGACAAAACCCCGTAGATTCCGGATCTATATCGCAAGAAGCAGCAGACTCTAATCCTGTTGCGTGGTGCCTAAGACAACTCAAGGCAGCGTATCTCGGAATTCAGCCGAATGGTACATATATTCATGTGCGCGAACAGAGTGAAAGAAACACTTCTTTGGCCCGCACCGCTGCCGGGAATGAAGGCATAGCGAAGACAGGCGAGATATTAGATGGCCTTGAATTTGAACAAATGAGCGGAGTAAAAAAATCACATTCATCAGGTACACAAAGGGGGACACAAATTATTGATCGCTGTGTCTCTGACGGTTTCGCAAGAAAAATGGACGTTGTACGTGTGAAGTTTTCAGGTACCCGTGGCCAATAAATTGATTTAAAACAGCGAAGCCTGCTTCTCTTCTTGAGATGCGGGCTTTTGTTTTGCTAGTATTGCCCAATTTTGATATAATTAACATGTAATTATATAGTTTTTTATATAAAAATCATGGCTAAAGATCAGACCACACTTTCAATAGATAAAGTAACAAAGAAGAAAGCTGAACAAATGGCGAAAAAGATGCACCTTTCTCTTTCGGGAGTAGCTCGCATTCTTTTAAATGATTTTGCTGATGGTAAAATTCAAATCGCAACTGTTATGGTAGTCAAAGATAAGGAGCTGGATGAAGCATTGCGAGATGTGGCACAAGGTAAAAATATTGAGGGGCCATTTAATTCAGCTGAGGAGTTTACGGCTAGCTTAAAGAGATAATGCAAGTATTTAGGCATAAAAATTTTGCAAAGCAATACCGGAAGTTAAATTCCAAGAAGCAAGCTTTGGTCGATACTGCAATTTCTTTATTTTACGAAAATCCTTTTGATGAAAGACTGCGAAATCACCCTTTAAAAGGAAAATATAAAGGCTGTAATTCTATAGATGCAGCTTTTGATTTAAGAATTATATTCAAGCAAGAAAAGAACTACTTTATAGTGATTTTGCTTAAGATTGGAAATCATAGTCAGCTCTATTGATATTGATTTAAAATAGCGAAGCCTGCTTCTCTTCTTGGGGGGCGGGCTTTTGTTTTTCTGCCCCGCGAACTTCGGGATACAACACTTCGAGCCTGCGCAGTAAACTATTGAAATTCAACTTCACAAAATCTTCGCGCACGCGGGCTGCATTAAATTCGTGCACGCGGCACGCCTCGATATCGAACGGCACTGGCGAGTCTTCGTCGAGTATGCATAATCTTTTGCTCATAAATGCATTCTCTTTTGAATCTTCGAGTTTTGTTTTTGTTGCGCCGTTAATCGCGTCGATATTTTCATAAATCTTTTCGAGCGTTTGAAAATCATCCAATAATTTTTTGGCGCCCTTTGGGCCGATGCCGCGCACGCCGGGAATGTTATCTGAGCTGTCCCCTGCCAAGGCTTTGTAGTCGCACACTTGTTCGGGGAAAATTCCATATTTCTCAAAAATCTTTTCCCGGTCCATAATTTCTGCACCGCGAAATCCCTTTGTAGGGTATAAAATCGAGGCGCGGTCGGTCACTAACTGAAACAGATCGAAATCCCCAGTGGCAATAAGCGTTTGCAGCCCTTGGCGAGAGCCTACTTTTTTAACAATGGTCGCGATAACATCATCGGCCTCGTATCCTTCCAATTCAAATTTTGGAATTTCAAATGCATCGACGATTTCTTTACATAGCGGGATTTGTGAGTATAGCTCGTCGGGGGCGGCCACTCGTGTAGCCTTATATTCTGTATATGCTTCGTGCCGGAATGTCTTCCCCCGAACATCGAAGGCAATGCCCATATGTGTCGGTTTATACTGCTCTAAAATGCTGAGAATGATTGAGGTAAAGCCAAATACGGCATTTGTTTGTACGCCCTCTTTATTTTTAAAATATGGCGGGATCGCATAGAATCCGCGAAAAATCAGTCCGGTTCCGTCGATTAAAATAAGCTTTTCCATACGCGCGTAGGCTACCATAAAAAAGTGTTCGTTACCCTGGTTAAATTCACCTGATTTTGCTATACTATTTGGATGTCTTCCTACCAGACTTTCATAGAACAAAAAGCAAAACAAAAGCGAGAACTGCTTGGCAAAATGTTCTTTCCGCGCACACCGGTTTTACTTGTACATTTGAATGGCGGCCGACCAACTGTAAAAGGAATTAAAAAGGAAGAGCTTTTAAAAGAGTGCAAAGGACTGCTGCTCGGACTCGAAACAATTCAGCTCACAACGCTTGTTGTATGTCCGGACTCTATGGTTAAGGAGTTGCCGCAAGGAAAGTATCTGCACTTTTTAGATCCCCAGAAATTTGATACCGCATGTGCGGCAGCAGATTTTGTAATAGACTTTCATACCGACCCTACGCACATTCGTAAATTCGGATGCGTGCCGGTGGCACAACAAAATGGAGCCTCGACCGTCGACTATAATCCGATTCAGGAAGAGGGAGACGGTTTTTATTTTGTTGCGCCGAATCAATGGGAGATGTTCGATGCTATTGTGCGTGCACGCGAAACATACAAATTTCCGTACGATTGGGAAAATTTGATAAAGAGTTTATCGTAAACTTATCGAAGTGTATTCGGTCCGCCGCCATTCGTGCGGAAGCCATCACTTATGTCTTGAATAAGCCGGACAATTTCGGAGAAATTGATGTACTCCGCTGTGCTAATGCCGATAACACGGCCGATTGCATTTACAATAATGACCGAAAGAATCGTAATGATAAGTCCGATAATCGCATAGCGAATTGTAGAAACGGCCTGTTTTATCTTGTCTTCTTGACCGCCGGAAAGAATAAAAGAAATGCCGCCGATAAAGATAAAGACAACCGACAGAAAGCCGGCAACAATAATCGCATAGGCGATTCCCTTATTAATAAGCTCTTGAATGCTTATATTTTGGGTATCCGATATGAGTGTAGTGTGATTTGGCATATATTATTCAGACATCGGAACTTCGCTACCGTCTGGCTCTACTATTTTTAGATTAACACGCGAGTTGTTCTTAGAGCCAATAATTCGGAGAAGAATTCGAATTGCTTTTGCAGTTTGGCCATTTTTTCCGATGACGCGCCCCATATCTTCTTTAGAAACTTTTAAGGTAATCAGTACGCCCATTTCGTCGATGCCGCGGGTAATTTCTACATTATCGGGGTCATTTACCAGCTGCTTAACGATATATTCGACAAAATGGATGTCTGCACCTTGAGCGCTGTCTTGAGGGTCCATAATAGAAAAGGATTAGGAAAGAGGGGGAGGTGTGAAAGATGAGAAGTGAAGGAGGGACTATGCCTCTGCCTTTGTCTCACCTTCGGCAGGTGGTTCGGGGGTTTCTTCCTTTGTTTCTTGAGGTGCCGGAGCTTCGGCTGCTGGGGCTGCTGCTTTTGGCGCAGCACTTTCTGTTGGAACAGGTTGTGCCTCTTCATCGCCGCCCTTCTTCTTTTTTCGTTTAAGATCGCGTGGCTTTACGATGTACTTATCCATGTTTTCCATGCCTTCCTTCTTTAAAAGAGAGGCAACGCTATCTGTTGGAATGGCACCTTTGCTAATCCAATAGGTAACACGCTCTTTTTTAATCTCGGCGATTTTGGGGTCGCGGGTTGGCATATAGTGCCCGACAATTTCGACGTGACGCCCTTTTACAGGGGCATGAGCCTCCGCAACAATGATGCGAAAACTTGCTTGGCCTTTTTTACCGGTACGTGAAAAACGGATTCGTAACATAGCGCGGGCTAGTTTAACTGAATAGAAAGGCAAAAGTCAACGGTATTTAGGCTTTTCTTTTCGGTAAGGTATCGCCTTCAAGTATTTTTCAAATTCCTCCTGACTTTCGTATCGTTCGTCATCTGTGTAGGTAACTGGATAAAATTTTCCATCGAGAAATCCCCATACCGGTTGACGCCCTTTTACCGATGCATTCAGCGTAAATTCATTTGCTGCATTAGTTTCTGATTTGTATACCCATCCTTTTTTTCCGTATTTATTCAGCAAATCTTGAACTGGCTTCGGTACAGGTCCGTTTCGAATCGCACCGAAGGATTTTTGTTCGTCGCCAAATGTAATTTCTTCATTATCAAGCGCAATACGATCATTCGTTATGGTGAGGATGTTTGCTGGACCGGAATAGTTTTTGATTTCGACAATAACGGCTTCCCCTCTTTTCGTTGCAGTAACAGCTTTAGTGTTTTGATCAAAATCAAGGGCAGTATCTAATCCATGAATTTCTAGGGCGTCATCAACGATATATATATCGAATTTGGTCAGAAAATCGATTACATCTTGTGATATGTTGTAGGTAATCTCCACCCCTTCGGGGCGTAGAGTTATGACATCTTCTATCTTAGCTTTTGTTGTTTGTTGCTCACTTGTACAGGCATTTGCCGCAAGAGGGGCTGTGCCGAGTGCAGCACGCAGAAGAATTTTTGCAATTTCAGAAGGTTTATTCATGCGGATGTATATAATACATGAGTATCATATTTTGTAAATAGCGTTTTACTCCCGCATCTCCTGATGCAAATTCACCGTTACCCGGGTTTTTATTTCTTTAATCGTAGGGCCGTCGAGACGTTTGTTTAAAATCTCTATAAGTTCCGCCGACCGCTCTTTTATTCGTTGTGCCCAAGCCGGATTTGCCACGCCAATAATTAGCGTTCCTCCTTTGTATACTCGGGCATGCGTATATTTAAGCGCCTCCGGGTGGATGATTTCTGGCGCGATTTTTTCGTATTGTACACATACCATTGCGGCATTTACGGTGCCACGCAAACCGTTTCGGTTAATGGTTCTGGGTAAAAGATGAGAAAGCTTTGTAAACATTTACAAAATTATTGTTGTAGAGCTTCACTGTATACTTCCAAAGTTTCACGTGCCATCTTATCCCACGAAAATTCTTTTACCCGCTCAAAGCCCCTTTCACGATATTTTTTTCGCGTTTCTTCGCTCTTTGTAAGTTCGGCCATCTTTGCGGCCATATCATGAACATCGTGAGGATTAAAAAAGATGGCATTATCGCGGCCGCACACCTCTGGAATCGAAGATGTTTCCGAAGCACACACCGGCACGCCGCTCGCAAATGCTTCAAGCGCAGGCAGACCAAAGCCCTCATAAAACGAGGGCAGCACATACATCATCGCCGCATTATAAAGTAATACAATATCATTGTCCGGCACGTGGCCCGTAAACCGTACTGATCCCTCGAGCTTCTCTTTGCCAACAGTATTTTGTACTTCGGGATACCATGGATCGTGCTTGCCGCTAATAACGAGCCAGCCTTCAAAGCCATGCTCTTTTTTGAGAACCGCGAAGGCGCGAATAAGATTTACAAGATTTTTGTGTGAGCGCCAGACGCCGGTATAGAGAATGTATGGTTTAGTCAGGCCGTAATCTTCTCGAAACGTTTCGAGAAGATGCTGATCGGTAATATGATGAAAACGATGCCCTACCCCATTGTGAATAACCTGAATTTTCTCCGGATGAATATTCAATAAATTGACGGCATCCTTTTTTGTATATGCAGAAACCGCGATAATTTTTTTTGCACGTCGGGCAATGGAGCGAATAACAAGATTGTATGCAAATTGATATATGGGGTGGCCCATTTTTTGACCCGGATAAAAGCTGAGCGTAAGGTCGTGAATTGTTACTACTGAGGGGCGGCGGTATAAAAGCGGTGCATTAAAGTGAGTAAAGTGCATGAGGTCGAGATTGTGGCGCTTGAGCATTTGGGCAAATTTCCACTGTTCCGCAAATGTATAGTGCGGCACACCGGCATGTACTTTTTTAAAATGTTTATTTGGCACTTCAAATTCACGATAATAAGGATCGTTCATAAAAAGTATGTACTCGTGGCGAGTGTCGATTTTTGCAAGATGTTCCACAAGTTCTTTTACATAGCAGCCAATGCCAGTAAATGCGGAACTGTAAAATCGGGCGTCAATACCAATGCGCATAACAATGTAAAAGTTAACCTAGCTCTTCCATAAAGCGCACAAGTGTACGAAGTCCAAATCCGGTTGCGCCTTTGGTTTCGTACTTTTTAGGCGTTTGTGTAAAGGCGGGACCGGCAATGTCGAGATGCGCCCACTTGGTCTTTTTATCGACAAACTCTTCGAGAAAGGCTGCTGCGGTTGAGGCGCCGGCATAGCGGACAGTGCTGGTATTTTGAATGTCTGCAAAGGTTCCTTTAATTTGCTCGTGGTGCTCTTTGTGAATCGGCATAGGCCAGAGGTCTTCATTAATTTCGTCACCCGCTTTGCGGATTTTTTCTGCGAGCTCTTTGTCGTTACCGAAGAGGCCGGCATAACGATAGCCCAGAGCTACCATGCAGGCGCCGGTGAGTGTCGCGAGATCGATAAGATATTTCGGTTTGTATTCTTTAATGGTATATGCGATCGCATCGGCAAGTACCAAGCGCCCCTCTGCGTCGGTGTTGGTAACTTCGATGGTTTTTCCGGAATAACTTTTGATGATTTCTGATGGCTTTTGTGCAAGCGGGCCGATGAGGTTTTCTGTCATTGCACACGTAATAATAACGCGCCGCTTAATATTGAGTTTTTTAAGAAGGCGCGCAAACGCAATGACTGTTGCAGCGCCCGACTTGTCGAGTTGCATATCTTCGATGTGTCCGCTTGGCTTTAAATTATAGCCGCCGGAGTCAAAGATAATCCCCTTTCCTACAAGTGCTACAGTCTCATCTTTTTTTGCACCGTGCGGATTGTAATCCATTACAATGAGGCGCGCATCATCCGGCGAGCCGCGATTCACAGCCAAAATTGCACCGCACCCCAGTTTTTTCAATTCCTTATTTTTGAGAATTTTTAATTTGGCGCCGCTGGCCTTTGCCGCTTCTTTTGCGCGCTGATCAAAGAATTCCGGATTTGCGATGTTTGGAGGTGAGTTGATCCAGTCGCGCAAATCGTTTTTTACTTCAGCAATAAGAATTCCTTTTTCTATTGCGTGATGCGCCGCACTGTTCTTTTTTACATCTGTAACTTCCAGCACGTCGATATGCTGTTCTTGAATAGTCTTTGCGCTTTTGCCAGTTTTCCATTGGCGTGCTTGATTATAGTTTGCGAGTACTGCCGCCTCCCCTACCGCCTGGCCGAATTTTCCGAGTTCATCGTCCATTATAATACAAACCGTGTGTTCTTTATGTGATTTTGCACTCTTTACGGCACTTGCAATGGCATCGAGTACCGCGGCATAGTCGAGCTTCTTTTTTTCACCCATTCCTACAAAGATAACTTTGCTGGCCAAATTGCTGATGCCGTCATATTTATAAAAGAGCTGGCCCGATTTCGCCTCGAACTCTTTATTCTTCTCGAGTTGCTGGATGAATTTTGCAACGGCGGCGTCATGCGGCTTTTCTTTTGAATAGACGGGATAGATGACGACCGCGCGCGCACTCGGCTTGGCAACAAGAGAGAGTTTCATATGTGCAGAATTAATTAAGTAGTAATCGAATCTTAAAGGTAATTGAGTTAATTTTAAAGCTGAAGAAGCGTGTGCCAGCGTTGTGCGGTTTGTGCTCGCGAATAGTGCTGGATGACTTGTTCCGCGTTGCGCTGACCTGTATCAAAATGTGCCGAAAAGTTTTTTGCTGCTGCCGTAATTTTTTCTATATCGTCATGGACGCTTTTTGTCTGAAGTTTAATTGCATTTTCGCCAGGGGTTAAAAAATCGGTTACACCTCCGAGAATGTTGCTGGCTACTGTGCAGCCGCTGGCTACGGCTTCCAGTGCGGGTAATCCAAATCCTTCGGCGGGTAGCCGGCGGAAGAGGCCTGCTTTATGTGTGCCGGTAATGTAGATGAAGAGCTTTGCGTTGCGGAGTTCGGCTGCAAATGTTTCGTGTTCTATCCATTCGTTGACTATCCGAATATTGAGTTCGCTATGTTGGAGTGCAGGCAGAAGATGGTTTAGGCAGTAGTCAATCTGTTTGCGCGTGTGGATAAATAAGTCGAATTCACGCTCGTGAGGCGGCGGGCCGGGTGTAATAAAGGGAGCAAGAGGTGGAGGAATGTAGGCAAGATTGTTGTGCGGATTTTTTAACGACCATTGGCTAAGGACATATCGACTGACGCAGGCAATGGTTATATCGTCGGGTACTTTAATTCCCCACCCAAAACTTTGAGCATAGTAAATAATGTGCGCATGTGGCTTTGCAGCCCGGATCTCTTGGATATGTTTTTCGATAAGTGGTCCCCATGTGACGATAAAAATGTCTTCGGACGTGGTGCCGTTCTGAGTGGTCGAGAGCTCAAAAGCTTGCTGTGGAGAGAGCGCTTCGCCATGTTTTTCGTGTGTTGTCACAAAAAAACTCTCTAATTTTAAATCCTCACTCAAGATGCGTTCAACATCTTGAATGACCATGTTGCCGCCTGAGCGATAGCGCTCAGACAAGCCGGGCAAAAAGAAAAAAGCCCTTTTCATGAAGTGATTTTAGCACAGCGCCGTCAATACCTTTGCGCATGATTTTTATTTGAAGAAAAAAGTATAGTATCATATACTTTGCGCCACTACGTATGGTCCGGTAGATCAACTGGTTAGATCGCGTCCCTGTCACGGACGAGGTTGCGGGTTCAAGTCCCGTCCGGACCGCCAGAAAATATGATGTTTTATCCGCTCTTCCTCATTCAGCTCGCCACATCATTTATTATAGGCGGCGCTCTTATTGCGTTATTGAGTTTTGTTGCCGAGCGTGCGGATGAGCGGATTGCGGGAATTATTATTTCGCTGCCATCAACGGTTGCGATCAGCTATTTTTTTATTGGCTGGGCAGTCGGGCCGCAGGCAGTTGCAGAGGCGGCGCCGTTGGCGCCGCTGGTGGTTGGAATAATTATGCTTTTTACTATTGTGTATCTCTATCTTTCGAAAATTCGCATTCGCAACAAAGGTGCAGCGATTGCGCTGTGTATTGGCGGCGCTACTTCGGTCTGGCTGCTGCTTGCAATCCCGCTCGCAGTTTATAAATTTAATAATCTCCTCCTCTCTTTGGGCGGTTACATTGTGCTCGCTCTTTTTGCTTACTATTTTATTACTGTGCGTCCGCAGATTCGAACCAATCATGTGCGGCTGCACTACACATTTGCCCAGAAACTTGGACGAGCAGCCTTTGCCGGAGCGGTTATTACTTTCACGGTTTTTCTCTCAAAAACACTCGGTCCATTTTGGGGCGGTATTTTTAGCATGTTTCCGGCGGTCTATCTTTCGAGCTTTATTATTCTGCACTGGCATTACGACAGCGATTTTCTTTTTAAAGTTTGGAAGAAAACGCCGCTTGGAACTTTGGCTTTTACTATATATCCGGTGGCGGCAATCTATACGTTTCCGGCTTTTGGGGTGCTTGGAGGCACCATTGGAGCGTATGCGATTTCTTTATTGGGATTTTTCGCAGCCGCGCGGATTTCGCGATAAGATGATCGCTCTGTAAAAATATAATTTAGTCAAATTAACAGGTTAGTGGACTTCCTAGGAAGCCTATCGAGTGTCAATTAACAGGTTAGAAGCTTCTCTAGAAAGGACATACGGAAAGCACTCCATGTTGACATACTATAGCTTTTATGGCTAAATGTTTAGCCATGCAAAATTCAATAGCACAGCCGTACACATTAGGTGAAAATGAAGCTGAAGCATATGGCCCCGAAGGAATTGGAATTTCAACAGCCGATTTCTTGCGCGACGATTTACGCCAGCGGCTTTTAGCAGCCGACGATATTGGTGAATTGGGCTTTTTTGAGGAGCGAGAAATGGAGCGGTCATCCGTTGCGGTGGTTAGAGCAAGCCCTGCCCTTACTGCAGAGCATTTTGATGTAATGACTACTCGGGCGGAAGCGATAATTTTGATCGGCTTTGCAACTGGTACTACGCCAGATAGATTAGAGCCGGTTATTAAAAAACGAGTCCAGAGTGGTGTGCCGGTTTTTATTCTGGCTGCAAATTATGCAGAAAATAATGGGCCATATCGTTTGGCGTATGCAGCTGGCCAGGGCAATTTGTCAGCAGGAGCTGTTCTGCTTCAAAAAATTAATATAAATAGTACTGTTTTTTTGTGTGAAATAATTAAAGATGCTATCGAAGATGGAAAACGCGGACAAGAACTCGCCCATTACATCGAACAAATGTTTGCATATCATTCCGGGCAACAGCCGCCAAAGGCCGAATGGGAGACCCCAGAAGAAGGCGTTGCACATTATAGAGCGAATACGTACGAACCGTTTTTGAGGAGGCTAGGATACGGCCCTTTTGGTGTTCGTTTATTTGCTGAAAAGTGGGAGCAAGTTGGTACCAGGATGAATACAAAAGTGGCAGTGGCGCTTGAGCAAGAATTGAAGAAAATTGAAAAAACAGTACAAATTACGCGCCAAAAAAATAGTAGTGGTCGTGCTCCAAAAGGTCTTCGTAAAAAATTGCGCGCAATAAAGGCAGCAATCCGTAAGGCGCTCATTGCGCAAGATAAACATCATTACCCACTGACGATATAAAGACATGAAACTCAGAGATTTTTTTGCTGGCACGGAACAAGAAGCAAAAGCTAAGAAAATAGTAGATACGCTGAGTAGCCGAACAGATCTTAAAAAGAAAGAGAAAAGGCGCTTAGCTAATGCCCAGCATACAGTGCGAAATTTACGAATACGGCAAATTGCCACAGCAATTTTGGCTGTTATTGGAGGGGGTGGGGCTGCATATCTTGCAGCACCAAATGAAAGCACAAAGGCAACTCACCAGCAAAACATCTTTGATCCGGCAGTTCCCCTGTCGATTAATCGTGCCGAAATTCCATCTCGCCTTGCTGAGCTTGTAGAGCCGTATGGAGAGGTTGTGGATTTCGGTTTCGATTATGATCCTTCGCGTCCGAATCTCTATTTAGTTGCGATGTCGCATGTTGCAAAAGAGAACCCGGAAGGATGGATAGTACAACAAGAGGCGTTAAACATTTTTCATCAACTATATCGTCTTGGGGTGAGAACTCAATATATGGAGGGAATCGATAAAAGTATTGAGATGCGACATGATAGAAAATATTCAGCTGTACAAGAGTATCCGCTCAATGCGATGGCCCAATATAGGAGTACAGGAGCCATCCATCGTGCCAATGTTGCTATTGAGGGTGTCTATGAAGACGAGGTTCGTTCTGTTGGAGTGGAGGATGTTTCAAGACACATTGAGATAAAAAAACGTTTTAATGCCGCACCCTTTAATCGTGCACTTTTTGAGATTCTTCCCCAGCTTTTAGCCCGCTTAGAAATTCTATACGATGCTCAGCTTTTTCGGTCGAGTCAAGAATATGCTAAAACTACCCTGGTTAATAAGGTGAGAAAGAGAGTTGCCCAAAATCCTAATTTTGATGTTCAAGCATTTATTGATGAAGTTGTAATGAATAATCCTTCATACCAAAAATTTTTAGATGCAGCGACTGAAGAAAGATATTACCTTATTCAGGGGCGTAATGCAGAATACGCAGGCATTATTAATGGAGAGGCTACAGCAAAAAAAGACAAAGCTTTTCTTGTTGGATCAAATCATATTCGGCATCTTGCCGGGCTGATAGAGGGCCAGAACATTATTGTAGTTCGCCCACATCATGTTGATGCAAATGAAGTCAGAACATTTCATGATACTTTCGATAAAAAAGCATATCGAGAAAATATTCATCGATATAATATGTATCTTTTTGGATTAGGCCCAAAGCCGTCGCAGAGTGTTTATAAAGTGAAATAATTATTTTTATTTCTGCAGCTCCGCAATTAAATCATTCATAAAGCGTGCGGCGTCTGCGCCGTCGACGATGCGGTGGTCGTATGAGAGGACGAGTGGCATCATTGGGCGGACCTCAACTTTGCCGTCGATAGCAACGGGTTTTTCTGTCATGCGCATAACGCCAAGAATCGCGCTTTGGCCAACCGGAATAATCGGGGTTGCGTACATGCCGCCGATGGAGCCGATAGAAGTTATGGTAAACGTCGCATCTTGCATCTCTTCGCCAGTGAGTTTCCGTGCACGTGCACGGGTAGCGAGGTCGAGAATAGTGCGCGAAAGATCGAACACATTCATCGCGTCTGCATTTTTTATAGTTGGCA